>NZ_CP183975.1:3650000-4015000 GCF_049913125.1 Luteibacter sp. E-22
GTTACGGCGCGCTGCTGATCTTCGATGAGGTGATGACCGGCTTTCGTGTCGCCCTGGGCGGAGCACAGGCCCACTATGGCATCACCCCTGACCTGACCTGCTTCGGCAAGATCATCGGTGGTGGCATGCCGGTCGGCGCCTATGGCGGCCGCCGCGATCTGATGCAGCAGATCGCCCCCTCGGGCCCGATCTACCAGGCGGGCACCTTGTCGGGGAATCCGGTCGCCATGGCCGCCGGGCTGGCGATGCTGCAATTGATCCAGGCACCCGGGTTCCACGACGACCTCGCTACACGCACCGAGAGGCTCACCGATGGCATTCTCGGCGCCGCGCGCAAGGCTGGCATTCCTTTCAGCGTGAATCGTGTCGGGGCGATGTTCGGCTTGTTCTTCACGAACGAGAGGGTCGAGAGCTACGCGCAAGCCACCGCGGCCGACGTGGCGGCCTTCAACCGGTTCTTCCACGGCATGCTCGAACGCGGCGTGTATCTCGCGCCGTCGGCGTTCGAGGCTGGATTCGTGTCGAGCGCGCACGGCGATGCGGAGATCGAAGCAACCATCGACGCGGCTACCGCGACGTTCGCCGGGCTTTAAAGGGAGCGGCTTCCCTGTGGGAGCCGCTTCAGCGGCGATGGGTGCTTGCCTCAACCCGGCCCGCTGCCGCGCGGGATCGCCGACAGAGTCGGCTCCCACAAGGGTTCGCAGCATCCGGGATCGCTGTCGATGGGTAGCTCCGGTGGGAGCCGACCCGGCTTTATCAGGCGACCTTCGCTTCCTGCGCGAACTCGGCCAGCGTGGCGTGCAGGCGCTCCAGGCCCTCGGCCACCTCTTCGTCCGTGATCGTCAGCGGGGGCACGATACGCAGCACGTCCGGACCGGCCTGGAGGATCAGCAGGCCGTGGGCGGCGGCGATGTCCAGGATCTCGCCGGCGCGGCCCTTGTATGAGGCATCGAGGACGGCGCCCAGCATCAGGCCGCGGCCGCGAATCTCCGAGAACAGCTGGAACTCGTGGTTGAGCTTGTCGAGGCCCTTGCGGATGTCGTTGGACTGGCGCTCCACGTTGAGCAGCACCGCAGGCGAGGCGATCTTGGCCAGGGCCACGCGCGCCACCGCGGCACCCATGGGATTGCCGCCGAAGGTCGTGCCGTGGGCACCGAACTGCATGACCTCGGCCACCTTCGGTCCCGCCAGCATCGCGCCGATGGGAAAGCCGCCGCCGAGCGCCTTGGCCAGCGTGACGATATCGGGCGTGACATGGTCGTGGCTATGCGCGAACAGCGTGCCCGTGCGGCCCATGCCGCACTGGATCTCGTCGAGCACCATCAATGCGCCGTGCTCGTCGCACAACTCGCGCACCTTCTTCAGGAAGCCCGGCGCGGCCGGCATCACGCCGCCCTCGCCTTGCACCGGTTCGAGCATGACGGCCGCGACGCCACCCTGGGCGAACGCTTCTTCCAGTGCCGCCGGGTCGTTGAACGGAACATAGCGGAAGCCACCGGGCAACGGCTCGTAGCCTTCCTGGTATTTCGGCTGCGCGGTCGCGGTGACCGTGGCGAGGGTGCGTCCGTGGAAAGAACCCTTGAAGGTGACGATCACCCGCTCTTCCGGGCCGCGCCCCTGCGAGGCCGCCCACTTGCGCACCAGCTTGATCGCGGCCTCGTTCGCCTCGGCGCCGGAATTGCACAGGAAAACGCGCTCGGCGAACGGCGCGTGATCCACCAGTTCCTGCGCCAGGCGCAGCGGTGGCTCGGAATAGAAGACGTTGCTGGCGTGCCAGAGCTTGTGCGCCTGGGCCACCAGCGCCGCGACGAGATCGGGGTCCTGGTGGCCGAGCGAGTTCACCGCGATCCCGGCCCCGAAGTCCAGGTAGTCACGGCCTTGCGTGTCCCACACCCGCGCGCCCTTGCCGTGGTCGAGCACGACGTCGCGCGGGCGGTAGACAGGCAGCCAGTAACGCTTGCCCAGGCCGAGAAGATCGGAGGGATCGACAGGATGCGACGACATTGGAACGGACTCCCGGCCCCGGCCGCAGCGCCGGAACCCATGCAGGATGGATGCGCGTGCACGCGCGTGAAAACCGCATCGTATAAGGCGATGGTCGCCCCGACAACGTGCGACGTGTGTCTCCCCTGCAACGTCGTGTTACACGTCGCTACACCGGCTGAACGGCCGGCGTCGGGGTCGTCGCAAAAAATTCCTTGCGAATCAAAGCATCGGTACGGTGGCACGGCGCTTGCTCCGCTTCAGGGGCAAGGCCCTGTGAAGCCGCGTGGTTCGCTCGCCCGACGACCCTGCCAAGCCGGACGAACGAATGGGAACTCCCGGTCCTCCCGAGGACCGGGAGTTTTCTTTTTCCGGGCAGGTGGAACCAGGGCCGTCAACGCAACTGATCGAGGGCCAGTTGATGCTTCTTGCAAAGCCGATAGACGGTGACGCGGGAAACGCGCAGCCGACGCGCGCATTCGCTGATGTTGAAGGCGCTCGCGCGCAGGCAATCGACGATCGCCTCGCGCTCGGCCGAGGTGCGCGCGCTACCGAGGCTGTCACGATCGCCAGCGGTCGCGTCCAGGCTCAGTTCCAGGTCCTCCGGCGTGATCAGCGCATCCTCGGCGATCACCGCCGCGCGCTGCACGCGGTTCATCAGCTCGCGCACGTTGCCGGGCCACGCGAACGCGCTCATCGCCTTGCGCGCGTTCGCACTGAACGCGCGGGCCCGCGTTCCATAACTCTCACGGAAGGCGTCGAGGAAATGCTGCGCCAGCAATTCGATGTCGCCCTGGCGCTCGCGAAGTGGCGGCATGCGCAGGCGCAGCACGTTGAGCCGGTAGAACAGGTCCTCGCGGAATCGCCCCTGCGCCACCGCTTTTTCAAGATCCACGTGCGTTGCGGCAAGCACGCGCACGTCCACCTTGATCGACTGGCAACTACCGATCCGCTCGATCGTTCCCTCCTGCAACACGCGCAACAGGTTGGTCTGCGCATCCAGTGGCAGGTCGCCGATCTCGTCGAGGAAGACGATGCCGCCGTCGGCGGATTCGAAGTGGCCGATACGCCGTGCGGTGGCCCCCGTGAAAGCCCCGCGCTCGTGACCGAACAACTCCGACTGCACGAGGTTGGCCGGCAAGGCGCCGCAATTGATCGCGGCGAACGGCCGGCCGCTGCGCGAGGAAATCTGGTGCAAGGCACGTGCGGCCATCTCCTTGCCGGTACCGGTCTCGCCCGTGATCAGCAAGGGCAATTCCACGGGCGCGAACTTGCGGATGTTCTGCGACAGCGCACGGATGGCCGGGCTGCTGCCGGTCAGCATGCTGGGTTGGTCGTCGTCGATATGCGCCATGCCATCCCCGGGAACGCGGGCGAGCGCGCGGCGCAACGCGCTGAACGACGACGGGCCATCGATGATCTCGAACGCTTGCGGCAACACATGCCGAACGGAGGGGTCACGTGTGGGTGTCCTTGCGCTGGTCAGGCCGATCCAGACCATGCCCGGATGCGATTCACGCAACCCGGCGAGGACGCGCACGGCCGCTTGCGCACTGGCGCGCAGGTCCACCACCGCGATGGCGGCGTCGCCGCATTCAGGCGATCCGGCATCCTCGCGCGCCGGATCGGCGACCAGCGTTCGCCAGCCTGCCCGGATCAGCCCGAAGTGTTCCTCGACGCTCGGTCTGCCTACCCAAACGACGCAACGTCCCGTCGATTCCCCGCGCGACATGCCTGCTCCTCACCCGTCTCGTGGCCTGCTGCCGGCTTCGCGGGCTCATCCTCGGCCCGCCGCCGGCACCCCTGCAGGCCGGCAAGCCCCACTTTGCCGCCCTTGTCCAAGCATGGGCGACCGGGATCGACGGTATACCCGCTTGCCGAAAGCGGCCATACACCAAACGGGCTAGCCGGTGCCGCTAAAGGAACAGGTCGGGCAGCAGCGGGCTGCCGGGCGCCACGGCATAGCGATCGAAGTCGTGCACGCCTTCGTCGCGCAACACGTCCTCGTCGATGCAGAAACGTCCGGTGAAATCACGTGACGGTTTCGTGAGGATCGCGTAGGCCGCGTCCGCCACGATCTCGGGTATGCGGCAATTCTCAGGACGCACCGTGTCGCCGAGCATCGCGATGGCGGCGGTCGCGATCACCGTTCGTGGCCATAACGCATTCACCGCGATGCCCATCGGCGCGAATTCCGGCGCCATGCCGAGCACGCAATGACTCATGCCGAACTTCGCGATGGTGTATGCCACGTGCGGCGCATACCAACGCGGATCGATGCTCGGCGGCGGGGAAAGCATCAGCACGTGCGGGTTCGGCGCATGCTTCAGGAACGGCAGGCAGGCCTGCGTAGTAAGGAACGTGCCGCGCGTGTTCACCTCGTGCATGAGGTCGAAACGTTTCATCGGCGTGTCCTCCACGCCGGCCAGCCAGATCGCGCTGGCGTTGTTCACCAGGATATCGATCCCGCCGAAACGTTCCGCGGCGGTGGCGGCCGCCATGCGCACTTCGGCTTCCTCGCGGATGTCCACCTTCAGCGGCAGGGCCATGCCTCCGGCGGCCTCGATCTCGGCGGCGGCCGTATGGATGGTGCCCGGCAAGCGCGGGTTGGGCACGTTGCTCTTCGCCGCGATGACGATATTCGCGCCGTCGCGCGCCGCGCGCAGGGCGATCGCAAGCCCGATGCCGCGCGATGCCCCGGTGATGAACAGCGTCTTGCCGGCGAGCGTTGTCATGACGGTTGCCTCAGGCGCGTTGGAAACGCGGAAGGATATCGCGCAGCTCGGCCAGGCGTTGCAGGGGATCGGCAAGTTCGAGCATGTGCTGGCATTCGTCAGGGTCCAGCGGCAACAGCTCCGACAAACGGAAGCCCACCCAGCTCGCATCGTCGGCCTTTGCCGCCACGTCGTTGCGCCATGGCGGCGACATCTGTTCGGAGAGGCGTTCCAGGATGGTCGCCAGCAAACCGAATTCGGCCGGCAAGGGGATGGTTTCCTCGTCTTGCCAGGTGGCGATGTCGCCGCGCACCTGGCCGTCCGAACGCACGCGCGTACGCATGACCCGGAAGCGCCGCCCGCCCTCTGCGACGATCCCGAGGAGGCCGTCTTCACGGGTGTGGAAATCGGTGATCGTGGCCAGCGTGCCTACCGCGGCGGGGACGGCGGGCTGCCCCGCCTCCCTGCCCTCGAGGATCATGCACACGCCGAAGGCCCGGCCGGTGCGCGCGCATTCGCGCACCAGGTCGATGTAGCGCGGCTCGAAGATGCGCAGTTGCAGGTGACCGCCCGGAAAGAGGACGTTCGACAGGGGAAACAGCGGAAGGTCGAGGGCGGGCGTGGTCGCGGCCATGCCCGTGAGTCTAACCCGCGTCCAGCGCCGCGAAGAAGCGCCGCGGCGCTCCTTCGAAGCCACCGTTGGACATGAACACCACGTGGTCGCCATCGCGTGCTTCCGCGGCGAGCGCGGCGACGAGGCCATCCACGGTGGGCGAGGTGGCGCCGCGGCCGTCGAGCGCCGCGGTCACCTTCCCCGCATCCCAGGCAAGCTCGGGGCGGTGCAGGAAGACCACGCGATCGGCGTCGGCCAGGGAAGGCGCGAGCGCCTCGGCATGCGCGCCGAGCCGCATCGAGTTCGAGCGCGGTTCCAGCGCCACGAGGATGCGCGCGCCGCCGACCTTCGCCCGCAGGCCCGCCAGCGTCGTGGCGATGGCCGTGGGATGGTGGGCGAAGTCGTCGTACACCGTCACGCCGCGTGCCGTGCCGATGAGTTCCATGCGCCGCTTCACGCTGGCGAAGTCGCCGAAGGCCGGCAGCAGCGCGACGGGATCGGCGCCGGCCGCCGTCGCCGCGGCGAGCGCGGCCAGCGCGTTCATGACGTTGTGCCGGCCGAGCGATTCCCAGCGAACCTCGCCCAACGGCGTGCCGGCGCGGTGCACGCGGAAATGCGAGCCATCGGAGGACAGCAGTTCGGCACGCCAGTCGCCGGCATCGATGCCGAAGGTTTCCACCGGCGTCCACGCCCCCATCGCCAGCACCTCGGCGAGATAGGCGTCCTCCGCGTTGACGATCAGGCGGCCGTTGCCCGGGACGGTGCGCACCAGATGGTGAAACTGACGCTGGATCGCCGCCACGTCGGGGAAGATATCCGCATGGTCGTATTCGAGATTGTTGAGGATCGCGATGCGCGGCCGGTAGTGAACGAACTTCGAACGCTTGTCGAAGAAGGCCGAATCGTATTCGTCGGCCTCGATCACGAAGGGCTTGCCCTCGCCGCGCCGCGCCGAGACATCGAAGTTGCCCGGCACACCGCCGATGAGGAACCCCGGCGACAGGCCGGCGGATTCGAGCAGGTACGCCAGCAGGCTGGTGGTCGTGGTCTTGCCATGCGTGCCGGCCACGGCCAGGACCTCGCGCCCGCCAAGCAAGGTCTCGCCCAACCACTGCGGCCCGGAAATGTAGCGCATGCCCTCGTCGAGCATGTATTCCACGGCGGGGTTGCCGCGCGTCATGGCATTGCCGACCACGACCAGGTCCGGCGCCGGCTGCAGGTGCTCCGCCGTGTAGCCCTGCATCAGCGCGATGCCGAGGTCCTGGAGCTGGGTGCTCATGGGCGGGTAGACGTTGGCGTCGGAGCCTTCGACGGTGAGGCCGAGTTCGCGCGCGAGCGCGGCCACGCCGCCCATGAAGGTGCCGCAGATACCGAGGATATGGACGCGCATGAGGAGGCTCGTCTTGGCGCGGTGCGAGGGCACCGCGGAGATCCGCCGGCCGGGCCGGCGGACCACGGGGATCAGGCGCTGGCGGCCTTGACGCCACCGGGCAGGACATCCAGTACGCGCTGGGTCACGTCGTCGAGTTCACCGACGCCGTCGACGACCTGCAGCTTGCCGCGCTGCTTGTAGAAGTCGGCTACCGGAGCGGTCTGGTCGGCGTAGATGCCGAGGCGCTTCTTGACCGTGTCCGGGTTATCGTCCGGACGGCCTTCCTTCTCGAAACGCACCTCGCAACGATCGACGATGGCCGAATCGGGCACGTCGAGCTTGACCACCACATCCAGCGGCTGGCCGATCCGGGCCAGTACGGTATCGAGCGCGTCGGCCTGGGCCAGGTTGCGCGGATAGCCGTCGAGGATGAACCCCGGCTTCGCGTCGGGCTCGCCAAGGCGATGCTCGATGATGCCGAGCATGATGTCGTCGGGCAGCAGCTGGCCGGCGTCCATGAGGCCCTTGGCCTTGAGGCCCAGTTCGGTGCCGGCCTTGATCTCCGCGCGCAACAGGTCGCCGGTGGAGATGTGCGGTACGCCGAGGCGTTCCTTGAGGCGGGTGGCCTGGGTACCCTTGCCGGAACCGGGGGCGCCGAATAGCACGAGTCGCATTGATGCTCCGTTTCGTCGGACGCACGGGGCAAACCCGCCGCCGGACACGAGAAAATGGGTCTCAAGGTAACGGCAGCGGCGCCGTCGCGTCAAACGGCTGACATACTGGCCCCGTTCAAGCCGCCATGACGCCGGGCGCGCTACCCTGCGCTTCCCGCCTCACCAGAAGGAAGCGAAGCATGGCCGCCGGCAAACTCCTCTACGCCCAGTCGGGCGGTGTCTCCGCCGTGATCAACGCCACCGCCGCGGGCGTCATCGAGACGGCCCGGGACAAGGGCATCGTGGTGTATGCCGCGCGCAACGGCATCCTCGGCGCCCTGCGCGAGGAACTCATCGACACTTCCAAGGAAGCCAAGGCCAACATCGCCGCCCTCAAGCACACGCCGGGCGGTGCCTTCGGCTCCTGCCGCTATAAGCTGAAGTCGCTGGAAGAGAACCGCGCCGAGTACGAGCGCCTGATCGAGGTCTTCAAGGCGCACGACATCCGCACCTTCCTCTACAACGGCGGCAACGATTCGGCGGACACCGCCAACAAGGTCTCGAAGATCGGCCAGGCGCTCGGCTATGAGGTGAACTGCATCGGCGTGCCGAAGACGATCGACAACGACCTGGTGGTGACCGACACCTGTCCGGGTTTCGGCTCGGTCGCCAAGTACACCGCGATCGCCGTGCGCGAGGCCAGCCTCGATGTCGCTTCCATGATGGATACCTCCACCAAGGTCTTCATCATCGAGGTGATGGGCCGCCACGCCGGCTGGATCGCCGCGGCCGCGGGACTCGCCGGTTCGTCGCCGGGCGATCCGCCGCACGTCATCCTGTTCCCGGAGAACGTTTTCGATCCGGAAACCTTCCTCGCCAAGGTCAAGGCCACCGTCGAAAAGGTGGGCTATTGCACCGTGGTGGTTTCCGAGGGCGTCAAGGACAAGGAAGGAAAATTCCTCGCCGAATCCGGCGCGCGCGATGCGTTCGGCCATGCGCAACTGGGCGGCGCCGCGCCGGTGCTGGCTGCGCTGGTGCGCGAGAAACTTGGCTATAAGTATCACTGGGCCCTGCCCGACTACCTGCAGCGCTCGGCGCGGCACGTCGCTTCCAAGACCGATCTGGAACAGGCCTATGCCGTGGGCAAGAAAGCGGTGGAATACGCGGCGGAAGGACTCAATGCCGTCATGCCGGTGATCGTGCGCATGTCGGACGAGCCGTACAAGTGGAAGATCGAGGCGGCGCCGCTGGACAAGATCGCCAATCACGAGAAGAAGATGCCGAAGAACTTCATCTCCAAGGACGGTTTCGGCATCACCGCGGCGGCGCGCCGTTACCTGGCGCCGCTGATCCAGGGCGAAGCGCCGCCGCCGTATGGGGCCGATGGCCTGCCGGTGTACGTGACGCTGAAGAATGCGGCAGTGCCGAGGAAGTTGAAGAAGTTCGCGATCGGGTGAATCGCGCTTCAGTGGTGGGAGCCGCTTCAGCGGCGACGGGTGCTAGCGGTGAACTGGCCCGCTGCCGCGGGATCGCCGACAAGGTCGGCTCCCACCAGGGCGAGGCGAGCCTGATGGGAGCCGACCTTGTCGGCGATGACCCGGCGGCGATGCGGCCGGTATCATGAAGTCTCATTCTTCCCGGACCCGTCATGGACCTCATCATCCGCCACGCCAGCCTTCCCGACGGTCGCACTGACGTCGACATCGGGATCGTGGACGGTCGCTTCGCGGCGATCCAGCCGGGCCTTCCGGTGAAGGGCGTGGAGGAGATCGATGCGCGGGGCCGGCTGGTCGCGCCACCGTTCGTCGACGCGCACTTCCATATGGATGCCACGCTGTCGCTCGGCCTGCCGCGCCTGAACGCCTCGGGCACCTTGCTCGAAGGCATCGCGCTGTGGGGCGAACTGAAACCCGACCTCACCCAGCAGGCGCTGGTCGATCGCGCGATGGCCTATTGCGACATGGCCGTGGCGCAGGGGCTGCTCGCGATTCGCAGCCATGTGGACGTCTGCGACGATCGCCTGCTGGCAGTCGAGGCGTTGCTCGAAGTGAAGCGCCGCGTCGCGCCTTACCTGCACCTCGAACTGGTGGCCTTTCCCCAGGACGGCCTGCTGCGCTCACCCCATGCGAAAGCGAACCTCCTGCGCGCGCTGGACATGGGCGTGGACGTGGTCGGCGGCATCCCCCACTTCGAACGGACGATGGCCGACGGTGCCGTCTCCATCCGCTGGTTGTGCGAACTGGCGGCCGAACGCGGCCTGCGCGTGGACATGCACTGCGACGAGTCCGACGACCCGCTGTCGCGACACATCGAGACGCTGGCCGCCGAAACCATCCGCACGGGCTTGCAGGGGCGGGTGACGGGCTCGCACCTCACCTCGATGCATTCGATGGACAACTACTACGTGTCGAAACTGCTCCCGCTCATCGCGGAAGCCGGCGTGCATGCGATCGCCAACCCGCTCATCAACATCACCCTGCAAGGCCGGCACGACACGTATCCGAAGCGACGCGGCATGACCCGCGTGCCCGAGCTCATGGATGCCGGGGTGAACGTCGCCTTCGGCCACGATTGCGTCATGGACCCGTGGTACGGCATGGGTTCGGCCGACATGCTCGACGTGGCGCACATGGGCCTGCACGTGGCGCAGATGACCTCCACCGCCGGCGTGGCGCGGGCCTTCGCCGCCGTGACCGCCAACGCGGCCCGCGCGCTCGGCCTTGAGGAATACGGCATCGCGCCGGGAAACCGCGCCGACCTGGTGCTCTTGCAGGCCGGCGACGCCTATGAGGCCATCCGGCTCAAGGCGAACCGACTGCTGGTGATGCGCGGGGGCCACATCCTGGCCAGGACACCTGAACGGCGAACGGAGCTTCTCCTGCCGGAACGCCCGGAAAGCCTCAGCCTGGAGTTCCGCCCGGGCTCGATTTCCTGAACGCACCGGTTCAATAGCTGTCGCGGCAATGAACACTTTCTTGAATCTTTCATTTCGTAGGACTTCGCGTTCAGCCAACGCTGCCTAGCATCCGAATCGTCGATCGGCCGCGGTGACCCGCGGGGTGACGATCGTCCTGGGAGACCTATGATGAAAACGATGCTGCGTACCGCGTTCGCTGTCCTTGCGCTGGTCACCACCACGGCGGCCTTCGCCGACGACCATGGGCGCGGCGACCGCGACCACGGCCGTGATCGCGACCGCCACGGCTACGACCGCCGGCATGACGACCGTGGCTGGCGCCACGACGACGACTGGCGCGGGCATCGTCCGCCGCCGCGTTATTACGGCCACGGCTACGACCACCGTTATGATCACCGCCCGGTCTATTACCACCGCCCGCCACCGCCGCGTTACTACGGCCATTGGGAACGCGGGCACCGCTACTACGGACGCAACGTGGTCGTGTACGACTACGGCAGCTATCGCCTGCGTCCCCCGCCGCGCGGCTACCACTGGGTCCGTGAGAACAACGATTTCCTCCTGGTCGCCATCGCGACAGGCATCATCTTCGACATCGCCACGCGTTAACGGGAGACACGGATCATGAAATCGTTCGGCAAACTGGTTTTTTGCATAGCCACCCTGGGCGCGATCGCGCCTGCGTTCGCTTTCGATCCGCCGCGCGGTGGACCGCCGGGGCAGGATCGCCGCGATGACAAGCGCGACGATCGCGGCGACCGCCACGACGATCGCGACTGGCACGACGACCGCGGCAATCATCGCGGCCCGCCGCCGCATGCACGCAGCTGGCAGCGTGGTCATCGCTACGATGGTCGGGTCATCATCGTGAACGATTATCGCGTGCGCCACCTGCGCGAGCCGCCACGTGGTTACCACTGGGTCCGCGACGACGATAGCGACCAGTACCTGCTCGTGGCCATCGCCACCGGCATCATCCTGGATATCGCCACACGATAAGCCAGGCGTGCGCTGCGGCCTACGCCGCAGCGCACAACGCCTTCCCCCGCCTCCCCTGCCTATACTCGGATCGGGCCCCATGTTGGGCTCCCACAATTCGGGGAGGCTTCGATGCTGCAGCAGTACGGTTTATGGATCGCGCTGGCATGTGCGGTCGTTGCGATTCTGTACGGTGCGTTTTCGGTCAGTTGGGTCTTGGCCAGGTCGCCCGGCAACGAACGAATGCAGGAGATCGCCGCGGCGATCCAGGAAGGCGCCCGCGCTTACCTCAACCGCCAATACGCCACCATCGGCGTCGTCGGCATCGTGCTTTTCCTACTCATCGGCATCTTCCTCGACTGGGGTACCGCGATCGGCTTCGCGCTGGGGGCGGTGCTCTCGGGGGCGGCCGGCTACATCGGCATGAACGTATCCGTTCGCGCCAACGTACGTACCGCCGAGGCCGCCAGAAGCGGCCTTTCTTCTGCCCTCGCCGTGGCCTTCCGTGGCGGCGCCGTCACCGGCATGCTGGTGGTCGGGCTCGGCTTGCTCGGCGTGGCCGGCTATTACGGCGTGCTCACCCACATGGGCTACGAGCGCACGCATGTCCTGCATTCGCTGGTGGGACTCGCCTTCGGTTCCTCGCTGATCTCGATCTTCGCGCGCCTGGGTGGTGGCATCTTCACCAAGGGCGCCGACGTGGGTGCGGACCTGGTCGGCAAGGTCGAAGCCGGCATCCCCGAGGACGACCCGCGCAACCCGGCGGTCATCGCGGACAACGTGGGCGACAACGTCGGCGATTGCGCCGGCATGGCCGCCGACCTCTTCGAAACCTACGCGGTGACCCTGATCGCCACGATGTTGCTGGGTGGCGTGATGGCGACGGAGGTCGGTCCCTCGGGCGTGCTCTACCCATTGGTGCTCGGCGGCGCCTCGATCGTGGCCTCGGTCATCGGCACGTTCTTCGTGAAGATCCGCGGCGGCAAGATCATGAACGCACTCTATGCCGGCGTGGCCGTTTCCGCCGTGCTGGCGGCGGTCGCCTTCTGGCCGATCACCCAGTCGTTGATGGCCGATGCCGCGTTCGGCCCGGGCCGCATCTACGGCTGCGCGATCATCGGCCTGGTGCTTACCGGCGCCATGGTGGTGATCACCGAGTACTACACCGCGACCGAGTTCCGGCCGGTACGCCACGTGGCGCAATCCTCGACCACCGGCCATGCGACCAACATCATCGCCGGGCTCGGCGTTTCGATGAAATCCACCGCGCTGCCGGTGCTCGCGGTATGCGCGGCGATCTGGGGAGCCTTCGCGCTGGCCGGCCTCTATGGCATCGCCATCGCCGCCACGGCCATGCTGAGCATGACCGGGATGATCGTGGCGCTGGATGCCTACGGACCGATCACCGACAACGCGGGCGGCATCGCCGAGATGGCCGAACTTCCCGCCGAGGTGCGCGGCGTGACCGATCCGCTGGATGCCGTGGGCAACACCACCAAGGCGGTGACCAAGGGCTATGCGATCGGTTCGGCGGGCCTCGCCGCCTTGGTGCTGTTCGCCGACTACACGCACAACCTGAACCTGCACTTCGGCGGCACCGAGGTGCGCTTCGATTTGTCCAACCACTACGTGATCATCGGCCTGCTGATCGGCGGCCTGATCCCTTACCTGTTCGCCGCCATGGCGATGGAAGCGGTGGGCCGCGCCGCCGGTTCGGTCGTCGAGGAGGTGCGCCGCCAGTTCCGTGAGATCGCCGGGATCATGGAAGGCACGACCAAGCCCGATTACTCGCGGGCCGTGGACCTGCTTACCCGTTCGGCGATCCGCGAGATGCTGGTTCCCTCGTTGTTGCCGGTGCTGGTACCGGTGGTGGTGATCTTCGGCTTCAAATGGCTGGGCGGACCGGAGGCCGGCGCGCAGGCACTGGGCGGCGTGCTGATCGGCACGATCGTCACCGGCCTGTTCGTGGCGATCTCCATGACCACGGGCGGCGGTGCCTGGGATAACGCCAAGAAGTACATCGAGGATGGCCACTTCGGCGGCAAGGGTTCCGATGCGCATAAAGCGGCTGTCACCGGCGACACCGTGGGCGATCCATACAAGGACACGGCAGGCCCGGCGGTGAACCCGCTGATCAAGATCATCAACATCGTGGCGTTGCTGTTGATTCCGTTGCTTTAAGGGCATCGCCGGATTCAGGAGCATCGCCGACAGGGTCGGCTCCCACCAGGGCTGGGCTAGGCAAGCAGGGCCGGCTCCCACCAGGCTTGCGTTGCCCTGGTGGGAGCCGACCTTGTCGGCGATCCCGCGGCAGCGGGCCAGTTCCAGGCAAGCACCCATCACCGCTGAAGCGGCTCCCACAACTGAAGCGGCTCCCACGGACACGCCATGGCCCGGGATAGGTAGGAAGTCATGGCATCCACCGTGACGCCGCTGCGCTAAGGTCGGGCTTTGCCCCAGGATCACGACCCATGCATCGACGCTGGATTGCGCTGGCCATCGCCCTTACCTTCAGTGGCATGACCCAAGCCCACGAAACGCCCAAGACCGCCGCGCCCGCCATCGAAGCCGGCGCCGATGATGAAAACCTCTGGCTCGACGACATCGACGGCGCCAAGCCGTTGGAATGGGTCAAGGCGCGCAACGCCGAGACCGTCGCCAAGTACGCGGAAGGCGAGGATTTCAAGACCCTCGATGCGCGCATCCTCGAGGTGCTCGATTCCGACGCGAAGATCCCCATGGTCTCGAAGATCGGCGACCACTACTACAACTTCTGGCGCGACAAGCAGCACCCGAAGGGCCTCTGGCGGCGCACGACGCTGGCCGAGTACCGCAAGGACAATCCCGCCTGGGAGACGGTGATCGATCTGGACGCACTCGCCGCATCCGAGAAAGAGAACTGGGTATGGCATGGCGCACAGTGCCTCAAGCCCGACAATCGCCGCTGCCTCGTCTCGCTCTCTCGCGGCGGCGCGGACGCCGACGTGGTCCGCGAATACGACCTGTCGACGAAGACCTTCGTCGAGGGCGGTTTCACCGTGCCCGAGGCGAAAAGCCAGGTCGCCTGGATCGACGACGACCACATCTATGTCGCCACGGACTTCGGTCCCGGTTCCATGACGACATCGAGCTACCCGCGCATCGTGAAGGAGTGGAAGCGCGGCACGCCGCTGTCTTCCGCCACGACGGTGTACGAGGGTAAGCCTAGCGACATGTCGATCTCGGCCTTCCGCGATCTCACGCCCGGCTTCGAACGCGACTTCGTCCAGCGTGCGCTGGAGTTCTACAACTCGGAAACCTTCCTGCGTGGCAAGGACGGCAAGCTCGCGAAGATCGACGTCCCCAATGACGCCGAGACCGACGTCGAGCGCGAGTGGTTGCTGATCGAGCCACGCACGCCATGGACGGTCGGTGGCAAGACCTATCCTTCCGGCGCGTTGCTGGCGACGAAGTTCGACGATTACATGGCCGGCAAGCGTGACATCACCGTGCTTTTCACGCCCGACGAGCACACCTCGCTGTCGAGCCACTCGTGGACGCGCCATCACCTGATCCTCAACCTGATGCGCGATGTCGTGAGCGAGATCCAGGTCCTGACACCGGCCGCCACGGGATCATGGAAGAGTGAAACACTGAGCGGTGCGCCCGCGCTCAGCACGATGCAGGCCGGCGGCATCGACGCCGACGAGAGCGACGAGTATTTCCTCACCGTTTCCGGCTTCCTGCAGCCCACCACGCTCTACTACGGCACGCTGGGCAAGGGCGGGCGCGAGGCGATCAAGCACAGCCCGGCGTTCTTCGATGCTTCGCGGTTCGTCGTGAGCCAGCACTTCGCCACGTCCAAGGACGGCACCAAGGTGCCCTACTTCGAGATCGCGCCGAAGGCGATGAAGGCCGACGGCAACAACCCGACCCTGGTCTACGGTTACGGCGGCTTCGAGATTTCCCTGCAACCGATGTATTCGGCCGGTGTCGGCCGCGCGTGGCTGGAGAAGGGCGGCGTCTACGTCATCGCCAATATCCGCGGCGGCGGCGAGTACGGCCCGCGCTGGCACCAGGCGGCATTGAAGGCCAACCGTCCGCGCGCCTATGAGGATTTCGCGGCCGTGTCGCAAGACCTGATCGACCGCAAGATCACCAGCCCGCGCCACATGGGCATGATGGGCGGCAGCAACGGCGGCCTGCTCGCGGGCAACATGCTGACCAAGTACCCGCAGCTCTACGGGGCGGTGGTAAGCCAGGTGGCCCTGCTGGACATGAAGCGCTACACGCACATGTCGGCCGGCGCTTCGTGGATGGCCGAATACGGCGATCCGGACAAGCCGGAGGAATGGAAGTACATCCAGACCTTCTCGCCGTACCAGAACCTGCACAAGGGCACCAAGTACCCACCCGTGCTTTTCACCACCTCGACCCGCGACGATCGCGTGGGACCGGTTCATGCGCGCAAGATGGCCGCCCGCATGCAGGCCATGGGCTTCGACGCCAGCCTGTACGAGAACATCGAGGGCGGCCACGGCGCAGCGGCGGACAACAAGCAGTCGGCGTTCATGAACGCCCTGGCCTATACCTACCTCTGGGAACACCTCAAGTAAGGGAGCGCCTTGCCCCGGGGTTTCCCCCCGGGGCGGGGTGGCCGTATCCTATCCGGCCGACTTATCCCCGAAGAATCAAGGAATCCCATGGGTCTGCACCTCGTTCCCGCCGGTCGCAACGTGCCGGATGAAATCAACGTCATCATCGAAATCCCGAAGGATGCGGAGCCGGTCAAGTACGAAGTGGACAAGCAGAGCGGCGCGATCTTCGTCGACCGCATCCTCTCCACGCCGATGCGTTACCCCTGCAACTACGGCTACGTCCCCGGCACGCTCGGCGGTGACGGCGACCCGCTGGACGCCCTGGTGATCCTGCCCCTGTCGCTGGTGCCTGGCTCGGTGATCCGCTGCCATCCGGTCGGCATGCTGAAGATGACCGACGAGGCCGGCGCGGACGAGAAGCTCGTCGTGGTGCCGGTGGAGAAGGTGTTCGCGGGCTACGCGCACATCCGCGATATCAAGCAGGTCTCGGGCCACTGGCTGGAGCGCATCGGCCACTTCTTCGAGCACTACAAGGATCTGGAGAAGGGCAAGTGGGTCAAGATCGACGGCTGGGTCGGTGCCGAAGAAGCCAAGGCCGAGATCGTGTCGGGCATGGGTCGGTACAAGATCGATAACTGATCGTGAGTGGCGTGGGGTGCTTCGGCCGGTTTTCGGCGAGCACCCATCGCCGACAAAGTCGGCTCCCACCAAGATCTACGCAGGTCTTGGTGGGAGCCGATCCTCTCGGCGATCCGCGCCTGGTGGGAGCCGATCCTCTCGGCGATCCGCGCCTGGTAGGAGCCATCCTCTCGGCGATCCGTGTCTGGTGGGAGCCGACCTTGTCGGCGATCCGCGCGCAGCGCGGCCCATTCACCGCATCCCACCACCCCGCCCCAAGTTCACCCGCGCCCCAGCAACCCGCGCAAATCGATGATCGCCGCGTTCGCCCGCGAGATGTAGTTCGCCATCACCAGCGAATGGTTGGCGAAAAAACC
The DNA here is from genome assembly GCF_049913125.1 of Luteibacter sp. E-22. Classification (GTDB taxonomy): domain Bacteria; phylum Pseudomonadota; class Gammaproteobacteria; order Xanthomonadales; family Rhodanobacteraceae; genus Luteibacter. The sequence goes on from NZ_CP183975.1 coordinate 3,666,803, forward strand.
GAACGGCGAGCCGTTGAGCACCACCGGGCTGCCCAGCGATTTCTGCGACTCTTCCAGTTCCCGGATCACCTGCTGAAGGCTGGCGTCCGCGTTCTTGCTGCGCAGGATCGGGGCGAAGTCGTGGCGGATCGCCTTCAACTGCTCCAGCAAGGTCCAGGTATAGCCACGCGCTTCGTAGAAGTTGTCGTCGATCTTGTTCCAGGGTGTCTTCACATACACGGCCTTGGCCGGGCCAGCGTTGGCGCCCACGTCGGCATTCGGCGCGGCATCCACCTTCAACTGGCCGACGCTCGCCGATAACCGTTGCGACAGCGAACCCAGCCGCGCGGACACCGTCTGCAGGTAATCGGCCAGATTGTCAGCGCGCGCGTAGAAATGCGCATTGGCGTCCTCGGCATCCGACAGCCGAGACAGGTATTTCTCCAGGTCGTCCATGGCCTTCGCATACTGCGATTCCGAACTCGGCAGCAACCAGCGATCGTTCGGGCTGTTGAGCAGAGGGTCCGCCTCACCCAGGTCCTTGTCCTCGGTGGACTGCGTCTGCGAACGGCTGAAGTCGTTGCGTAGCGAACGGGCCAGGTCGCGCGAGGCGACCAGCGAGCCGAATTCCCAGTTGGGCATGTTATCCATGAACACGCCGGGCGGCAGTTTGTCGTTGCTGAGATAGCCGCCGCGCTTGTCCAGCAGGGTGTCGACCGAGCGGATCAGCGTGTAGGTGGTGACGGCACCCGTGCTCAACGGGCGGCCGATGTCCTTCATGTGGACGGTGGTGACGGCGACTGGATCGAACTGCTCGGGCTCCTTGTCCCACCACCACATCGTGATGAGGATCAGCAGCACGAGGATCGCGACGAGCAACGCGATCACCATGCTGATGGGGTTCCGTCGGCGCCTGGCCGGCGCGGGCGTGGCGGTCGCATTCATGGGTCATCCTTATCGTCGCGAACGTGGGCGCCTAGCTTACCGCGTCATGGTCGATGTGCTCGCGCACGCTTGCCGTTGGTCATTAGCGGCTCCCACAGGGGGCATATCCCTGCCTGGTGGGAGCACCGGGCCTTACGCCTTGTGGTAGACCTCCGCGCCTTGCGCCAGGAATTCCGCCGACTTCTCCGCCATCCCGCGCTCGGCCAGCTCGATCGTGCCCTGTTCCGCCGCGTAGTCGCGCACGTCCTGGGTGATCTTCATCGAGCAGAACTTCGGCCCGCACATCGAGCAGAAATGGGCGGACTTGTGCGCGTCCTTCGGCATCGTCTCGTCGTGGAATTCGCGCGCCTTGTCCGGGTCCAGGCCGAGGTTGAACTGGTCGTCCCAGCGGAATTCGAAGCGAGCCTTGGACAAGGCGTTGTCGCGCACCTGCGCGCCCGGATGGCCCTTGGCGAGGTCGGCCGCGTGCGCCGCGATCTTGTAGGCGATGATGCCGTCGCGCACGTCCTGCCGGTTAGGCAGGCCGAGGTGTTCCTTCGGCGTGACATAGCAAAGCATGGCGGTGCCGAACCAGCCGATCATCGCCGCGCCGATCGCGCTGGTGATGTGATCGTAGCCCGGTGCGATATCGGTGGTGAGCGGCCCCAGCGTGTAGAACGGCGCCTCATGGCACTTCTCCAGCTGGCGCTCCATGTTCTCCTTGATGAGATGCATGGGCACGTGCCCGGGGCCTTCGATCATGCACTGCACGTCGTGTTTCCAGGCCAGTTGCGTGAGTTCGCCGAGGGTATCCAGTTCGCCGAACTGCGCGGCGTCGTTCGCGTCGGCCACGCAACCCGGACGCAGTCCGTCACCGAGGCTGAAGGACACATCGTATGCCTTCATGATCTCGCAGATGTCCTCGAAATGCGTGTGGAGGAAATTCTCGCGATGGTGCGCCAGGCACCACTTCGCCATGATCGAGCCACCCCGGGAAACGATGCCGGTGACGCGCTTCGCCGTGAGCGGGACGAAACGCAGCAATACGCCGGCGTGGATGGTGAAGTAATCCACGCCCTGCTCGGCCTGCTCTACCAGCGTGTCGCGGAAAATTTCCCAGGTGAGGTCCTCCGCCACGCCATCGACCTTTTCCAGCGCCTGATAGATCGGCACGGTACCGATGGGCACCGGCGAATTGCGGACGATCCACTCGCGCGTCTCGTGGATGTGCTTGCCGGTGGAGAGGTCCATGACGGTGTCGCCGCCCCAGCGGATCGCCCAGACCAGCTTCTCCACTTCCTCGGCGATACCGGAGCTAACCGCGCTGTTACCGATGTTGGCGTTGACCTTGGTGAGGAAGTTGCGACCGATGATCATCGGCTCCGCTTCCGGATGGTTGATGTTGGCCGGGATGATCGCGCGGCCGCGCGCCACCTCGTCGCGCACGAATTCCGGGGTGATCCGCGAGGGCAGCGATGCGCCGAAAGCCTCGCCGGGGTGCTGCATGCGCAGGGCGCTGCCGGCCAGCGCGTCGATGCGCTGGTTCTCGCGGATGGCGATGTATTCCATCTCCGGCGTGACGATGCCGCGCCGCGCATAGTGCATCTGGGTGACGTTGGCGCCCGTTTTCGCCCGCAACGGCGCACGCGCGGAGGCGAAGCGGACGGCATCCAGCCGCGGATCGTTCGCCCTGCTCCGGCCGAAGCTCGACGACAACCCGTCCAGGCGCTCGACATCGCCACGTTCGGCGATCCAGGCCGCACGCAGCGTCGGCAAGCCGGCGGCCAGGTCCACCACGTGCGTGGGATCGGTGTAGGGGCCGGAGGTGTCGTAGACGACGATCGGCGGATTGTCCTCGCCGCCGAACAGCGTGGGCGTGGCGGCTTGAGCGATCTCGCGCATCGGCACGCGGAGGTCGGGCCGGCTGCCGGTGACGTGGATCTTTCGGGAACCGGCGATCGGCGCGGTAACGGACTGGGACAGCTCGCGCGCGGCGCGGGCCAGGTCGGTGGTGGGCAAGGCATTCATCGGCTTCTCGTTCCTCACGGGGGAAGGGAGAAGCGGACGGCGCCGTCACGAGGCACGACGCGTGCATGGGCACGCACGTCGACCGTGGACGAAGCTTCCTACGCCGGTACGGACCGGATCAGGTTCGAAGGGACTCTCTCAGCCCGCGCGTATCGCATGGGCACCCCCGCTTCGCCGGGGATTCAACCACGAAGCGGGCCGGGAAGCGAGCGTCAGACGCTCACGTGGCGCGGCGAATACGCGCGCATGAACATGTCCACCGCGGCCAGGGCATTGGCCTTGACCTCTTCGGCGAACTGTACGGCGCAGTCTTCGCAACCGAACAGGCGGCGGATCAGCAGATCGCCCTTGAGCAGGGCGAGGAACTGGGTGGTGGCACGCGACACATCGGGGATGTCGAGCTGACCTCGCGAAGCGGCGCCCTCGAGCAGGCGTTGCATCAACTTGTGCATGCGCGCCGGACCCTCTTCCCATACGAGGCGACCGAAACGCGGATTGCCGCCCGACTGGCAGTCGGAGAGGATCGCGCGGAAGGTGCCCACCGATTCCGTGTTGGTTTCCATCGCCGCATGGCGGCTGGCGATGTTGGTCAGGGTGATACGGATGTCGGCACCCGGATTGAAGTCGAACAGATCGTCCGGCAGGCGCTCCTGGACGTGCGCGCGGATGACCTCGCGGAAGAGGTTGTCCTTGTCGCCGAAATGGCTGTACACGGTGAGCTTGGACACGCCGGCGGAAGCCGCGACGGCATCCATGCTGGTGCCCGCGAAGCCGCCATGGGTAAAGAGCGACTTGGCCGCGTCGAGGATGGCCGCGCGCTTCTCCATGTCCTTCGGACGCCCCGGACCCTGGGCCTTCAATTTCGGGCTGGCGTTCATGGCTGCACCTTCACAAACAGAAATTATGACTTTATTATACGCAGCGGTTCAGTTATTTCCAGCAGGCCGGAAAAACGCTGATCGCACCGCTCGTCTACCTTAGAATGACAAATGGGGGCGTTCGGGCGGTTACCCATGGCGGCCAAGGGTGGGCGCCGAGGTCCGTTCAGGCGCCAGCGGACGTGCCGGCGGCGTGGACCATGACTTCCGTCAGGCCAGTCCGGTGACTTCCGGCACTTCGCCGGATGGCGTCGGCACCGCAGCCTTAACACATTGGGAAAACGGGCGCTAAGCGCTTATCCTTCCGAATCTTTTTGCAGCTTTCGTACGGGATCCAACACATGGCGATGAATTTCGAGCAGGCGCGGCAGAACATGGTCGAGAACCAGGTTCGCCCCTGGGAAGTCCTCGACGCCGACGTCCTCGAGACCCTGAAGAACGTGCGCCGCGAAGATTTCGTCGCGCCGGCCCACCGGAACGTGGCATTCGCCGACCTCACCCTGCCCCTCGGGCACGGCGAGGTGATGATGAAGCCGGTGATCGAGGGTCGCGTGCTCCAGGCCCTGACGCTCAACAAGACCGACGAGGTCCTGGAGATCGGCACCGGTTCGGGTTACCTCACCGCTTGTCTCGCCCGCCTGGCCGGCAAGGTCACCAGCATCGACATGCACGCCGATTTCGTCGAGGCCGCGCGCCAGCGCCTGGCCGCCGCGGCGGCAACGAACGTCTCGCTGGAAACCGCCGAGGCCGTCAACGGTTACAAGCCCACGGGCGTTTTCGACGCCATCGTGGTCACGGGAGCCGTGCACACGGTCCCCGAGAAGTTCGTGCGCTGGCTGAAGCCTGGCGGGCGCATGTTCGTGGTACGCGGCGATTCGCCCGCGCAAACGGCGGTCTTGCTCACCCACGAGGGTGAAGGTCGCTATCGCGAGGAATCGCTGTTCGAAACGGACCTTCCCTACCTGGCGCATGCCGCGCCGGTGAAGCGCTTCGTGCTCTGACCCACCAGATTCCCTATCACCCACGAGGCGAAACCATGCGCTTGAAGCTGCTCACCGTCGCGCTGGCAATGGCCGCGATGCCGTTCGCGAGCCATGCGGAAGACCTGCTCGACGCCTACCGACAGGCCCGGGCCAACGACCCGGTGCTGTCGCAGGCCGATTCCACCCGTCTCGCCACCGGCGAGGGCGTGACGCAGGCCCGCGCGCTGCTGCTGCCGCAGATCACCGCCCAGCTCAGCCTTAACCAGAGCGACCCGAACGGCCCCTCCCGCTCGATCGTCACCGATGCGGCGGGCAACCCGGTGGTCGATGGTGCCGGCAACCCGGTACTCACCTCCGACGCGGGCCATACCCGCACCCGTGAGCTTGGTGCCACCATCAGCCAGAGCGTGGTCGACTTCAGCAAGTACGCCGACCTGAAAGCGGCGCGCTCCTCATCGGAGGCGCAGGACGCCACCTACGAGGCGGCCTTGCAGCAGCTCGCCACCCGCGTCGCCACCGCGTATTTCCAGGTGCTGACCAACGACGATGCCCTCACCTTCGCCAAGGCGAACGAGCAGGCGCTGGCCCGCCAGCTCGAACAGGCCCAGCAGCGCTTCGACGTCGGCCTTTCCGCGATCACCGACGTGCAGGACGCCAAGGCCCAGCACGACACCGCGGTGGCCGCGGTGATCACCGCCGAGAACACCCTGGCGGATTCCCGCGAGGCGCTCACCCAGATCACCGGCAAGCCAGCCGACAACCTGAAGAAGTTGCGCGAGCAGCTGCCGATGGACCCGCCCACGCCCAACGATCCGAAAGCCTGGGTGGCCGAGGCGGTCAAGAGCAATCCGACCATCATCGCCTCGCAGTACAACGTCGAGTCGGCGGAGCACAGCATCTCGTCCGCACGCGCTGGCCACCTGCCCACGCTCGATGCGACAGTCGGCTACAGCAAGAGCACGGCGTGGACGCAAAACGCCGGTACCGCGTCCACCGCGGGCACGCTCGGCAGCAGTAGCAACGGGCGCGGAGCGACCAGCGTGGGCCTGACCCTCAGCGTGCCGATCTTCTCCGGCGGTCTCACGCAGTCCCGCGTGCGCCAGTCGATCTACCAGCGTGACTCGGCTCAGGATTCCCTGGAATCGACCCGCCGTCAGGTCGTACGTGACACGCTGAACTTCTATCGCTCGGTCGTCGCCGGCATCAGCAAGGTCGAGGCCACCAAGGCCGCGGTCGAGTCGTCGGAAAGCGCGCGCGACGCCACGCAGGCCGGCTTCGAAGTGGGCACGCGCACCATCGTCGACGTGCTGATCGCGCAGCAGAACCTCACCCAGGCGCTCAGCGACTATTCGCAGGCCCGCCATCAGTTCATCCTCGACAAGCTGCTGCTCAAGCAGACCGCGGGCACGGTGGACGTGAAGGACCTCGAGGCGATCAACGCGCTGCTGCAGTAATTTCGCCAGGCGCGTGATGGAAAGTAAAAAGGGCCCTCGTTCACGAGGGCCCTTTTTTTGTTCCTTGCGCCCTGGTAGGAGCCGACCTTTTGCCCTGTCTTGGCATCGCTCCGGAATCGGACTACAGCGTCTTGCGTCTGTCGCCTGCATTGGTGCCACTGCGCTGGATACATCATTCGCTAGCCCGTTCCGGGCGATCACGACCAAGGACGATCATGAAAACCACCCTCCTCATCGGTGCCCTCGCGCTTGCCTCCTTCGCCACGGCCGCGAACGCTGAATCCGATCCTTACGAACCGTACGAGTACGAATTGACCTACCACGGCAGCAGCAAGCGACAGGCCTACGACCACGTCATGGTCGAGGCTCCCAAGAAATGCGACGCGGAAGGCGGTTTTGTCGCCAACGTGCGCTACGACTACATCGGTGGCTGGGGCTCACTGGCCAACATGCATTTCCTGAAGGCCACCGTGCTGTGCAAACCGACGCGCCCCGAGGTTGCACCGCGGCCGGTCGCTGACCTCCCCGGCAGCCTCCATCCTGCACAGTAACGTATCGGCCAGCTCCATCGCCGAGGTCGCGCCCACCGTCGAGAACACGGCGGGCGCGGTTATTCCTGCAGCAGGCTGTCCACCAGCTTCATCACCTTGCCGACCGAGCCCCTCTCGCTGTCGAATACATGGCGCGCCGCCTCTCCCATGTGCCGTCGCCGGACAGGATCGCGCAGCAGCGACAGCACCTGTTCGCCAAGCTCGTCGCCATCGTTCACCCGCTGTCCGCCCTCTTCGTCGAGCAGGGCCTGGGTGATTTCCTCGAAATTGAACGTGTACGGACCGACCAGCACGGGCTTGCCCAGCGCCGCCGGTTCCAGGACATTATGGCCGCCGATCGACACCAGGCTTCCCCCTACGAAGGCGACGTCGGCCGAAGCGAAGAAGCGCAGCAACTCGCCCATCGAATCGATGACGAAACACTGCGTGGTGTGGCTGGGAATGCCGTCGCCGCTACGCGTGGCGACCTGGAAACCCAGGCTGCGCACGGACGCTTCCACGGCCTTGAAGCGTTCGGGGTGACGTGGCGCGATCAGCAGCAAGGCATCGGGCAGGCGGCGCATCACGTCGAGGTGCGCTTCGAGCACGCACATCTCTTCGCCTTCGTGGGTGCTGGCGGCGATCCACACGGGACGCCCGGTCCCCCAGGCCTCCCGCATCGCCGTGCCCGCCTCGAGCGCGGCCTGCGGCACGGGCATATCGAACTTGAGGTTGCCGCAGACCGTGAGCTGGCTGGGTTCGGCGCCCAACAGGCGGTAGCGCGCCGCGTCGGTACGCGATTGCGCGGCGATATGGCTGACACAACGCAAGGCGCGCTTCACCAGCGAACTCATCCGCGCATAGCCTCGCAACGAACGCTCGGAAAGCCTCGCATTGGCGATCAGCAGTGGAATGCCGTGACGGCGGCAGGCGAAATACAGATTCGGCCAGATCTCCGTCTCCACGATCACGGCCAGCCGGGGCCGGGTGCTGCGCAGGAAACGCTTCACGGCGAACGGCAGGTCGTACGGGAGATAGACACTGTGCACGCTGTCGCCGAAGAGCTGGCGGACACGTTCGGAGCCTGTCGGGGTCACCGTGGTCACCAGCATCGGCGCCTGCGGGTAGGCTTCCATCAGCGCCTTCACCAGCGGCTCGGCCGCATTCACCTCGCCCACCGATACCGCATGCACCCAGAGGCAGCCGGCCAGCCGCGGTTCGCGGAAGCGGCCGAAGCGCTCGCGCCAGCGCACGTGGTAGTCGCCGTAACGCATGCCGCGCGCCATCAGGCGGAGCATCACCAGCGGCGTGAAAAGGTACATGGCGAAGTTGTAGAGCAGGCGCAGCAGCACGCGATTCCCTGGTATTGCCATCGACCGGGCAGTATAGCCGCCCCCATTCGCTACAATGACCGGCCATGCCCGGTATGCCCCGCCCCCACCTCACGCGCCGCCTGCTCACGCCCCGACATTGGCCGGCGTGGCTGGGCGTGGCCTTTATCTGGCTGATCGCGCACCTGCCCTTCCGCCTGCTGATGCGCTTGGGCCGGCTGGCGGGCCGCCTGGCCCTGCACCTGAACCCGGAACGGCGGCGGATCGCGGCGACCAACATCGCGCTTTGCTTTCCAGAACTGGACCCGTCCGCACAGCAAGCGCTGGTCCGCGCCAACCTCTGCGACGTCGGCATGATGCTGGCCGAGTTCGCCCTCGGCTGGATGGGCTCCGACCGCGCCATCGCCCGGGTACCGGTCACGGTGGAGGGATTGGAGCACCTGGAGGCGGCGCGACGCGCCGGTCGCGGCGTCCTGCTCGTCGGCGGCCATTTCTCGCACCTGGAACTGTGCGCACGTCTCGTTTCCCAGCGTATCCGCATCGCTGGCATGTACCGGCTGATGGACTCGGACGTCTTCGAATTCACCGTGCTTCGCTCGCGCCTGCACTACGCCGATGCGATGTTCGAGAAGGACGATATCCGCGGCACGGTGAAATACCTGAAGGCGGGCGGCACCCTGTGGTACGCGCCCGACCAGGACATGCGCAGCAAGGACAATGTCTTCGTTCCGTTTTTCGGCGTGCCGGCGGCGACGATCACCGCCACGCACCACCTCGCCCGCCTGTCCGGCGCGCTGGTGATCCCTTTCTTCCACCGCCGCCTGCCCGGCGACGCCGGCTATGCGATGCGCCTCGGTGCTCCCCTGGAAGATTTCCCCAGCAAGGATGCCGCCTTCGACACCGCGCGCGTCAACGCGCAGATCGAACAAATGGCCCGCGAAGCGCCCGAGCAATACCTCTGGGTCCACAAACGCTTCAAGACCCGTCCCCCGGGCGAGCCGAAGATCTACTAACCCGCCGGGCATTTCCCCCTTCCCGTCCACACATGAAAGCAGCGATCTTTCATCGGACTTTCCCTGATCTTTCGTGGTGCATAACGCCTGCACAACGACGAACCTTTCGTCCCGAATAACGAAAGCCTCGCGAAAAAACGCCAGCGTAGAAAGTTCGTCGTGCCCACAAGACGGACCTTTGCCATGCAGTCGTTTTTTCGTTTCGCGCGATCACTACGCGGCCGTGCCGGATGGCACAGCACGCGCACGCATGCCATCGGTGCCGTGCTCACCTATGCGCTGCGTTGTGCGTCGAGGTGGCGTGCGCACGATGCGTGGCTGGCCTTTCTGGAGAAGCCGCCGATGGCCGGCATTTCCTCCGTCGACACCGTGCTGGTGGAACGCTATCAGCATCGCTACATCAGCAAGGCGTGGAGCAAGGAGCGCCGATTCAAGGCGCTGCGCGATCATTACGACTTCGCGCTGGCCCGCTTCCCACGCCCGTTCTTCCACACGCTCTATCGCGAGCGCCAGGTGCTGGCCGGGCGCGTGACCTTGCGCGATGGCGGCTTTCTGTCGCTGATCGTCAAGGCTCCCCTGCGCCGTGGACGCGAAGGCGAACTCAGTCTTTCGCTCACCGATGACAATGGGCTGCAGATTTCATACGCCACGATCTCCTTCATCGATGAAGGCCGCACGATCGTCATCGGCTGCCTGCAAGGCGCCGCGAACAACGCGGGCCGCGATGTCGTACGCGAACTCACGCGCCAATGCCACGGGCTTCGGCCGAAGAATCTGTTGTTGTCGATGATCCGTGCGTTGGCCGATGCTTTCGGCGTGGAGCGCGTACTAGGCATCGGCAACGCCTCCCATGTTTTCGCCGGCATTCCGGACAAGGTGAAGGCGGACTACGACGCCTTCTGGATCGAATCCGACGGCGTCGCCGGGGACGATGGCTTCTACGTGCTCCCTCCGCGCGAACCCGTGCGCAACGCATCCGAGATCGAAAGCAAACGCCGTAGCGAGTTCCGTCGTCGCGAGGCCTTGCGCCGCGAGGCTTGCGAGCTAGTCGTCGCCGCGTTCGGTTTCGAGCGGGCCGCGCCCGTCGCGCTGGCCGCCTGACCGGCGCAGTTCGTACAGCTTGGCGTACTTCAGGAACGCGTAGAACGCGTGCACGCGCGCCGCGACGAAGCCGGCCCAGCCGCCGCGCCAATGACCACGCCAGAAGTAGTAACGGGCGAATGCCACCGCCGGATAGAACACCATCCGCGTACGCAGGAAACGGGGTGTCCGGGTGTGCCGGTCGCGCACCTGCAACGACGAATAACGATTGGCCTTGTCGACGCGTCCCTCGATGTCGCGCTCGCCGTGATGGTCGATCACCGCATCCAGCCGCTGCACCGGACCGTCGACGACGACGCTTTCATGCACCTCGTGGCCGCTCATGCGCGCCCGCGTACGGTCGAACAGTCGCACGTAGTGGTTGAGCCGCGCACGCTCCGGCTGCCAACGCCAGAACACCCACTCGCGGCGAAGCAGCACATAGCCGGCGGCTTGCGGCGCATCGAGCGCGGCGCGGATGCGTTCCGCGGCCATGGCCGGTATCGCCTCGTCCGAATCGAGCAGCAACACCCATCGATGCCGGGCCAGGTCGATCGCCGCCTGCTTCTGCGCGCTGTAGCCGGCGAACGGCTGCACATGCACGCGAGCCCCATGGCGTGTGGCGATCTCACGTGTCTCGTCCGTCGAACCGGAATCGAGCACGACGATGTCGTCGGCGAAAGCCACCGAGGCAAGGCACGCACCGATCGTGGCCGCGTTGTCGAACGTGGTGACGACGACCGACAGAGGCTCACGCGGCATGGCGGGCCTCCACATCGGGCAGGTCGGCGAACAGGGCCGCGCACCACGCCGACAGCAACCATGCCGCCAGCAGGCCCCACCATGCCGAGTAGAACGCCATGTGCGTATTCAACGGGAACAGGATGGCGACCAGCGCCACCGTCGACGGAAACGCGCGCGCGCGCGCGACCGCACCGGCGTGCCACCAGGCGCGCACCGCGTACACGGCAGCCACGAGCCAGGCCAGGAGGCCGAGGGTGCCGGTTTCCGTGGCGACCTCGAGCACGACCTGGTGCGCGTGGCAGGCCCCCTCGCCTTCCCCGCATTTCTCGATCGTCAGGAAATGGTCGCCCGGGGAGGCCAATGAAGGATAGGCGACGCGGAAGCCACGCACGCCCACGCCGTTCACCGGATGCGCGGCGTACATGCGCAGCGACGTCGTCCAGATATCGAGGCGACCCGTAAGTGCCGCGTCCATGCCCGCGGAGGTGCCCGACAATGCCGGAAGCGTATGCGCCACGCGATCACGGAAGCGCGGCGACACCTGCCACGCCAGCACGAGGGCAAGGGCCATGACCACGCCGCCCGCGGCGCAGGCGACCGCGAAGCGTCGGAACGACCCGGCTTCGCGCCAGACGAAGCACAGCGTGACGACGGCATAGCAAAGCCACGAGGCGCGCGACCCGGACAAGAGCACCGGCCCGAGTGCGAACAGGAAGGCGACGACAAGCCCACGCCGGCCCCAGCGTTCACGTGCGGCCCATAGCAGGAAGGGCGACAACGCCGACAAGGCGGGGCCGAGTTTCAGGTTGTCCGCACCGAAGATGCCGGAGAGCCGATCCGCATCCGAAGCGCCAGCCAACCCGTAGCCCGTGAGCGCCTGCACCCAGGCATCGGCCACCCAGATCGCGACCACGACGGCCGTGGCGACGTAAAGCGCGTGGACCTTTCCCGGCCGACGCATGGCGAAGCAGGTGTACACGCCCAGCGGGGCGAAGCGCAGGATGCCCGCGACCGTGCCCCAGCTCTTGCCGGGGGCCACCGCGTCCACCGCGGACACCAGGGCGGCCCCCGCGTAGGCCAGGAACAGCCACAGGAACAGCCTGGCGCCCGGATGATGACGCAGCGCCTGCGGCTCGCGCACGAGCAGGAGGATGCTGCCAACGAGGGCAAGAAAGACCCCAAGCTCGGCGCTGCGTCCGAAAGGCAGCAAGGCCGGTACCAGCCAGACCGGCAGCAGCGGCGAGGCAAGCCCCGCCCGGATCGCCGCGCCGACGCTGCGCCCGCTCACGCGGCCGGCACGCCTTCCACCACCTCCGCATACAGCGCCAGGGTGGCCGACTGCATGTCGGACAGGCGATAGCTGCGCGGCGGCGGGATGGACGGGGCGAAGCGAAGCAGCTCCGCGGCGCGCTCGACCAGCTTTTCGCGATCGCCCAGCGGGACGCGGCCGGCGGGATAGAGTTCGGCCAGCAATTCGCCCACGCCGCCGTGGGCGTAGCCGATCACCGGCCGGCACAGCGCCAGGGCTTCCACCACCGTGCGACCGAACGACTCGGGACGCCTGGAAAGCTGCAGCACGAGGGTCGACATCGCGTAGATGTCGCGCACGTCCGACCGCTGCGGCGAGATCACCACCTTGTCGTCGAGCCCACGCTGGTGGACCAGGTTACGCAGTTGGGCCACATAGGCCTCGCGACCGGGCTCGTCGGCACCGAGCAGGAGCAGGCGCACGTCGATGGCCCGATGGGTGAGGTCGGCGATCAGCTCGATCGCATCCGCATGGCCCTTCAGGCGCGTGCCCCTCCCCGGCAGGGTCAGCAGGGGCGCACCGGCCAGCTGTGGGTATTCCTCGAAGAACGCGCGCTGCCAGCTGTCGTCCGGACGGTAACCGTAGGGGAACGCGTCGGTATCGATTCCGCGCGGGATCACGGTGATGCGCGAGGTCTCGATATCGTGGGGGTAGTGGCGCAGCACGTAGTCGCGCAGGGTCTGAGAGACCACGATCACCCGTTCGCCGCGCAGGAGGATCGCGCTGTAGCGGCTGGGCCGGTTCAGGCCGTGCACGGTGGTGACGAAGTGCGGGCGAGGCTTGACGCCCCGCATCGCCCACCAGCCGATCCAGGCCGGCAGGCGCGAACGGGCGTGCACGATGTCCGGCTGGACGTCGCGCAACACGCGGCGCAGCTTGCCGACGGTGAACAGGGTGGCGAACGACTTCTTGCCGATGGGCAAGGCGATGTGTTCGCTGCCTTCGGCTTCCAGCTGCTCGACCATCCGCCCGCCGGCGGAAACGACGATGGAACGATGACCGGCCTGGACCAGGGCCCTGGCGATTTCCAGGGTCGAGCGCTCGGCGCCACCCGAATGCAGGGCGGGTATGAGCTGTACGACGGTCATCGTCCGATTGGGAGAGACGGTGGCCATGGGTCGGTCCGTTTGAGAGGGTACGGGGGCAATGCATGAAGCATGCCCACGCGGGGGCCGATCAGTCTTTCAGGACGTAGGTCGCGCCGCAATAGGAGCACTTCGAGGTGCCACCGTCGTCCTCGATCGGCAGGTAGACGCGCGGATGCGAGTTCCACAGGTACATGCCCGGCATCGGACAGGACAGCGGCAGGTCGGCGCGGGTCACTTCGTAACGATTTTCGGCGTTCGCCGGGATCAGCGGGGCGGCCGCGGGATTGGGGCGCATGGAAAAACTCCGACGATGCGGTGGAACCGGGGATAGAAGGCGATGTTAGCAGGAACGAAATGCCCGGCGTGACGACGCCGCATGCGGCGAGGGCCGCCCGGAAACGAAAAAACCCGCGCCGTCACCGGCGCGGGTTCCACTGCCTCGCGGGAAGCGGGCGGCTTACTTCTTTTCGGCCGAGGCGTCGTGCGCTTCGGTCGTGATGCGGATCTTGATGTCGTCGGAGACGTTCGGGACATACGCGCCCACGCCGAAGTCCGAGCGCTTGATCGTGGTGGTGGCGTCGAAGCCGACCGTCTGCACCTTCATCATCGGGTGCGGGCCGACCTTGTTCAGGCTGACGTCGAGGGTGACCGGCTTGGTCACGCCATGGACGGTCAGGTCGCCGGTGACCTTCAGCTTGCCCTTGCCCGCCGGCACGACCTTGGTGCTCTTGAAGGTGACGATGGGGTACTTGGCGGCATCGAGGAAGTCGGCCGACTTCAGGTGCTCGTCGAGCTTGGGCACGAAGCTGTCGAGGCCGGAGAGCGGCAGGGTCGCCTCGACGGTGGCCTTGGACGGGTCCTTTTCGTCATAGACGAGGGTGCCCTGGACCTGGCCGAGGTTGGCCGTCGGATTGGAGAAGCCGAAGTGGTTCCAGCTGAACAAGACCATCGTATGGCCCGGGTCGAGCGTGTAGGTGACCGGGGCGGCGACGGCGCTGCCGGCGGTGGCCAACAGGGCGGCGAGGGCGACATAACGAAGAGCACGCATGGTGTATCTCCTGCAGTGAGGTGGGTACGGCGGGTGACGGCGGGACCGTGCGGTCACCGCGGGAAGAATCAGGCGATCCGCACGGCTTCGTCGAAGTCCAGGCGCGGCAGGCGTTCGAACAGGTTCTTGCCGGGATCGCCATAGCCGATGTTGACCAGGAAATTCGACTTGACCTGGGTGCCCGCGAAGAACTCGGCATCGACACCGGCCTGGTCGAAGCCGGACATCGGACCGCAGTCCAGGCCCAACGCGCGGGCGGCCATGATCAGGTAGGCGCCTTGCAGCGAACCGTTCCGGGTGCCCGAGGACTGGATCATCGGCTCGTTGCCGACGAACCATACACGCGCATCGGCATGCGGGAAAAGCTTGGGAAGCTTCTCGTAGAAGGCGAAATCGGTGGCGACGATCGCCGTGACCGGAGCCTGCATGGTCTTTTCGACGTTGGTCTCGGAAAGATGGGGCTTGAGGCGCTGCTTCGCGTCCTGCGACTTTACGAAAACCACGCGCATCGGCGAGGAGTTGGCGGCCGTGGGGCCGAATTTCGCCAGGTCGTACAGCCGGTGAAGCTGCTCGTCGGTCACCTCCTTCGGGAGCCACGCGTTGTAGGTGCGGGCCTTGAGGAAAAGCTGGTCAAGCGAAGCATCGGTCAACGGAGCACTCATGGGTATCCTTGTACAGTGATGGCCTGCCGAAACACCGGCATCCTTACAGTGTAAGCGTCACGACGCGATCGTGGATCAGCCGCCCAGGGAACGAACTGTGCCGAAATCGACAACAATCGGAGGCCGGAGCGCCAGGTGAACACGCTATCGCACGAGTCCTGCTGGGTGGTGACCGACGGTGCCGCGGGAAATCGTCGCCAGGCGCTGGCCCTGGCCGAGGCACTGACGCCGTCGATCCGGGAGATCATCGTCCAGTTACGCGCACCATGGTCGTGGCTGGCGCCGCGGAACCTGCCGGGTGCGCGGCTGGCGCTCGGCCGGAACGAGGACAGCCTGCTGCCGCCGTGGCCGAAACTGGCGATCGGCTGCGGTCGCCAGGCCGCCTGGACCACCCGGCAGATCCGTCGCTGGTCCGGTGGGAGGTGCCTCACCGTGCAGATACTCGACCCCAGGATC
Source organism: Luteibacter sp. E-22 (assembly GCF_049913125.1). Taxonomy (GTDB): domain Bacteria; phylum Pseudomonadota; class Gammaproteobacteria; order Xanthomonadales; family Rhodanobacteraceae; genus Luteibacter. Next base: position 3,682,310 of record NZ_CP183975.1, read on the forward strand.
GATCCGGCGCACTGGGACCTCGTGGTCACACCCCGGCACGACGGCTTGCACGGCGACAACGTACTCCATTCGCTGGGGTCGCTGAATCCCATCGACGACGCCTGGCTCGCCGACGGACGCGATGCGTTCGTGCAGTTCGCCATGTTGCCCCGGCCACGGCTGGGGGTGTTGATCGGCGGGGACCGCCACGGCACGCCCTTCGACCCGGCCGAGGCGGACGCCTTCCTCGCCGCGATACGTACCCGGCACGCGCTGGATGGTGGTTCGGTCCTCGTCGCGGTATCGCGGCGTACACCGGCGGCCATCCTGCCTCGCATCCGCGAGGCCTTCGCCGGTCTGCCGGGCATGGTCTGGACCGGGAGCGCCGATGGCGCGAACCCCTACCCCGGCATTCTCGGCTGGGCCGACCGGCTGGTCGTGACGCCGGACTCGGTGAACATGCTCTCGGAAGCCTGTGCCACGGGGTGTCCTGTCCACACGACCGTTCCTGCTTCCCTGCGGGGAAAACTCGCTCGCTTCCACGATGAACTGCGCGCCGCGGGGCTATTGCACGACATCGATGCGAATACCCCCGCCACGCAGGCGCCTCTTCGCGAAACGGCCGTTATCGCAAAAGAGGTGGCGCGACATCTCGGCCTGGGCTGACGCTCCCACACGGCGCGCACCGGCGCACGGCATCAGACAACCCCGACGAGCTTCACTCGCCATGACGAAGGTGGCGATTTCTCAGAATCGTCTGATGGATAGCTCTGAACGGGAGGAGATAACGTGTCGACGCGCGCCGACAACGGCAGCCCGATGGCCCGTAACGACGCGCGTCCACTTCAACGACAAGGTAGTTTCATGCCGATATCTTCGATTCGCCATTCGTGGCTCGCGCTGCTTTGCGGCGCCGCCGTGCTCTCGCCCGCCATGGCGCAATCCGCACAACCCCGAGCCGTGTTCGCCGCGCATGTGGATGCCGCCGGTCAGGTCATCTCGGGCACCGACTGGGTCGAGCGTGTCGACGTCGTCTACGGCGATTACCGGCCTTCCTTCTATACCGTCCGGCCGCTACCCGGTGCATTCGCGACGGCGCCCATCTGCTCGGTATCGCTGATTCACGAAACCGATCTCCAGGACGTCATCGGCAATGTGGCGGTGCTCAAGGCGCAACCGACACCTTACGAGGTCCTGGTACGCATATCGGCCACCCGCATGCCGAACACCGACCCCGAACTGCTCAACCGTCAGGCATTCGATCTCGTCTGCACGTCGATGGACGGCGCGGCACCCGCGGTGGTGCGGCCTTGAATCGCCGCGGACTTGCAGCAAGCCTGCTGCTCGCCCTGTCCACCACGACCGCGAGCGCCGCATCGCCCAATACCGCAAAGCCCGTGTACGCCGCCCATATCTCCCGGGATGGCGCGATTCTCGCGGGTGCCGACTGGATCGGCGGTGTGACCATCGAAACGCGGGTCGTGGGCGGCTCGGCTTACCATCTCGTCCTGTCCAGCGATCTCGCGCCTTTCACGCCACTGTGTACCGCATCGTCGGTCACGGACGATCTGAACCTCTACGACTACGTCGACACACGCATCGAGCCTTCCGAGCCCGGCCATGTGACGGTGAACCTGCACGCCGGCAGCCGGTTGCCGGGAGTGCCCAGTGAAGAAGTCGACCGGGGGGCGTTCCATCTGCTTTGCGTCATGCCGGGCTGAACGGACGACCGGGCGCTCAGGCGTCCACGTAGCGGGCGGCGGCGCCCACCCAACGGGCAATCAGCAATTCGCAGCGCGCGGCGTGGTCTTTCATCATGGCCTCGGCCACGCGCTGCACCTCTGGCATCAGGTGTGCGTCGCGCGCCAGATCGGCGATGCGGAATTGAAGTTGACCCGTCTGGCGAGTGCCGAGGACTTCACCGGGGCCTCTCAGTTCGAGGTCCTTCTCCGCGATGCGGAAGCCATCATTCGTCTCCCTCATCACTTGCAGCCGCTCCCTGGCCAGACGCGACAGTGGCGTCTGGTAGAGCAGCACGCAATTGGACGCGATCGCGCCACGCCCCACCCTGCCGCGCAGTTGGTGCAATTGCGCGAGGCCCAGGCGCTCGCTGTTCTCGATCACCATCAGGCTCGCGTTGGGCACGTCCACGCCCACCTCGATGACGGTGGTAGCGACGAGCACGGCAAGCTCGCCCGCCTTGAACGCGTCCATCACCGCCTGCTTTTCCTTCGGTTTCATGCGTCCGTGGATCAGTCCGACTGCGAGGTCGGGCAAGGCGGTGGTCAGTTCGGCGTGCGCGACCTCCGCGGCCTGCGCATTCAGTTGCTCGGATTCCTCGATCAGCGTGCACACCCAGTAAACCTGCCGGCCCTGCATGCACGCCGCGTGGATGCGCTCCATGACGTCGAAACGCCGCTCGTTCGACAGTGCCACGGTCTGCACGGGCGTGCGCCCCGGTGGCAATTCGTCGATCGACGAGACGTCGAGATCGGCATACGCACTCATCGCGAGCGTGCGCGGGATCGGTGTGGCCGTGAGCACGAGCTGGTGCGGAATGAGGTCGCCTTCCGCGCCCTTGTCGCGCAGCGCCAGCCGTTGGTGTACGCCGAAACGGTGCTGCTCGTCGACGATGACCAGGCCCAGCTTCGCGAAGGCCACGCCCTCCTGCATCAACGCGTGCGTGCCGACGACGACGTGCGCTTCGCCACTGGCGGTGCGATCGAGTGCTTTCTTGCGTGCCCTGCCCTGCACCTTGCCGGCCAGCCATTCCACGTCCAGTCCCAGCGGTTCGAGCCAGGCGCGGAAGTTGCGCAGGTGCTGCTCGGCAAGCAATTCGGTCGGCGCCATCAGTGCCACCTGATAGCCGCTCTCCACGGCGGCGACGGCGGCCAGCGCGGCGACCACGGTCTTGCCGCTGCCGACATCGCCCTGCACGAGGCGCAGCATGGGATGGGCGCGCGCGAGATCGCGCGCCACTTCTTTCGAGACGCGTGCCTGGGCCTTGGTGAGGGCGAACGGCAGCGCCTCCAGCAACCGGTCACGCAGCGCGCCGGCACTTTTCAACGCGGGCGCCTTGCGTTTTTTCACCGCCGCGCGCATGCGCCGCAGGGTGAGGTGCTGGGTCAACAGTTCCTCGAAAGCGAGGCGCTTCTGCGCGGGATGCCGGCCCTCGCCGAGTTCGCGAAGATCGACCTCCGGTGGTGGCCTGTGCACGTAGAGCAAAGCCTCGCGCAGCGAGGCCAGGCCCATCGGACGGCCGATCGATTCGGGGATGAGTTCCAACCTGTCATCCGCCGGCAAGTGGGCCAATGCCCGCGAGACGAGGCTGGCCAGCCGCCGTGGACCGAGACCTTCGGTGGTCGGGTATACCGGCGTCAGCCGTTCATCCACCACCACGGGTTCGTCGGGTTCGATGCGCTGGTACTGCGGGTGGACGATCTCCAGGCCCTGCGGCCCCTGGCGCACTTCACCGAAGCAAAGCAGGCGCGTGCCCTTCGGCAACTGGTCGACCTGCGACTTACGGAAGTGGAAGAAGCGCAGCAGCAGCACGCCGCCGGATTCGTCGCCGATGACCACCTTGAGTTGCGGCCGGAAGCGGAAGCCACGCTCGACGAACTCGACGATGCCTTCCACCTGCGCACGGTCGCCGGGGCGCAGGTCGGCGATCGGCCGCACCTGGGTGCGGTCCTCATAGCGCAAGGGCAGATGGAACCAGAGGTCCTGCACCTCGCGCAGCCCGAGCCTTCCCAGCGTTTCGGCGAGCGCGGGTCCCACGCCGCCGAGTGTCGTCAGCGGCGCGCGCCCGGGGTCCGCCACCGGCGTGGCGGGAGTCGGCGATGCATGGCGAGCCACGGAGACCGCGCTATGGCTTACGGCAGGACGAGGATCGCGTCGACCTCGACCTGGGCCCCCTTGGGCAGGCCCGAGACCTCGATGGTCGAACGCGCCGGATACGGCTGCTGGAAGTACTCGGCCATCACCGCGTTCACCGCGGCGAAGTTGCCCAGGTCGGTGACATAGATACCGACGCGGACGATGTCCGACAGCTTGCCGCCCGCGGCCCCGGCGACAGCCACGAGGTTGTCGAACACACGGCGGGTCTGCGTGGCGATGTCGCCTTCGACGAGGTTGCCGGTGGCCGGATCGAGTGGAATCTGGCCCGAGAAGTACACGGTGTTGCCGGCGCGCACGGCCTGCGAATACGGGCCGATGGCCGAAGGTGCCTTGTCGGTGGCGATGGTGCTGCGGGTCATGGAATGTCCTAGAGCGGGTGGCGGTAGACACCGCTGACCACGCCCGTGCGGCGCACGCGGCGCATCACGTCGGCGAGGTGCTTGCGGTCCTTCACCTCGATGGCGAAGAGTAGCGTGGCCGCGGTGCTGTCACGCTCGATGTATTCGACGTTCTCGATGTTCGAACCGGCATCGGCGATCGCGGCGGCGACGGTGGCGAGCACGCCCGGCCGGTTGAGTACCTCGATGCGTAGCTCCGCGCGGTAGTCGCCCGAGACGTCGCGATCCCATTCGATGGCGACGATGCGTTCCGGCGTCTTGCGGAACTCCGCCACGTTGGGGCATTCCACGCGATGCACCACGATGCCCTTGCCCGAAGACAGGAAACCGACGATCTCGTCGCCCGGCAGCGGGTGACAGCAATTGCCGAAGCTGAGCACGCCGCGCTCGGCGCCGCTGATGCGGATCTTCTCCGCCGAATGCTCGGCGGGCGCCTGCGTATGGCTTTCGCCCGGGCCGAGCAGCGCCACCAGTTGCGTCGCCACCTGGTCGGCGAAACGGTTGCCCAGGGCGATCTCGGACAGGAGTTCCTCCAGGCGCTTGAACTTGGCGTCCTCGAGGAAGCGGTCGAGCGTGGCGCCGGGGATCGCGTCCAGGCTGAGGCCACGGGCATCCAGGGCGCGATCGAGCATGCGGTGGCCGAAGTCCACGGCATCCTCGTGCTGCAGGTGCTTGAGGTACTGGCGGATCGCCGTGCGCGCCTTGCCGGTGACCACGGCCTCGAGCCACGCCGGGTTGGGCACGGCCGATGGCGCGGTGATGATCTCCACCTGCTGTCCGGACACCAGGCGCGTGCGCAAGGGCACCAGCTTCTTGTCGACGCGCGCGGCCACCGCGTGATCGCCCACGTCGGTGTGCACCGCGTAAGCGAAGTCGAGCGCCGTGGCGTTGCGCGGCAGCGAGAAGATGTCGCCGCGCGGCGTGAACAGGTAGACCTCGTCGGGAAACAGGTCGATCTTGACGTTCTCGAGGAACTCCGACGCCGAGGGGGTGTTCGCCTGGCTGTCGGCCAGCGCGGATAGCCACTCGCGTGCCCGCGCCTGCGCGCTGTTCGCCGGACCGGAATCGCTCTTGTACGCCCAGTGCGCGGCCACGCCGCGTTCGGCCACCGACTCCATCTCAGAGGTGCGGATCTGGATCTCGATCGGCGCACCGAAGGGCCCGAGCAGCACCGTGTGCAGCGACTGGTAGCCATTTCCCTTGGGAATGGCGATGAAATCCTTGAAGCGGCCATCCACCGGCTTATACAGGCCATGCACGGCGCCGAGCGCCATGTAGCAGTGCATGGCCGAGTCGGTGATGACACGGAAACCGTAGACATCCATGAGCTGCGCGAACGACTTGTGCTCGTTGCGCATCTTCGAATAGATGCTCCACGCCGACTTGATCCGGCTTACCGCGCGGCCGGGAATCTTCTCCGCGGCGAGGCGGCCTTCGAGCGCCATCTCGATCTTCGCCATCGCCTCGCGGCGATTGCCCAGGGCGGCGCGGATGCGCTCGCCGATGATCCGGTGACGATCGGGGTAAAGCGCCTTGAATCCGAGATCCTGCAGTTCGGCCTTGAACTTGTTCATGCCGAGGCGTTGCGCGATGGGCGCGTAGATTTCCAGTGTCTCGCGAGCGATGCGCCGGCGCGATTCGGCATCCTTCGCGCCGAGCGTGCGCATGTTGTGCAGTCGATCGGAAAGCTTGATCAGGATGACACGGAGATCGCGCGCCATGGCCAGCAGCATCTTGCGGAAGCTTTCGGCATCGGCTTCGGCACGGCTGGAAAAACGCATCTTGTCGAGCTTGGTGACGCCATCGACCAGTTCGGCCACGGTTTCACCGAAGGCACCGGCCAGCTCCGCGCGTTCTAGCTTGGTGTCTTCGAGCGTGTCGTGCAGGATCGCCGCGATGATCGTCTCGGCGTCGAGGCCGAGTTCCGCGAGCACGTGCGCCACGGCTACCGGGTGGGTGATGTACGGCTCGCCGGATTTGCGGGTCTGCCCTTCATGGGCGGCGGCGCCGACCAGGAAAGCCTTGCGGATACGCAGCACCTGGTCGTGCGGCAAGTAGGCACCCACACGATCTTCCAGTGCCTGCACATAGGGAGGCACCGGTCCGTCATCGACCACGTCGGTCAGTTTTTTCGCAGGGATGACTTCCATGGGAGAATCTCGCGCGCCTCAGGCCGCGGAGCCTCCCGCACGCGGCCTATCCAGCCGCGCGTCAGCGTGCGCAGGGTGAGGATGAATGCAGGGCCGACAACGACCCGGCGTCATCAATCATCTCCGCCCTTCGAGAGGTCGTCGTCCACTTCGGTGGCGGCCCACTCGAGGGCTTCACGCTCGGCACGTTCACGGGCCGCGCGGTCGATTTCGTCGATCATTTCGTCGCTGACGCGGCGATCGGCGATCTCGCGCAGGGCGAGCACGGTCGGCTTGTCGTTGTTCGGGTCGAGGGTCGGTTCGGCGCCCTTGGACAACTGGCGCGCGCGCTTGGTCGCCATGAGCACGAGCTCAAAGCGGTTGTCGACTACCTCGAGGCAGTCTTCGACGGTAATACGGGCCATTTCAAATCCTTGACAATAAAGATACTTCTGACCGTGCAGTTTAGCCGCCTGGCCCGTTGGCTGGCAATCGGGGTAGGGGTATCATGCGCGGTTCTGACCAGGACGGACGGGCCCTCCGTGCAAATAATAATACCGCGCGGTACACTAAAGCACCGCCCCACCCCCAAAGCCACATCGATGCGCCCCAGAACCCTGCAACGGATCGTCCAAACCGCGTTAGGCCTCGTCGCCGCCACCCTGCTGGCGGCCTGCCATATCGCGCCCCCGCGCACCGACGATCCGAACGAGAAGTTCAATCGCAAGGTCTACGCCTTCAACGACTCGCTGGACAAGGCGATCATCCGCCCGGTCGCCGTCGGCTACCGGAAGGTGACCAACCCGCCCGTGCGCACGGCCATCAGCGACTTCTACACGAATATCCGCTTGCCGGTGACGGTGGCGAACGACCTGCTCCAGGCCCGGCCCAAGCAGGCCTTCCTGACCACAAGCCGCTTCGTGGTCAATCTGACGATCGGCTTCCTGGGCTTCAAGGACCCGGCCAGTCTGCTCGGTCTCCCGCTGGAGCAGAACGACTTCGGCGTGACCCTGGCCCGCTGGGGCGTGCCCGAGGGCGACTACCTGGTGCTCCCCTTCGTGGGCCCGACCACGGTCCGCGATGTCTGGCGCCTGCCGGTCGACAGCTATTTCTTCGATCCGCTCAGCTATTACACGCGTAACCACGACTTCAAGTACGGTCAGCAGTACGTGCCGCAGGTGCTCTATCTCGTGACCCTGCGCTCGCGCGGCATCGACGCGGAAAGCTTCCTGGCTTCCGCCTATGACCCGTACGTGTTCATCCGTGACGCCTATCGCCAGCAGCGCCTCTACAGCATCTACTACGGCAATCCGCCGCCGGAAGCCATCGAGCAGATGCAGGGCCTGAACGACAGCAAGGACTTCGACCCGGACAAGCTGCTCGACGAGCAGCACACCTGGGAACGGCAGAACGGCGAAAAGCCGCAGTGACGAAAAGGGCCCCTCGGGGCCCTTTTCTTTCGCTGTTCGTGGAACCTGGGACGGCACTATGGCTCGGCTTCGCCCTCGCATTCGCCGTTGTGCGTGGCGGGGGAGCTGCCGGGCGCCCCCCTCGGCGCGCCAGGCGGCGCCGGCCCTTGGGAAAGGAAGCCGCTGCGCGGCGGTGTTTGATGGCTTGCGCCCCTTCGGGCTCGGACGGTCGGGCGGGGGTTTTCGATTCGGCTCCTGCCTCAGCGAAAACGATCGGCCGTCCTGGCCGATCCCCTACGGGCCTTGTCCGCCCGGCCATCCTCGTCGCCTCATGGCGCGCCGAGGGGGACGCCCGGCAGCTCGATCCACACTGCGGTGGGTTGAGGGGAAAGAGCGAAGGTTGTCGCACGCTGCATACCGCATACCGCACACGGAACACCGCGACACACCGCCAAGCACCGCCCCCTGTTGGATCACTGCACCCTGGTGGGAGCCGACTCTGTCGGCGATCCCGCGGCAGCGGGCCCGGTCGAGGCAAGCACCCATCGCCGACAGAGTCGGCTCCCACCAGAGCGACGGCCACCCGAATGGCGGGTGCTGCTTGTGCCGCACGACACCTCAGTGTGCAGAGAGCCGTCGGCCGCCACCCTCGTCGCGAGGTGTGGAACCGAGGAGTGCCGGGCGAAAAGGCCCGTAGGGGGCCGGCCTGGACGGCCGGCCGTTTTCGCTGAGGCACGGAGGCCGAATCGAAAACCCCGCCCGGCGCGACGGGCGCGACGGGGCGCAGCCATAAGACATGGCCGCGCAGCGGCTTCCTTTCCCGAGCGACGGTGCAACCGGAGCGACGAGGGTGGCGGCCGACGGCTCCGCCCCACGCCCCCAACGCGAGGGCGAAGCCGAGCCCGATGAAACGTGGAGCACTGGCCCGCTGCCGCGGGATCGCCGACAAAGTCGGCTCCCACCAGTCAGCCCCACCAGTCAGCCCCACCAGTCAGCCCACCAGGTCGGGCACACCTGGGCTACAGGGCCCCATCGGGGCCACACTGGGCGAATCAGAAGAAGGAGTCGACGCCGGAGACGCGTGCCAGGGCCTGCAGGCCGGCGGGCGCGTGGGTGACGGAAAGCGCCCTGCCCTGGCTGCGGGCATGGGCCAGCAAGGCCAGCACGGTGGCAAGGCCGGCGCTGTCCACCTGGGACAAGCCACCCAGGTCGAGGTTGACCTGACGACCGCCGTCCAACTGATGGCGTGCGGCCTCAAGGGCGTCGGCTGCGGTCGCGAACGTGAGCGCGCCGGAGACCGCGAGGGTCTCCGGCGCCGGATTGCCGAACTGGAACGCCGGCGAGCTCACTTGCGGGCGCCGCCGGTCTGCTGCTGCATTTCGTCGATGGCGGCCGAACCCTTCTGCTCGAGGTCGGCGGTCAGCTTGTCCAGGCCTTCCTTCTTGATCTCGGCGTCGACCTGATTGCGGTAGTTCGTGATGTACGAAATACCCTCGATGATCACGTCGTAGGCCTTCCAGTCGCCCGTCTTCGACTTGCGGAACGCGTAGTCGACCGAGACGGACTTGCCGTCGTCGAGCATCACCTGCGTACGCACGACGGTGCGCTTGTTGTTGAGGTCGCCACTGAACGGCAGGACCTTCACGCGACCGCGGGTGTAGTTGAGCAGGCCTTCCGCGTAGCGGTGGGTGATCGAGTTATAGAAGGCCTTGGCGAAGCGCTCGCGCTGCTCGGGGGACGCCTTGGAAGCGTTCTGGCCGAGCACGAGGATCGACGCGTAGTCGATGTCGAAGTGCGGCAGGAAAACGTCGTCGATGACGGCGATGAGCTTTTCCTTGTCGCTCTTCAGTTCGGCCTGGTGGCCCTCGATGGCCTTGGCGAGGTCGTCGGAGATGGTGGTGACGATGCCCTGGGGGGACTGCGCATCGACCGCCGCGGGCGCGGCCTGCGCGAAGGCGGGCGCGGCCACTACCGTGGTCATGGCGAGGGCGAGTGCGAGGGAAAGCTGACGCAACATGCGGTGTCTCCTGGTCCGGCCTTACTTCTTGCCGGCGTTGTCGGGTTGGGTGGAGCCCTGGGCGCCACCGGACTTGTTGTCGCTCGGCGAACCATTCACCAGGAACTTGCCGATCAGGTCTTCCAGCTGGAGCGCGGACTGCGTGAGCACGAAGCTGTCGCCTTCCGCCAGGTATTCCGGCGACCCGCCGGGTTGGATCGCAACATACTGGCTACCGATCAAACCGCTGGTGAATACCGCGGCCGCCGAGTCATCCGGTATCTGGGAGTAGCGTTTGTCGATCGCAAGGGTCACCGTGGCTTCGCTGCTGCCGGGCTTGATCACCACCGAATCGACGCTGCCGATGGGCACGCCGGCCATTTTCACCGCCGCGCCGGGCTGCAGGGCACCGACATTGGTGAATTCCCCGGTCACGTGAAAGGTGCCGCCGAGGCGGTCCGGCGCGCTGCCGCCACCAAAGAACTTGCCGAGCATTTCCTCCAGCTGCTGGGCCGGACGGGTCAGGCCGATCTCGCCGCCTTCCTTCACCGGGTTTTTGGAGCGGCCGAACTGGATGCCCACGTACTGGTCGCCGAGCAGGCCGCTGGTGAAGATCGTGGCGACGGAATCGTCAGGGATGTCCTTGTGCCGGTCATCGATGGACAAGGTCACCTTGGCCTCTTCCTTGCCCGGCACCAGTTCGATCGATTGCACGGAGCCGACGCGTACACCGGCGATCTTCACCGGAGCGCGGGTCTTCAACTGGCCCACATTGGCGAAATGGGTTTCCACCACATAACTGGAACCCTGGCTGGCGTTGGCCACCGAGGTGGTCTGCGTGGCGAGGTAAGCCAGGGCGGCGAAACCGAGCACGATGAACAGGCCGGTGCCGACGGCATAGGAACGTCTCTGGGTCACGGCACGATCCTCGAATGGGCGATGAAGGAATGACGGGTCATGGCGGGTCTCCGGTGCCTCAGATCAGGAACGAGGTGAGGACGAAGTCCAGCGCCAGGATGGCGATGGACGAGGCCACCACCGTGCGGGTCGTCGCATAGGCGACGCCCTCGCTGGTGGGCGGGGTGGTGTAGCCCTGGAACACCGCGATCAGGGAGACCACGATGCCGAAGGCGATGGATTTGAGCAGCACGCCGTCGATGATGTCCTTCTGGACGTCGACGGTGGCGGTCATGTTCGACCAGAAGGTGCCGTTGTCGATGCCCAGCCAGGTGACACCGACCAGATGGCCACCGAACACGCCCATGGCACAAAAGACCACGGCGAGCAGGGGCAAGGCGACGACGCCGGCGAGGAATCGCGGCGCGGCGACGTAGGCGATCGGATCGACCGCCATCATCTCCATGGCGTCGAGCTGGTCGGTGGCGCGCATGAGGCCGATCTCGGCGGTGACCGAGGTACCGGCGCGGCCGGCGAACAACAGGGCCGTGACCACCGGGCCCAACTCGCGGTAGATGGCGATGGCGACGACGGTGCCGGTGGCGGACGTGCCGCCGAAGATCGAGAGCACGTCGTAAAGCTGCAAGCCCAGCACCATCCCAACGAACAGGCCGCAGGTCATCACGATGGTGAGGCTCATCGCGCCGACGAACCAGATCTGCCGGATCGTCTCGCGGCCATGACGCAGACTGCGCGGAACGGCAGCGAGGATGGTCAGCAGGAAGAGCCCGCAGGCGCCGATCTGCGTCAGGCTGCGAATGACGACATTGTCGTCCTTGGCGGTCATGCCTTGCCTCCGGGGAAACCGAGCGCGGTGGCGTAGTCGCCCGCGGGATACTGGAACGGAACCGGGCCGTCGGGCTCACCCCCGAAGAACTGCGCCGTCCAGGGCGAGCCGTCGTTGGCGAGGGAATCCGGCGCGCCCTGCGCCACGACCTTGCCATTGGCGATCAGGTAGACGCGGTCGGCCACTTTCTGCACGGCCGCCAGCTCGTGCGCCACCAGCACGCTGGTGATGCCGAGGGTCTGGTTGAGCGTACGGATCAGCAACAGCACCTGGTTCAACGCGATCGGGTCCAGCCCGACAAAGGGCTCGTCGTAGAGGATCAATGCCGGATCGAACACGATGGCGCGCGCCAGCGCCACGCGGCGGGCCATGCCGCCGGAAAGCTCCGTGGGCATCAACCGGGCGGCACCGCGCAGGCCCACGGCCTGCAGCTTGTTCAACACGATGTTGCGGATGAGTTCTTCCGGCAGCCGGGTGTGCTGGCGCAGCGGGAAGGCCACGTTCTCGAAGACATCGAAATCCGTGAGCAGGGCGGAGTTCTGGAACAGGTAGCCGATCCGCTCGCGCAGGCCGAACAGCCGCTCGCGCGACAGCGCCGGCACGTTCTCGCCGTCCACCTCCACGCTGCCGGCGTCGCCGCGCATCTGCCCGGTGATGTGCTTCAACAGCGTGGTCTTGCCCGTGCCGCTGGGGCCCATGATCGCAGTGACCTTGCCACGCGGGATGTCCAGGTCCAGGTTGTCGAAGATGGTCTTGCCGTTGAGGACGGTGGTCAGGCCGCGGATGCGGACGATGGCGTCGTCGGTCATGGTGCGAGCAACTCCTCGATCAGCGATTCGTGGCGGCGGGCCGACCACGGCGTACGCTGGCGGACGGCGCGGACGATCGCCTGGAGATCGCCCAGGGCGTCCTCGAAACGGTCGTTGACGATGATGTAGTCGAATTCGTGCGCATGCGCGATTTCCTCGCGGGAGTTGAACAGACGGCGCTCGATCACCTCCGGCGCATCCGATCCTCGACCCCGCAGGCGGCGTTCGAGTTCCCCACGGGACGGCGGCAGGATGAAGACGCTGACGCAGTCCGGCTTGCCCATGCGCACCTGGCGCGCGCCCTGCCAGTCGATTTCCAGCAGGACATCGGCGCCTTCGGCCAACTTGCCCTCCACCACGGTACGCGAGGTGCCGTAGAGGTTGCCGTGCACTTCGGCGTGCTCCAGGAAGATGCCGTCGACGATCTCGCGCTCGAAATCCGGGCGCTCCACGAAGAAATAGTGACGGCCGTATTCCTCGCCCACCCGTGGAGGCCGCGTGGTATGCGACACGGACAGCGATATGCCGGGCTCGCGCTCCAGCAGCGCGTTGACCAACGTGGACTTGCCCGCCCCGGAGGGCGCGGCCACCACGAACAGGGTGCCTTCGATCATCCGCGGCTATCTCGTTGGGGGTTCATGGCTCGCTCCCGGTGGCACCGGCGCACCGACCGGGCAAAAGACGATTGTACCGGGTTTCGGCTATCGGCCACCTTTCGCCCGACTGATCCGGGTCTCAGTCCGGCCGCTTGTAGACCACCCCGCCCTTCATCACGAAAGCGACGTGCGCGAGCGCCCCGATGTCCTTCGTCGGGTCGCCGGGCACCGCGATGATGTCGGCTTGCAATCCGCTGCGCAGCTGGCCGATCCGGTCCTGCTGGCGGAGCACCTTCGCGTCCACCGCCGTCGCGGCCAGGAGGGCGCGGGCGGGCGTCATGCCATCGCGCACCATCCACTCCAGCTCCTTGTAATTGGTGCCGTGCGTGAACACGCCAACGTCGCTGCCGTTGCCTATGGTCACGCCGGCGTCCATGGCGAGCTTGAAGGCCTTCGCGGACTTCGTCATCGCCTCGGTCGGCGGCTGGTCGGGCTTCCACCCACCGAAGTATTCGGCGTAGGCAGCGCTGGCTTCGAGCGTGGGCATGTAGGCCACGTTGTGCTTCTTCATCAGCGCGAAGACTTCCGGCGTGCCGTCGTAGCCATGTTCGATGGTCTCGACGCCGGCCGTGACCGAGCGGCGCATGCCTTCGGCGGTCGAGGAATGCACCGCCACCGGCAATCCCAGCGAATGCGCGGTCTCCACGGCGGCGTTCAATTCCTCCTGGCTCAACGTCGGCATCGAGCCCTTGGCCTTGCCGCAGTGGTAGTCGGCATAGAGCTTGATCCAGTCCGCGCCGTGCGCCGCCTGATCGCGCACGGCGTCGATCATCTGCGCGGTGCCGCTGACCGGCGCCGCCCCCTGCGGCAGGTCGATGTCATCGCGAAAGCCGAACGGCCCCGGCCCATAGCAGTGCCCCGCCACGATCGCGCGCGTCGCCACGAACAGGTGCGGTCCCGGGATGAGGCCCTTGTCGATGGCCTGCTGCACGTCCACGTCGGCATAGCCCGCACCCTCCGTACCCAGGTCACGCAAGGCGGTGAAGCCGCTCATCAAGGTGTCGCGCGCGTGCTTCACGGCCAGGACCGTGCGGAACGCGAGCGTTTCCTTCACTACCTGGTCGTTCCACGGCGTTTCGTTGTACGGATGCAGGAAAACGTGCGAATGGGCGTCGATGAGGCCTGGCAGCAGGGTCGTGCCCGGCAGGTCGATGGTCTGCGTTCCCGATGGCGCGGAGATTTTCGCAGCCGGCCCGACATCCACGATCTTGTCGCCCCGGACGAGGACCACCCAACCGGCGTGCGCCTGTTCGTCACGGGCGTCGAAGACGCGGTCGGCCTTGAGCAGGATCGAACCCATGGGCGCTGGCGCCTCAGCGGCGACGCCCACTATGGACAACAGCGAGAGGGCAAGCAGTCCCCACAGCCTAGCGCGTCGAGCCATTGCGTTTCTCCGCTTGGAAAACGGCTATATGACTGCAATGGGTCGATGAATTCAATGACCGTAGGATGTGGGGGCGTAGCCGTCAGTAGCCCATTGGTTGCATAACAAAATTCAGGGTACAAGCATAGATAGCCACGGTCATATGCACACGATGTAGCCTTACGAGCGTCCTCAGGTGCGAAGACATGGCAAGGAAACCGCAGCTCGCGCCATCTCCCAACGGGAGCAACGAACCGGCGCTACGCCGCGCCCCATTACTCGCCAGGATGGTAAGCGTTCGGCTTCATCATTGAAGTGCTTGAGGCCGGGGCGCCCCAGACAATCGGTTGTCCGCGCGGCGACGATAGGTACTCACCAGGACGACGTGCTGTCTCCATACACCACCGCAGGCCCTTGAACGGGAGGTACACCTGCCGTGCTATGCCTGCAGTAGGGCCAAAGGTCCTGCGGTGTTGAAGCGCATGTAGTCGGTGCCCACTGCAACGCATGAGGTTCTCACCCGACAGCACGTTTTGCGCTTGTTACTCGCGTGACCTCGGCATAACTTCGCCGCTGACGCGATAAAGGTCCTAAACCATGAGTCATCCCAACCTCACCTTCTACGGGGGCGAGCTAGCGCTTCTTTTATTCCTTCTTCTTGCCCTACCTCCGTCAGAAATGGTCGCTCCAGTAATCTTTGGTTTCGGTGCTCATTTATTCGGCTCGTTGGTTACTGTGCCGATGCTGTGGTACTCCACCACTTTCGAAAACATCAACAATCTAAGAAAAGCGCGGGGCGCCTCCGCCTTCGCCGCCGCACTCATAGCCATGTGCTGCGTTGCGGCCGTGCATCTTCGACATGAAGCATCAGTCACGGCAACGACGCACCTGCTCCTTGCCTGTATCCACGCATCTGTATTTTGCACCTCCCGAATCCACGCGCACCAAAATAAGGATCAGCGATGATGGCACCGCTCAACTTCGGAATAAGTACCGATGACTTTCGGTCGACGATCTTCGAGAAGGAGGCAGCCATCTTCCGCGGTGCGTGTGCAAATGCGTTTAACCCGCCGCTAGATATCGCCTCAGCACTAACTTATGGAAGTCATAAAGATGGACGAGTGAACATGTTTCTAGACGGCCCACTTCCATTCAATCTTTTTACAGAAACATATCAGGATGTGACCGAGGTGGGCCGCAGGGTCGTACTCCAACAAGTTGAACAGCTCCTCGAACAAGGAGCCACTCTCTCTATCAACCGGATTGATCGATTGGACCCCCAAGTGAGGGACATCTGTCGTCAGATTCAATCTTTCACTCAAGAAATTGCAACGGCGAATTGCTATGCCGCGACGTCCGGAAACGGCACGTTCGGTCGTCACTGGGACACTCATGATGTCATTGCACTGCAATTGACTGGAAGAAAGCGATGGAAAGTCTGGAAGCCCACCTACCACCTTCCAACTCCTGGCCAGGTCAGTCGACCTCATCGACCACTCACGACACCTAATCCAGACATCGACATTGTCATTGAGGCGGGGGATGCGCTCTACCTTCCCCGTGGCTGGTGGCATGAAGCGACCCCCATTTCCGGGCACTCCACCATCCACTTAGCAGTGGGATTACACGCCTCAACTCTGGCTGATTACATTGGCTGGCTCGCAACGGAGTTGCTCCCCAAGCACGCACCCCTGCGCCAGAGTTTCGAATCGATAGTGCACGATGAAGTCAATCTAACCGAGGCGCTCGAATCGTTTCATCGGGCTGCCCAAGAAAAGCCCTATATCAAGTCCTACTCACAGCTGCACAAGAAGGTTCTTGCCACGCCATCATCATCGTTTGAATCCGCGTTCTAAGGCGCCACCAACCGTAGGGATCGCATGAGACTTCTCAGCAACGAAGAACTGAAGCACGTCGCCGGCGCAGAACACTCGGTCGTAAATATCGATACTACGAACGCCAATGTCAGGGTCGTCCCCTTGAACAACGGCACCGTGAATATTGACATTACTGTTTTCGGCATAACCAAGACAT
Source organism: Luteibacter sp. E-22 (assembly GCF_049913125.1). GTDB lineage: Bacteria > Pseudomonadota > Gammaproteobacteria > Xanthomonadales > Rhodanobacteraceae > Luteibacter. Next base: position 3,698,724 of record NZ_CP183975.1, read on the forward strand.
GGAACAGTGGAGTTGCCGTCACCTGTCAGACGTTCGGACTCGGGGCTGGTCTAATGTCCCTTGCCTTTACGGGAGGAAGCAACATCGGGTTTAGCTTGGTTGCCGCCGCTTCGGGCATTGGTTGCACCGCGCTTGTCTCGTACACCGGAAACATCCCTCAGTCACCTACTGACGATGGTGACCCCTAGTGGTCGCTGAGCAATTCAGAAAGGAAGATAAGCTCCGTCCAGGGACCTTGTTTCGGCAGGAGGCAATACTATGGCAATCTCAGCGCCGACTATTCTCTGAACCCGCTCAGCCTCAGCCCAAAGCGAGAATGCTGGCCGCGTGGATAGCATGCATCACTTTCGCAACCACAGCGCTCTTTGTCGGCACGGCAAGCTATACGCAGACAGTCGCAGCCTATGGCCAAATTTCCACAAGGAAGGGAATTACTAGGATAAAAGCGCATCAGCAAGGGGTGATCACCGAGATCAATGTGCGTGAAGGCGACCAGGTGTCAGTGGGCACCGTCCTCTTCACCACTTCCTCCGACAGGCCTGCTCAAGATAGCCGCACCCTTCGCGACGTAGTCACTCGAGAACTCAATCAGCGGCTCGAAACAGCCGTTACTGAGATTGCCGCTAAGCGCTCGCTGTGGAAAGCAGGAATAACGGAGATAAAGACGAAGATCGAATGGATAAATTCAGATATCGAAAGACAGAAGCTAGAGATTCGGGAATTGCGACAAGCAACCAAGCTCGCAGAAACGATGGAAGAACGCGCACAACTTGCCTTCTCCCGTCATTTAATCTCTGAGGAGCAACTCAACGCGCGGAGCCTAGAATTGGTCGATAGGAACGCAAAGTTGATTCTTGCAAATCGCGATATCGAAAAAAGCTAACATCAACTCTCGCTTGCCCAGCTAGAAATTGATCGGTCAGAGCACCAGGCAAAGATCGATGAGGTTCCGGCACTCCAGAGAGCATCGTCTGCGCGGCAAGAGCTTACGGAACTATACTCAAGAACCTCAGAATCAATCATCGCGCCACACGCTGGTATTGTCACCTCGCCGACAGCCTCGCTGGGTCAGACCGTGGATGCAGGCTCGACGCTGAGTCTTCTCTCAAGCCCTGACGACGCGGCAGTGATTCACGTTTACGTTCCGGGTTTCGCGATTGCCTACCTCTCTGTAGGCGACACGATAATTCTTGAGCCTGAATCACCTGAGGCAAAGAACTTGGGGCGATTTTCCGCCGTAGTCGAGCGCGTTCCATCACTACCCATGACTCCTAATGAGTTGGCACCTATTGCTGGCAGCGTACCGCACACGGATGACCTTACCTCCAGCAATTTGCTCTTCGATGTTATTGCAGTCCCTCTTCAACAGATAAGTTTCCAAGGCGCCGGCAATACCGGCAAGCAACGGGGCACTACCGTGAGGGCGACCCTTCCACTGAGGACGCGGAAGCTATACGAATGGATGATCGAGCCTCTCATCATGGCGAAGGAACGGCAGAAAGCGCATGGAGCATTTTAGCAGGCCGGCCTGGGGCCACACAAAACAAGGACGCGTGGAACCAGTCATGCAGTCGCAGGAAGGTGAGTGCGGTTTGGCCTGCTTGGCGATGGCATCTTCTGCTTTTGGTGAGGGTTCAACACTGACTGAGTTGCGCTCACGTTTTCGTGCAACTTCCCGCGGTACGACACTGCATCAGCTTATGTCGCATGCGGAAAAAATTGGACTCGCGTCTCGAGCCGTCCGCCTTGAGCCCGAAGAGCTGGGAAAGCTATCCTTACCTGCGATCCTCCACTGGGACATGCGTCACTACGTCCTCCTGGAGGGAGTTTCGAAGGATTACGCTACTGTATGCGACCCCGCAACCGGGCGCCGAAAGGCATCAAAGAAGGAAATTTTCCAAAGCTTCACTGGCGTAGCACTAGAGTTGTGGCGCACGTCACCGCAGGCACGGCGGAAGACCGCACCTCGTCGCTCTTTCATAGACATGCTTTCGGGAATTAAGCAGGCGTGGCCCACGCTAGCGGCCTTGCTCACACTTACTGGCGGCCTTGAGCTGATGGCACTCGTATCACCTCTTCTAAGCCAATGGTTAATCGATGAGGCGACATCATCCAACAGCAAGGAATTGATCGTAACGATGGGCCTGGGGTTCCTCGTCGTTCAACTTTCCCAGCATTCGATCTCATACCTGCGCGGACTAATCGGAAATCACTTCGGCTGCGACATCACACTTAAGCGGAAATCTGCCTTTTTTCGGCATCTGATCACCTTGCCCACGAGCTTCTTCGAGACAAGAAGCGTCGGGGACATCGCATCTCGCTTTGCCTCGATGGAAGCCATCCAGCAAACGGTTTTATCCGCAGCAGGAACTTTCATTATCGATGGATTGGTTGCACTTCTGTCACTTACGATATTAGTCGCCTATCATCCGCAAATTGCTCTTATATCCGTGCTTTCGTTAGGTATAGTCTTCGTAATTCGGTCGATCGCCCTTCCGCGAATCAGAACGCTTTCAGCACTTCAGATTGAGCATGCGGCACGGGCGCAAAGTCATTTTATTGAATCAGTTCGCGGTGCGCGAGTAATCCATATGTTTGGCAGACAGCGTGATCGCAGCTTGGCCTGGCACAACCTACTTGTTGCACAGTACAACGCCCTTTACAAGTCCATGCGACTGAAAAGCAATATAGGGCATCTGTGCGGCTTCATTATGGGAATCGAAGGCGTCACCGCTCTCTGTTTCGGTGCGAGCGCGGTCGTTTCGGGAACCTGGACACTCGGCGCATTGATGGCATTTTCATCCTATCGCTCCGTCTTCTCCGCCCGCAGCAGCGCAGTATTTGAGAAGGTCCTAGAGCTTGTCATGCTGAAGCTGCATGTCGACAGGCTTGACGATATTCTAGACGCGGAGAGCGACGTAGCGGCGATAGGTTCAAACTCCGCCCTTGAGGCAATAATGTCCGAAGGCGTGAAGCTATCGGATGTGACATTCAGATATGGGCATGGTGAGCAGACCCTTCTGAAGGGTGCAAACCTGACGATCTTTGAAGGCGAATGTGTCGCCCTCATCGGATGTTCGGGAGCTGGAAAGTCCACTCTTGCGAAGATGCTTCTCGGTCTTCTGGACCCTATTCGTGGTGAAGTTAGCGTGGGCGGACGATCCGGCCATCAACTTCGATCGCTCGCCAGATCAGGCGCGATTTCCGCCGTCATGCAAGACGACAATCTGTTCGGCGGCACTATAGAGGAAAATATACACTGCTTTGATTCGGCTCCGGACCTACCACGTGTCCAAGCCTGTGCCGAGGCCGCACGGATTCACGATGAAATCATGGGAATGCCTATGGGTTACCTGACTCTCGTGGGCGACATGGGAACCACGTTATCCGGCGGACAGAAGCAGCGAGTGACTTTAGCGAGGTCACTCTATCGGCAGCCTAAATTTCTGATACTTGACGAAGCCACGAGCCACCTTGACGTAGGTAATGAAGTGCTTATTAGCGCGGCTATTCGAGACCTTAGGATCACGAGATTAATCATTGCACATCGACCCGAGACCATTGCTTCGGCAGATCGCATCATTGAGCTGGTCGATGGCGTCCTGATCGAACAAGGACGAAACCCGGGACCAGCACATGGTCAAACGCAATGACTTCAAGTGTTGCATCTTAGTAGAGCCCTGCTTCCCGTGAACGATCGACGCATTCACTCACCAGGGCGGTACGTCCGCTCCACATGCCCCTGCAGATCCTCCGGCCAGAAATAGACTTTCCGCAGGTTCCCGGTTGTATAGCGCTCGGCCTGGTCGTTAAAGTTCTTCGAGGTCGGGTCCCCGCTTTCACCACCGGCGGTGACGGCGCGGGCACGCACCTTGTCACCGAATTCCACCACCGCGACAAAGCTATTGCCGCTGGTGCCGTAGTACCGTTTCGTGCCGGGCCAGCGATGCGCGCCGAACGAGGCCAGCGAGCCCCAGCGCGACGATGTGAACGGCACGGGGATGCTCGGCTTCGCATCGTCGAAGCGCTGCTTGATCGCGCCGTCGACGCGCTGGAAGCGGTTGACCTCGCCCCAGGGAACGCCCCAGCTGCCGAAGTCTTTCTCCAGACGATCCGCCGCCTCGGCCAGCGCATTCAACCGCACCTTCGGACCCGCCTTCTCCGCCATCACGTCGTAGACCGACAAGCCTTCCGCCGTGTCCAGCTTGCTCGCCTTGTCCCACAGGATGTCACCCCAGAACACGGCGAGCGAGGTCGGCATCGACGCGATGCCCCAGCGGTAATCCCAGGTACGCAGGAGCGCGACGGGCCCGGCGAGCTGCCGCTTCAAGGGATCGGCAGCGGGAAGCGCGTCGTAATCCGCGATCAGGATCGGCAGCTGCCGTGCGAACGCCGGCAGGTACGGGTCGAAGGCCGCATCGATCAGCGAGGCCAGCGTGAAGTCGCGCCGGCCCGTAAGGACGCGCGTCGCGTGCAAACCGCGCGGGTTCTCCCCGACGGAATCCATGTAGCGCGGGTAGTCGGCCTGCTTCGGGCTGTCGGGACCGGCGGCCGAGTACGGCCAGTCGTTGGTGTTGAAGATCCACCCGGTCGGTGGATTGAACAGATGTGGCGCCTTGTCCAATGGAAGCGTTCCCTTCCAGTCGGTCGCAGGATCGCTGCCGTCGACGGGCTTCGTATAGTCGAAGCGATCGTCGCGATTCGGGATGAACTGCGGATGCAGGTAGGCGATGTTGCCCTTGTCGTCCGCGTAGATCGTGTTGTTCGATGAGTTCGCCTTGAACTCCGCCACCTTCATGTAGGTCGCGTAATCGTCAGCCTTGGTTCGCAACCAGCTCTGTTGCAGGGCGTCCAGCGGCTTGTTCATCAGCGCCACGGCAATCCACTTGCCGCCTTCCGAACGAACCACCGGGCCGTGGTGCGTCGCGTAGACGGTGAAGCGGCGCTCCGCAAGCGATCCGTCGGCCATTCGTACCGGCACCACGATCTCGCGGGACGTCACCACACGAAGCTCCTTGCCATAGCGATAGAACAGCTTGCCGTCCTTGCGCTGGATGGTCTCGGTGAATTCATCCACCACGTCGGCACCGGTGGAGGTGTGCATCCAGCCGACATGCTTGTTGAAGCCCTGGTAGATGAAGAACTGGCCCCAGGTGACCGCGCCATAGGCGTCCAGTCCTTCGTCGCTCGACATCTGCAATTCGGAGCGGAAGAAGAACGAGGTGTGCGGATTGATCAGCAGCAGCGCGTGACCGTTCGCCGTGAGTTTCGGTGCGATGGCGATGCCGTTCGAACCCGTCGGCTCCGTCCAGCTCGACGGCGGCACGAACTGCGCCAGCGCACCGGCAGGATCCTTCCCATAGAACGCTTGCAGGTCGGCCGTCTTCACTCGCTCGATGTCACCGCCGATGCTGCCTTCGCTGAAGCTCAACGCCATCCACGGCTCGAAGTGCCGGATCACGCGCGGGTGCACCTCCGGGTGGCTCGCGAGGTAGTAGTTGAGCCCGTCCGCCCAGGCATCCATCAACGCCCTGAGCCACGCCGGGCTCCGCGCGTAATCGGCCTTCAACGCCTCCGGATCGACGAATAGCTTCTGCCGGAGATCCTGCCACAGTGCGGACTCCCCTTCGGCCTCGGCGGTGCGCCCCAGCGAAGTGAGATAGTTGGCCTCCACGCGATTGAAGTCGTCCTCGGCCTGGGCATAGGCCATGCCGAAGACGGCATCGGCATCACGCTTGCCATGGACATGCGCGATGCCCCAGTCGTCGCGAACGATGGTGACGGCCTGGGCTTCGTGCCGCCAGCGGGCCGCGTCGTCCGCGGCGGCATGGACGCCCGGGGTGGCGAGCAAGCCGCCCAGCGACACGGCGAGCATGATGTGGCGAACGGACATGGACGCATCTTCCCCTGGATGGATCGTCGATCCTAGCCGCGCGGATCGAGGGTGCGTCAAGTGCCGGTAAGGCCAACTTGCGATACGTTTGCCCGACACTGCCTGGAGACGCCCATGCGCACCGCCCTGCTTTCGTCGTTGTTGCCAGCCTTGCTCTTCGCCAGCATGCCGGCCGTGTCTGCGGAAAAGGACGACCTTCGGAAGATCCTGGAGGCCGACCACGATATCTGCGCGGCCTTCGAACGCGAGGATGCCGATTGGCTGGAGCGGCACCTGGACCCGACCTTCACGCTCACCAGTTCCACCGGCAAGGTCACCACGCGAGCCGACGAGGTCGCCGACCTACGCAACGGAACGAAGTACGACGTGTTCCGCAACCGCAATGTGAAAGTGCGCCTGTACGGCGATGCGGCCGTCACCACCGGCATCACCCGGGTGGAGGGCAAGGCCGAAGGCACACCTTACGCACTGGATTTCCAGTTCACCGATACCTATGTGCGCAAGCCGGGCGGCTGGGTCTTGGTTGCCAGCCACGCGTCACGATTGCCCACGCCGCAATGACGTCAGCGATGAGCCAACGCGTAGTCGATCGCCGCGCATACCGCCGCCACCTGCGCATCGTTGCACTGCTGCGGCGTGGCCCGCGGGCTGTCCGGATACACCTCGGTGGTCGTCGTGTAGCGTGCGCCGGTAATACCAGCACACAAGCCGAGCGCCTTCAATGCGTATTCGATGACGCCGGGTGCCACCTGCGGTGAACCGATGATCTCGCCGCGCGCGTCGGCGGGTGCGATATGCGTGACCTTGGCCACCGCTTCGATCACCGCCTGCTGGAATGCGGGCTGGGGATTCTCCGTATCGTCCACGAGGTAGAAGCCATCCGGGATTTCCCCCGGCTCGAAATCCTTGCCGTCGCGCGCGGCGAGGGCGGGACGGAATTCGGACTCGTCGGAGTCGGTGGTTTCATGCAGGTCGATATGCATGAGGACGCGACCGTGCAGCGGCGCCAACAAGCGCACCAGCGCCGCCGCCTCACCCGAAGAGCTTCCCTCGCGGAAATTCCGGTTCGGATCGATCGCATCGGGATTCCAGCGATGGATGCGCTCATAGGCCCAGGGACTGACGCAGGGCACCACCAGCAAATCGGCGCGTCCCGCATACTCCTGGGCGTGGTCGCGCAGGAACTGCAATGCCCCGTGCACGCCGCTGGTCTCGTAACCGTGCACACCGCCGGTCACGAGCATGAGCGGCAGTTCATCGCGCCAATCGCGGCTGCGGACGGCCACCAAAGGGTAGTGCTCGCCGGCATAGTCGAGCACGCCGTACTCCGCCACGTCGAAGCGTTCGCGCAGGGGCTCCAACGCATGCAAGACATCCGCGGCATAGCTGCGCCGCTTCACCTGTCGCGAACGCCAGTCGGCGATTTCCACGGCACCCCACGGCTGTCCGTGGTTACCGATGGGATACGACGGTTGGCTGTTCATGGCAGGAGGAATCCTTGTCGAAAGGGTCGTCACTTTATCACCGCGCGACATGTCGCCGCCGTATCGGTGTAGCCGAGGCCTTCCCTAACTTGATGGCATCCTTGTCGTGAAGGGAGATGCTGGCCCGACTGGGTAGGCGGACGATAAGCCGTAAGGATGTCCCAGAACACCCACTCGGCTATTTGCAGCCCTCGCCGTCCTCTTCGCTATAAGTCGCAAGTGCTGGGCTACCGTCACATCCTGCGCTTCCAGAGATAACCACCGTTCGCATGGCCTATTGACTTACGATCGGACTTCGATATTATGATCATAATATTGATATCGTCATCTAAGTGACGCTGGCGGGCAGCCGTCCTGACCGCCGACCAGAAGAGGCTTTCATGAGCAAACCTATCGAATTCCACGACCAATCTGACTCTGTGAATGTGTCGAAGCTCGGCGTCGCTGAAGCTGCGGCTGCCATCCGTGAGGGCTCCATGACTTCAGAGTTCTACGCCGCGGCGCTCCTTGAACGAAGCCGGGCGAACGCAGATTTAAATGCGTTCGTGACCATCGACGACACCGCAGTCCTGGAACGAGCTCGCAAGGCGGACAAGCTTCGCGCTGAAGGTCTTTCTCTTCCGCTTCTCGGCGTGCCAGTTGGCGTAAAAGACAGCTATCTAACCAAAGGCATTAGAACCACATTCGGGTTGGAGCACTTCGATTTCGTCCCTACACGTGACGCCGCATCGGTCGCGGCCCTCAAGGGAGCCGGAGCGATCGTGTTTGGCAAGAACAACCTCGTTGCCATGTCGTATGGCCTGACAGGCGACAGCTCGCGCCATGGCCAAGTGCTCAATCCCCACAACCGTAACCATGTTTCGGGCGGATCATCGAGCGGGTCCGCCGCAGCTGTGGCCGCGAGGCTGGTACCTGCTTCGCTCGGTGGCGACACTGTGGGATCAATCCGCGTCCCGGCATCGCTGACTGGCATTGTGGGTTACAAGCCGACCAATGGCCGGTGGCCATCTGACGGCGTGGCCCCTGTTTCGCATACGCTCGATACGATCGGCGTCCTTACGCGAAGCGTTGACGACAGCATTCTTATTGATGGTGTCATTACACGGGGGCGATTCCCACGCATCGCCTCCAGTGCGCGGGATTTGCGGGACGTGAAACTGGCAATCGCCCCGAGGCAATTTCAAGCGATGATAACCCCTGATGTCGACGCTCATTTTCACGAGCTTTCGCGAAGGCTGCTCGACGCCGGTGTCCATCTGATCGAGATCGATCTTGGGAGCGACTTTGCTGAGCTAACCCAGCAGACCGCATGGACCTTGTTCTTCCATGAAACACGATCGTCCATTATCGAATTTCTCAAAACCAACCACGTGCCAACGAGCTTTGACTATATCCATCGTGGCATCCAACCGTTTCTCAAGGCTACTTGGGAGCAGCGCGTGGTTCCCCATGGCGAGTTCACCCCTTCGCACGACCTGTACGAGACGGCCCGCACCACGCATCGTGATGAGATAAAGCGCCGCTTCAAGGATGCGTTCGCAAGGAGCGGTGCGGACGCACTGATCTTCCCTACAACGCCGACGACGGCGCCCTCCATCGAGGATCGCTTCGAGTTCAGGCTCGGCGACAAAACCGTTAATTTCACTGCCCTCGCCAACCATACCTTGCCGGCAAATATTGCAGGCCTCCCGGCCATCACGCTTCCGACCGGCGCGTCTCATGAGGGACTGCCCTTTGGTGTCGAGCTGGACGGTCAGCACGGCGACGACAATCGGCTTCTTTCCATAGCACAGCTCGTTGAACACGTTTTCAGTGATCTCACGAAGCCGCGTTGATATGACAGTCTTGTCGAAAAAAGTCAGGAGTTAACGCAATGACCAACCACAACATCAGCAGGCGTACGGTGGCCGTAGAGCACGTCCGCATTACATCCAGCGTGCCATTCGCAATAGTCAAGGAGAACATCGAGCGTATCCTTCCTCCTCTGCCGGACAGTCTTCTTCAGATGATGGGCAGCGGCGATAAGGAGGGGGTCCGCGAGATCGAGGAGAAAGGCCCCAAGCTCTATATCTTCGCAAAGCGCGACCACGGCCGCACGCTAACCGTAGCCGTCGGTCCGCGAAACGCGATCCAGTACGTGGTGGGCAACCCCACAACGGCGGTAAAGATGACTCGGCACGATATCCGCGCGTCGCTGTACGCGCCCTTGCGAATTACACTCTTCGAATCGGACGAAGGTGACACGGTGTTCGAGTATGATCTGCCGTCGTCTCTTTTCGGACAGTTCGGCGATCCCCAAGTTACCGAGGTGGGCCTGTACCTTGACCGCGAATTGGAGTCGGCCCTGCTTCTAGCCGCCGGGTAAATGGGAACCGATATGCAACAGTTCGAGAAGGGTAACAAGGAGCGGACCCGTCGTCGCATCCTGGAGGTTGCCTCGCAGCACTTGCGATCCAAGGGCATCGCGGCTTCTGGCTTAGCCGGCATCATGACCGACGCCGGCCTGACTAACGGTGCGTTCTATGCGCACTTTCCATCGAAGGATGTGCTGGTTCGCGAAACCCTGGTGGAAGCACTTGCAGATCGCCGCGATGCAATGAGTCGCCAACAGGCACTTGAAGCCGCGATTCGCGACTATCTGAATCTTGACCATGTGACTGATTGTGCCAACGGCTGCCCCTCAGCTGCACTGCTCCCGGAGATCGCAAGGCAGCCGACTCCAGCTCGACAGGCCTATGAGAACGGACTTCAGAGCTACACATCTGAGTTAGCTCGACTCCTTTCCGGCGACAAAAAGAAGGCCCACGCCACGGCGCTCACCATGTTCGCGCTCATGGTGGGAACGCTTCAGATCGCACGTGCTGTCGTAGATCGAGGGCTCGCCGAGAAGACGATCGAGAGCGGCGTCAGAGCAGCCCTGGCGATGGCTGTAACCCAGGCATAACTCGCTTCAGACGACGGGAGATATCACTCGATATTCTGCACCTGCTCGCGCATCTGCTCGATCAACACCTTGAGCTCCACGGCGGCGTTGGTCGTGCGCGAATCCACCGACTTCGACCCCAGCGTGTTCGCCTCGCGGTTGAATTCCTGCATGAGGAAATCGAGCCGGCGCCCGACCGGCTCCTTCAGCGCCAGCACGCGGCGGGCTTCGGAGATGTGCGTGGCGAGGCGGTCGAGTTCTTCGTCCACGTCGATGCGGGTGATCTGCAGGACCAGTTCCTGCTCCAGGCGGCCCGGCTCGACCGGCTGGCGGATATCGGCGAGGCGCGCTTCGAGGCGGGAACGCAATGCCGCGCGAATTTCCGGAATCCACCCGCGTACGTCGCCAACGATCTTGTCGACGGCGTCCAGGCGCTCGCGCAACATGTCGCCCAGCTTGGCGCCTTCGCGGCCACGGGTGTCGCCCAGGACGGCAAGGGCGCGGTCGAGCACCTCGAGCAGCGCACCCTGCAAGGCGTCGGCGTCGGTTTCCGGCTGCTGCAACACACCGGGGAAGCGAAGCAACTCGGTGAACTCGATATGCATGCGCGGGAACCGCTGCTCCAGGTCCAACGCAAGCTCGGACAGGCGCGACAAGACCGAGCCGTTCACCCGAAGTCCCTCGCCCGAACCCGCTTCAGCGCGCAGGCGGACGGTGACGTCGACCTTGCCACGTGACAGCCGCGCAGCGATCCGCTCGCGCACGGCACTCTCGAAGCCGCGCATTTCCTCGGGCAGGCGAGGGCTGATCTCGAGGTAACGGTGGTTGACCGTGCGCAACTCGCAGGTCAGCGTGCCGGACGGGCCGGCGCTCTCGGCGGAGGCATAGGCGGTCATGCTGCGGATCATCGGATTGCCTTCGCTCGCGCGTGGAGGAAAGAGCGCAATGGTAAACTGACCCACCGTCCGTGCCCAAATCAGGCCTCACATGACCTTTTCCCGTCCGAGCGGCCGCGCTGCCGACCAGTTGCGCGCCGTCAGCATCGAACGCCACTACACCCGCCACGCCGAGGGCTCCGTGCTGGTGTCCTTCGGCGACACGAAGGTGCTCTGCACCGCCTCCGTCGAGGAGCGCGTGCCACCGTGGCTGCGCGGCAAGGGCGAGGGCTGGGTCACCGCCGAGTACGGCATGCTGCCCCGCGCCACCACCGACCGCACCCAGCGTGAGGCCGCCCGGGGCGGCCAGGGTGGCCGCACGATGGAAATCCAGCGCCTGATCGGGCGATCCCTGCGCGCCTGCGTGGACCGCGCCGCCCTCGGCGAGCGCGTCATCACGCTCGATTGCGACGTGATCCAGGCCGACGGCGGCACGCGCACGGCGGCCATCACCGGGGCCTACGTCGCCCTGGTCGACGCGGTGGCGACACTGACCCGGCGCAACGCGATCAAGCGGAATCCGATCCTCGGCGCCATCGCCGCGGTGTCGGTCGGCATCTACAACGGCGTGCCGGTACTCGACCTCGACTATGCCGAGGATTCCAACTGCGATACCGACATGAACGTCGTCATGAACGACGGCGGCGGTTTCATCGAAGTACAAGGCACGGCCGAGGGCCATGCCTTCCGCCGTGAGGAAATGAACGTGCTGATGGATCTCGCCGCCAAGGGCATCGACGAACTGGTCGCCGCGCAACGTGCCGCCCTCGAGGCCACCCCATGACCGAAGTCCGCGCCGCCACCGCCACCGACCTGGAGGCGATCCTCGCCGTGCACCGTGCCGCCTTCGGCCGCGACGCCGAGGCCGGCCTGGTCCGCCGCCTGGTGGCCGCCGGCCGAGACACGATCTCCCTGGTGGCGGTCGACGAAGGCGATGCCGTCCTCGGCCACGTGCTGTTCTCGCCGGTGACCGTGGAGGAAGGCGACGATGGCAAGGCCCTGGGCCTGGCCCCTGTCGCCGTGCTGCCCGGGCACCAGCGCCAAGGGCTTGGCCGCGCCCTGATCGAGGAAGGTATCGGTGCCTGCTTCGTGCGCGAGGCGCGCGCCATCTTCGTGCTCGGTTCACCGGTCTATTACGCGGCGTTCGGTTTCAGCAAGGCCTCCAGCCATGGCCTGCACGACGCCTTCGAAGGCGGTAATGCCTTCCAGGTGCTGCCACTGACGGTCGAAGGTCTCGCGGGTTACCGCGGCCGCGTCAACTACGCCCCCGAATTCTCCGAAGGGCTCTGATCCGATGCGCATCGTCCTGGCTTCCGGCAATGCCGGCAAGGTGATCGAACTGGAACAGTTGCTGGCCGGCAGCGACGTGGAACTCGTGGCGCAGACCTCGCTCGGGGTCGACGATGCCGACGAGACCGGCCTCACGTTTGTCGAGAATGCCCTCATCAAGGCTCGCCACGCGGCTCGCGCCACCGGCCTGCCCGCGCTCGCCGACGACTCGGGCATCTGCGTCGACGCGTTGAACGGCGCGCCGGGGCTATATGCCGCGCGCTATGCGGGAACCCACGGCGACAGCGCCGCGAACAACGCGAAGCTCCTGCGCGAACTCGGCGGCGTGCCGCCGGAACGGCGCAGTGCCTATTTCATCGCCGTGCTCGTCCTGCTGCGCCATGCGGACGATCCCGCACCGCTGATCGCCGAAGGCCGCTGGCACGGGCGCATCCTGGAAGCGCCGCGTGGCGAAGGTGGTTTCGGCTACGACCCGCTGTTCCTCCCCGATGGCCACGACGTTTCCGCCGCGGAACTGGAACCGGCGCGGAAGAACCGCCTGAGCCATCGGGGCCAGGCCCTGGCGTTGCTCAAGGCGCGTTTCGCCGAACTGGCATGAACCTGCTCCCACCGCCGCTCTCGCTGTACGTGCACATGCCGTGGTGCGTGCGCAAATGCCCGTACTGCGACTTCAACTCGCATGGCGTACGCGGCACGCCCGCCTATGCCGATTATGTGGATGCCCTGCTGGCCGACCTCGATGCGGACCTGCGCGATTTCGGCACGGCACTCGACGGACGCCGTATCGCCACCGTGTTCTTCGGCGGCGGCACGCCCAGCCTGTTCGCCCCGGAACTGGTCGGCCGCTTCCTCGATGGCGCACGCGAACGCCTGGCGTTCGCCACCGATGCGGAAGTCACCCTGGAAACGAATCCCGGCACCGTGGAGCACGGACGCTTCGATGGTTACCTCGCGGCCGGGGTGAATCGCATCTCGTTCGGCGTGCAAAGCTTCGACAACGACAAGCTGCGCCGGCTGGGCCGTATCCACTCGGCCGGCGAAGCCGCCGACGCGGTTCGCCAGGCGCAAGACGCCGGCATCGGGAACATCAACATCGACCTGATGTACGCCCTTCCCGAACAGACCCTGGCCGGCGCGCTCGACGATGTCGAACGCGCCCTCGCGCTGGGGCCGACGCATGTCTCCCACTACCAGCTCACCCTGGAACCGAACACCGCCTTCGCCGCCAACCCGCCGCCACTGCCCGACGACGACGCTGCGTGGGCGATCCAGGAAGCCTGCGAAGCCCGGCTCGGTGAAGCGGGATACGGTCAATACGAAGTGTCGGCGTATGCCCTGCCGGGGCGGCGCTGCGCGCACAACCTGAATTACTGGCGTTTTGGCGATTACCTGGGCATCGGCGCCGGCGCCCACGGGAAGATCAGCGATGCGAACGGCGTGCGCCGGCGATGGAAAACCCGGCTGCCCGCGGCCTACCTCGCCAGCGCCGGCCAGCCCGCCCGCATCGGCGGCGATAACCTCGTCGCCCTCGACGACCTGCCGTTCGAATACATGCTCAACGCCTTGCGGCTGGTCGACGGCGTCCCGATGGCCGATTTCGCCGAACGGACCGGCCTGTCGCAGGCCGTCATAGCGCCCGCCATGGCGGCCTGCGTGGCGAAGGGCTGGCTGGTCCAGGATGCCGCGACGCTGAAGACCACCGCGCTGGGCCAGCGCTTCCTGAACGACGTGATCGAAGCGTTCATGGCCTGACCGGTCCGCTGCCTATTCCAATCGCCCTAAGCCATAAGCGGGCCACCGGCACGCTGGCGCCTGCATGGGATGGACACCTAAACTCACAGGCAAGGTCGGGGAGGACCTCTTCGGATGAATGCAGGTACGCAACCGCCGTACGGCCGGACGGGACCGCATCCCGTCGCCCTGTCGCCGCGTGCGGAACGCGAAGCACAGCAGGGGCTGTCGCTGTGCCTCACCTGGCTGGACATGCCCTTGCGCGACTCGCTGCGCGATTTCGACCAACGCCTGTTCGCCGCCGCGGAAAGCAGTCGCAACCATCTCGAACAACAGGCCTGCTTCGAAAGCCGGAATATCGTCGAGCGCGATGGCCCCGGCTTCCGCAACCGGTTCGCGGCCCATGTATCGGAGCGCTTCCGCCGGCTCGGCGACATGAGCGAACAGAAGGCCTCCGCCGCAGCCGAACACCTGACGCTCAGCCTGGTCGATCCCGAGGAGCAGGAACAGGCCGACGCATTGGCGAGCATGGCGGCGCGCGGCGAAGCGCGCAGCGCCAGCAGCCTGTTCGAACTGGGCTATCGACTTGCGGTACTGGCGGGGACACCACCGCTCGAAGGTGAGTCCCTGCCTGCCGGGCCACGTGCGCTCATCGCCGCGCTGAAGGACGCCATCACGCCGATGCCCTTGTCGACCGCCCATCGATTGCTTCTCTTCCACGCGGTGGACGCGCGCGTGCTCGGCCACGGCGAGGCCTTCTACGGCGCACTCAACGAACATTTCCGCACGCGCGGCATCTTGCCGGGCTTCCGCGTCTACCCGAACGTGCGCGTCGCCCCGGCTCCCGCCACCGAGCGTCGCGCGAATGCCGCCGAGCCGGCCACGGGTGGCGCGCCGCCCGATGCGAGCACCGCCACGCTCGTCAAAGGCCACATCGGCGTACTGGAGAGCCTGCGCAGCCTGCTCGCCCGGCGCGTGGAAACCGGACGCGGCGCAGGTTTCGCACCGGGCCGACTGGCGTCGGACGACGAGCTGCAGACCGCCCTGCTCGCCTTGCAAGGCCATGTCGTCGATGTCACCGACGCGGCGCAACGCGAAATCCGCAGCGCGCAGGCGCTGCGCGATGAATTGATCCATCAGTTGAACCGCGCCCGCCCGGCCGGTTCACCGGTCGCCGAACTCACCATCGAGCAAGGCGACACCGTGGAGCTCACCGCGCGCCTGTTCCAGAGCCTGGGCCAGCAGCTCGGCGCGGCAAGCCCGGGGCACGCCGTCCTCGGCGGGCTGCAGTGGCCGATGCTGCGCGCGGCGGTGAACGATCGTGGTTTCTTCGACCGGCCCGAGCACCCCGCGCGCCAGTTGCTCGATACCGTGAGCGAGGCGGCGCACCACTGGCTCGACCCGGCCGAGGGCGAACCGGATGCGGCCCTGGTCGACCGCCTCGAGCGACTGGTCGTGGAAGCCAGCCACGCCCAGGTGATCGATCCTGCATGGCGGTCCGATATCGAGCAACAGATCGCCCTGTTGTCGCGCAAGGCGCATGTCGCCGAGCGACGCCAGATCGAAGCCATGGAAGGACGCGACCGGCTGGAACGGGCGCGCCAGCGCGCCACCGACATCATGACCGAACGCATGGTCCGTGGCGCCGCACCCCGGGGCGTACTGCGCATCCTGCTCGAACGCACGTGGGCCGACGTGCTCGCCCTGCACATCCTGCGTGGCGGCGAGAACGGCGAAGCCTTCCTCTATTGCCTGGGCGTCACCGACCAGTTGCTCGGCCGGCGCCCCGTTGCCGACGCGCGCAAGCTGCGCCAGGACGTGGAGCGCGGGCTGGAGCACCTGGGCATGCATCCCTCCGAAGCCGCCCAGGTCGCGGCCGGCCTGTTCGATGGCCCCGCGCGGCACGGCGACGATGGCCTGACACCCACGGATGTCGCCGTGCGGCTCAAGCAGCGTCCACGCCTGGGCGAGGGCACCGCGCACGGTGAACCCGTGGGTCCGGTGCAGCCGACCCCGCTCGATCCGGCCGCGCGTGCCGTGTACGACGGCCTCGCCAGCCTGCGTTTCGGCACCTGGTTCGAGTTCGTCCAGGCCGACGGGAGCATCGCCTTGCGCAAGCTCGCGTGGTTCTCTCCGACCACTGGCCGCTGCCTGTTCGTGAACCAGCGCGGTGGCCGCGGCGAGGACATGGATCTCACCCGCCTCGCCCGGCTGATCGCCAAGGGCGAAGCGCGCGAATGGAAGGAACAGAAGATGTCCATCGTCGACCGCGCATGGCAGGCGGTGGCACGCAACCTCCGCCGCGAAGGCGCCGGCGAGTCACGCCTGGCGGGCCGCGCATGAAATCCGAATTCGAACAGCGCCGCGCGCCGCGCAAGCGGGCCAGCTCGCCGATGCCGGTAATCGACGTCATGAGCGAAGGCGTGGTCGGTCAGCTTGGCAACCTCTCGGCCACCGGCCTGATGCTGCTCGTCGGCCATGCGCCGCGCAGTGGCGTGGTGCAACAAGTGGTCTTCACCCTTCCCGATGCCCAACATCGTGAACACAGGGTCGAGATCGGCATCCAGGAGCAGTGGCACGAACCGGCCGCATCGGCGGGACAGTACTGGGCCGGATACCGTATCGTCGCGGCGAGTGAAGACGACGTGCGCGCCATCGACGAGTGGATCGGACCACCCGCGGACTGAACGGAAGCCTCTCCCATGCTTTACGACGCCCCACATGGAGGACCACCATCGCTTCTCATGAGCGATGCCACCACCATCCTGGTCGACACCGACCTCGAGCGAGACGACGCCGCGGCGGCCGCGACCAGCCTGTACCTGCACCTCGTCGGGGACGGCACCATTTCGCCCCTGCCCATCGGCGACGAGGAAACGCGGTTCCGTGTGATCGATGAGCGCCTCATGGCCGACACCGGCATCCGGGCCATCGGCCTGCATGCCAGCGGACACCGCTGGCGCGAGGACGGCAACGGCGGAGCGCGCCTGGTGGACGGCGGCCGTGAGAACGGGATCTTCTGCCGCTACGACGGCAGCTTCGTCATCCGCTGTCCCGAGTGCCGGGAGACGCTGGCACCTGGCGACGAGGGCAGCGAAGCCCTGGAGGAAGCACTCGCGGTGTGGTGCGACGCACCCGATTCCGCCTATGTGGCCTGCCCCTCCTGCGCCACATGGACGTCTCTGCACCTCTGGCGGTCGCCCGCCAACGATTTCGCCGTGGGCCACTTCGCCATCACTTTGTACGGTGCACACCTCCAGGGTCTCACTCGCGACGGCGACGAACACGCCGCCACCGCGTTACGACAGCGCCTGGGCGATATCGCAGGCGACTACACCGTGGTGTTCGCCAAGGCCTGAAGGCGTTCCGGGGTTGGCGATGGGCTGGCGGAAGCGCACCATTGCGGTTTGCCCCACGCTCCGGAGACCCCCGATGAACGACGCGCTGGCCGCGCTTTACCCGCAACACCTCGCCACCTTGCGCGAGCGCACCGACACCGCGCTGGCGCGCGGCGGTTTCGACCACCTGGTGGTACCGGCCGGCCGCCCGATCACAAAGTTCCTGGACGACCAGGACTACCCGTTCGTCACCAACCCGCATTTCAAGCACTGGCTGCCGCTGACCGACACGCCCGGAAGCTGGCTGGTCTACACGCCGGGCGAGAAGCCGAAACTGGTTTTCCTCCAGCCACGCGATTACTGGCACGTGGTTCCCGAGGCACCCTCGGGCTACTGGGTCGACCATTTCGACATCGTCGTGGTGCGCAAGCCCGCCGACGCCATCGCCGAACTTCCGGCCGCGCTCTCGCGTTGCGCGATCATCGGCGACCAGTTCTGCAATCTGCAGGACGTATGCGCCAACAACCCCGCCACGGTGATCGACCACCTGCATTACCACCGTGCCTACAAGACGCCGTACGAACTCGAACTGATGCGCGAAGCCAGCCGGCGCGGCACGCGCGGCCACCGCGCCGCCGAACGAGCCTTCCGTGACGGCGAAAGCGAATTGGGCATCCACCTCGCCTACCTCACCGCCGTGGGCCAGATCGACGCCGAGTTGCCCTACGCCAGCATCGTCGGCCTCAACGAGCACGGCGCGGTGCTGCACTACACGAACTTCGACCGCAAGGCGCCCGCCGAAAGCCGCTCCTTCCTGATCGACGCGGGTGCCAGCGCCGCGGGTTACGCAAGCGACATCACGCGCACGTATGCGGGCGCGCACGCGAGCGAATTCCAGGCCCTGATCGACTCGGTCGATGCCGCCGAGCGATCGTTCGTGGCCAAGGTGCGTGCGGGCCAGAGCTACCCGGAGTTGCATGTGCATGCCCATCACGTGCTGGCCGGCGTGCTGCGCGAGCATGGCTTCATCCGCATGAGCGCGGAAAGCGCCGTGGAATCCGGCGTGTCCTCCGCCTTCTTCCCGCACGGCCTCGGCCATGGCATCGGCTTGCAGGTGCACGACGTGGCAGGATTCCAGGCCTCCGAAACCGGTGGCACGATCGCCAAGCCGGAAGGGCATCCCTACCTGCGCCTCACCCGAAAACTCGAACCCGGCATGGTGGTGACGATCGAGCCCGGCCTCTACTTCATCGACATGCTGCTGGCCGAACTCAAGAACAAACCGTTCGCGGCGGATATCGACTGGGCGAAGGTGGAAGCGTTCCGCAAGTACGGCGGCATCCGGATCGAAGACGACGTGGTCTGCACCGCGGATGCGCCGGAGAACCTCACCCGGGACGCGTTCGCGCTTCAGACCTTCAGGTAGATGCCGCGTCGATCCATCCGGCGCACCACCAGCCACCACACGGCGACGAAGACGACACCCCACACGGCGGACGGCACGTACGGCCCGAACAGGGGTGTCATCCACGCGGCGAAGGCATGGCGGTACAACGGGCCGGTCACGCCCAGCGCGATCAGCAGATAGACCATCAGGCCGGAGCCGGCATAAGCGGCGATGGCGTTGAGCCCGAACGCGCGGCCTGGCAAACGCCAGCCGCGCCGGTCGACCCCTTCATGGACGATCGCCAACAAGGCGAACGACCAGCCGCCGGTCCAGAGGACGTAGCTGGGCGTCCACAAATTCTTGTTCAACGGCCACAGCCACTGCGCGAACCATCCCAAGACTAGGCACACGCACGCCGCGACCACCAGCTTGCGCATCTCACCGGTGCGCAGCCATGCCCCGGCACGCATGCCGAGCAAGGTCGTCGCCAGGGAAGGCAGGGTCGCAAGGAGGCCCTCCGGGTCGTGCCCGCGTCCCGTGGCGGGATCGGTCGCATAGACGAACGGCCCGAACACCGCCGCATCCACGCGGCTGACCAGGTTCGTCCACGGCTCCATGCCGCCGGCTAGCAACACCACCCCATAAACGGCAAGAAGCGCGACGAAGACGATGTCCCGTGTGCGCGGTCGCGTGTCCACGGCAAGCAGGGCCGCCACCGCGAAACAGATGCCGATCCGTTGCAGCACGCCCGGCAAGCGCAGGTGGGCCTCGGGGATCGCGAGCCAGGCGACGAGGTTCAGCAACAGGCCCAGCCCGACGATGCGCAGCGCGCGACGCACGGCCGCCTGCCGAATCGGTGCCTTGGTCGCGCCGGCGTCGATCCGCGGCACGATGGCCAGCGACACCGAGACCCCCACGATGAAGAGGAACAGGGGAAAAACGAGGTCGGTCGGTGTACAGCCATTCCATTGGGCATGTTCCAGGGGCCACCAGACATGACCCCAGTCGCCTGGGTCGTTGACCAGCAGCATGGCCGCCACGGTCATTCCGCGCAGCACGTCCACTGAGGCGTAACGCACTTTACTCTCGGCCATGGAGGGATATGCTGCGGCAAAAAGGGGAAGGTGGAAGGATACGCGGTCAGCCGGTTGCGACAATCGGCCATCGGCCGCGCGGGGCATGCCCGGCTTACGATGCCGTGCAGATGTTCGCAGGAACGAGGGAGTCGCACCAATGGTCGTCGACAGTCCACCCAGGCGCCGCCGATGGCGTGACAAGCCACTGCGAAAGCTCGTCCTCGAGCTTTCCGTGATCGTCGTCGCCAAGCTCGCCGTGCTCATGCTCATCTGGTACGTGGCCATCCGGCCGTTGCCCCGCGCGGACGTGTCGCCCGCCGGCATCGGCCGGGTGCTCGCGCCCGCTTCCGCCTCCACCCAGGGAATCAAGCCATGATCGTCGACCCCGATGTCGTCGGCCTGTCACGCCTGCAATTCGCATTGACGGCGCTCTACCACTTCCTCTTCGTTCCCCTCACGCTGGGTCTCGCTTTCATGCTCGCCATCATGGAAAGCGTGTACGTGATGACGCGGCGCGAGATATGGAAGCGCATGACCCAGTTCTGGGGCGTGCTGTTCGGCATCAATTTCGCCATGGGAGTCGCCACGGGCGTCACCATGGAATTCCAGTTCGGCACCAACTGGGCGTATTACTCGCACTACGTGGGCGACATCTTCGGCGCGCCGCTGGCGATCGAAGGCATGATGGCCTTCTTCCTCGAAGGCACCCTGGTGGGTCTGTTCTTCTTCGGCTGGGATCGCATCTCGCCGGTCAAGCACATGCTGGTGACCTGGTTCCTCGCGCTGGCGACCAGCCTTTCCGCGTTGTGGATTCTCATCGCCAACGCCTGGATGCAAAACCCGGTAGGCGCGGCGTTCAATGCGCAGACGATGCGCATGGAAGTCACCTCGTTCAGCGAAGTGATCTTCAATCCCGTGGCGCAGTCCAAGTTCGTCCACACCGTGAGCGCCGGCTACACGATGGGTGCGATGTTCGTGCTCTCGATCAGCGCCTGGTACCTGCTGCGCGGGCG
Organism: Luteibacter sp. E-22; assembly: GCF_049913125.1. GTDB lineage: Bacteria > Pseudomonadota > Gammaproteobacteria > Xanthomonadales > Rhodanobacteraceae > Luteibacter. The sequence continues at coordinate 3,719,794 of NZ_CP183975.1, forward strand.
CAACATCGAGTTCGCCAAGCGCTCGATGACGGTCGCTGCGAGCTTCGGCCTCGCCGCGTCCCTGTCGGTGGTGGTCCTGGGTGACGAATCCGGATACACCGTGTCCGAGAACCAGAAGATGAAGATGGCGGCGATCGAGGCCATGTGGGAAACGGAGCCGGCGCCAGCGTCCTTCACGCTGTTCGGCCTGCCCGACGTCAAGACGCACGAAACGCATGCGGCCATCCGTATTCCCTGGGTGATGGGCCTGATGGGCACCCGGTCCCTGGACGAACCGATCATCGGCATCGCAAGCCTCGTGGACGATGCGAAGCTGCGCATCGCCGACGGCATCAAGGCCTACGACGCGATGCTCGTCCTGCGCGAGAACAAGGACGATGCGCAGGCCAGGGCGATCCTCGCCGCGCACGACAAGGACATGGGTTACGCCCTGCTGCTCAAGCGCTTCATCGACGATCCGCGCAAGGCCACGCCGGCCGATATCCAGAAGGCCGCCGACAGCACGATTCCGAATGTTCCCGTGTTGTTCTGGTCGTTCCGCATCATGGTGGCCTGCGGCCTCTACTTCATCGCGCTGTTCGCCTATGCGTTCTGGCGTGCCAGCAAGCGCCGCCTCGACGGACGGGGCTTTCTCCGCGCCGCATTGTGGAGCCTTCCGCTGCCGTGGGTCGCGGCGGAGCTGGGCTGGATCGTCGCGGAATACGGCCGACAGCCCTGGGCGATCGAAGGCGTGCTGCCGACGGCACTGGGGGCATCGTCGCTCACCGCCGGACAGGTCTGGATCTCACTCGGCGGTTTCGTCCTCTTCTACACCGCGCTCGCCGTCATCGATGGCTACCTGATGGTGAAGTTCGCCCGCAAGGGCCCCGACGGGCTCGGCATGTGGCCGAAGCAGGCGGACACCATCCCCGTTACCGCGCAGACGGCCTGAAGGAGAACCTCATGTTCGACTACGACACCCTGCGTATCATCTGGTGGGCGCTCATCGGCGTCCTCCTGATCGGTTTCGCGATCATGGACGGCTTCGACTTCGGCGTGGCGGCACTGTTGCGCGTGCTGGGCAAGGATGAGCACGAGCGCACGGTACTGCTGGAAACCATCGAGCCCACCTGGGAAGGCAACCAGGTGTGGTTCATCCTCGGTGGCGGCGCGGTGTTCGCCGCGTGGCCGCTACTGTATGCGGCATCGTTCTCCGGCCTGTATGTCGCGATGTTCGTGCTGCTCGTGGCCTTCATCATCCGGCCGGTGGGTTTCAACTTCCGCGAGAAGATGCCCGATCCCCGATGGAAGGCCGTATGGGACTACTGCCTGATCGCCTCCGGCGTCATCGTGACGCTCGTGTGCGGCGTGGCCTTCGGCAATCTCTTCCTGGGACTGCCGTTCCGCTACGACGGCGATCTGCGCATGTCCTGGGAAGGTGGCTTCTTCGGCCTCTTCCGTCCGTTCGCGCTGCTTTCCGGGCTGGTCAGCCTCAGCATGTTGCTGGCGCACGGCGCGAGCTGGGCCGCGATGAAGGCCGACCATGTCATCGCGGAACGTGCGGCGAAGATCGCGCGCATCGCCTCGCTCGTTTACCTCGTCCTGTTCGTGCTGGCCGGCGTGTGGCTCGCCTACGGCATTCCCGGATACGCGATCTCCGGACCGGTGGTGGCCGGCGGGTTGTCCAATCCGCTGGCGAAGCAGGTGGCGGTGGGCGCGTCGTGGTTCACCGGGTACATGACCCATCCCGCGTTCTGGGCCGCCCCGGTACTCGCCTTCGCCGGTGCGCTCGGCGTCCAGCTGTTCGTCGGCCGGCGCGGCTTCGGCGGTTTCTTCTCCAGCTGCCTCGCCGTTGCCGGCACGATCCTTTCGGCGGGGCTCGCGCTATTCCCCTTCCTGATGCCGTCGTCGCTGGACCCCGCGTCGAGCCTTACCGTGTGGGACGCTTCGTCCAGTCGCGGCACGTTGCTCATCATGCTCGGCGTCACCGTGGTGTTCATCCCGATCATCCTGCTCTACACGGGCTGGGTGTATCGCGTGATGCGTGGCCGCGTCACTCTCGAACACGTGCGCAAGTCGCACAACCTGTACTGAAGGAGCAACGCCATGTGGTATTTCGCCTGGATACTGGGCCTTGGCCTGGCCTGCACCTTCGGCATCCTCAACGCGGTGTGGTTCGAGGTGCACTCGGACGACGAGGCGAGCCGTGCGCGTGAGCCGATGTCGAAGCGCGAGGGGTCTTGAGGTAGAGCATCGCCGACAGGGTCGGCTCCCACCGGAGGGGGGCGAGCAGGCGTGCCTTGCCCCGGCTTGGTGGGGGCCGACCTTGTCGGCGATGGGTGCTTGCTCCAACCTTGCCCGCTGTCGCGGGATCGCCGCTGAAGCGGCTCCCACAAGGTCGGCTGCCCACCACAGGGTCGGCTCAGCGCTCCAGGGCCTCGGGCAACTTCGGAACCATCGCCGTCATCACCTCCGGGGCGCCCTTGGTCACCGCCACGTCGTCTTCGATCCGGATGCCGATGCCGCGCCAGCGTTCGTCCACGCGCTTATCGTCCAGCGGCACATAGATCCCCGGCTCCACCGTGACAACCATGCCCTCTTCGAGGACGCGCGGTTCGCCGTCGATGCGGTAATCGCCCACGTCGTGGACATCGAGGCCGAGCCAGTGGCCCGTCTTGCTGGGGAAATAGGTCTTGTAGCTGCCTTCGGCGATGATCCGGTCGGCGCCGCCGCGAAGGAGGCCCACCGCGCAGAGGCCTTCCGCGATGACGCGCACGGCGGCGTCGTGGGCATCGCCGAATGAACGGCCGGGGCGGACCGCGTCGATCGCCGCCAACTGGGCCTGCAGCACGATGTCGTAAAGCGCGCGCTGTTCCTTGTTGAATCGCCCGCCGACCGGGAAGGTGCGGGTGATGTCGGAGGCATAGCAATCCACCTCAGCACCGGCGTCGACCAGGAGCAGGTCGCCATCCTTCAGGGTGGCGCGGTTCGCCTGGTAATGCATGATGCAGGCATTGGCGCCACCGGCAACGGTGGGTGGGAAGGCGGGCACCGCGCCACGGCCGCGGATGGTGCGGAGGATCTCGCCCTCCACCTCGTACTCGGCCACGCCGGGCCGGGCGATGGCTATCGCGGCGAGGTGGGCCGCACCGGCCACCTCGCCGGAACGGCGCATGAGGGCCAGTTCGTCACGTGACTTGAACAGGCGCAGGTCGTGCAGCAAATGCCCCAGGGCCACCAGGTCCTTGGGCACGACGCCACCGCCCCGGGCCGTGCGCAAGCGGCGCATCCAACCGAGCAGGCGGGCGTCGAAGTCGGGTTCCTGGCCGAAGTGGCAGTAGACGCGCGCCCGGCCCTCGATCATGCCCGGGAGGATGTCGTCGATATCGTCGATCGGGAAGGCGTCGTCCAGGCGCAATTCCCGTGCGGCGCGGTCCGTGCCCATGCGCTCGCCGTCCCAGCGTTCACGATCGGCGTCGCGCTCGCGGCAGAACAGTACGCTTTCACCATGGGCGCGGCCCGGCAACAAGGCCAGTACGGCCTCCGGCTCGTCGAACCCGGTAAGGTAGTGGAAATCGGAATCCTGCCGGTAAGGCCAGGGCGCGTCGGCATTGCGCATGCGCTCCGGAGCGGCGGCGAGGATCAGCACCGCGTCCTCGCCGGCCATGCGCATCAGCTCCCGGCGGCGCCGGGCGTACTCGGCCGCGGCGATCAATGCAGGGTGTCGTTGGCCGGTCGGGACGCGCGGCTCAGCTCGGCGTGCAACAACATGGCGCCGGCACGGACGAATTCCTCGAGTTCGATCAGGCTCTCGTCGTTGATGTCGTCATCCGCATCGAACTCGAAATCCGCCGTGGCGATGCCGGCCATGTCCTGCAGGACTTCCTTCGCATCGTCGCTCATGCCCCGGTTGACCTCCACCGAACCGCCCAGGCCGAAGCCGCCGAGGAAACCCTGGACCCACTCCCTGAGACCCCCGGCGCGTTCCGGGACCGGCGCGTCGTCGTCGGGTAGCCAGGGCGAGAAAGTCAGCTCGGGGTCGGCCAGCCATTCCTCGGTCTGATGCCGCAGGCGGGTGAGCATGGCCATTTCCTTGTCGCTCGGCTCCGGATCGGGCTCGAGTTGCAGAGCCCCCAGCACGGAGCCATGCGGGAAGTGGCCACCGGCGCTGAGGTAACCCACCAGGGCACCATGGAATTCGCTGACCGACACGGACAGCTTGCAGCGGGCGATAAGCTCGGCGATCTCTTCCGGATCGACGGTCTGGTTGGCCGACATGACGGCTACTCCTGGATACGCGAACCCGAAGTCTAATGCAGCCGCCTTCACCTCGCTGGCGCCTTCGCCTTCACGGCCTGCCGACAACGCCGGACATCCTGTTATATAGTCCGCGCATGACGAACCCGGATGCCTTCAAGACCGAACTGGAAGCCCTGAGCGCGACGCTCGACCGGCTCGTCGATACCGTCCGCCGGCTGACCGAGGAAAACCGCAGCCTGCGGCATAGCCAGGAACAGCTGGCGAACGAACGTGCAGGGCTGATGGCGCGCAACGAACAGGCGCGCAGCCGTGTGGAAGCGATGATCCAGCGCCTGAAGGCGCTCGAGAACACGGGCTGATACCTCTCATGAATGCCACCGCCAGCGAACCGGTATCCCTGCGCCTGCTCGACCGCGAGTTCCATATCGCCTGCGCCCCGGAAGAACGCCCCGGGCTGATCGCCGCCGCCCAGTTCCTCGACGGCAAGATGCGCGAGCTGAAATCGAACGCGAAGGTTCCCGGTTTCGACCGGATCGCCGTCCTGGCGGCCGTGAGCATCGCTCACGAGCTCCTCACGCTGCGCAAGGAGCACGACTCGCAGGAACAGGTGCTGACCGACGGACTGGCCTCCCTGCGAAGAAAGCTTGATGGTCTGCTCGACGCATCGGTAAAATAGCGGCGGGCGTTCCCTGCGGTGTTCGCCAGCGCACTTTACATTTGCCTTGTTCCTACATACGACCCCGGGTCGGCTTTTCGCGACTGTTGTGCATGTCCGCCTCGTACGGAAAGCCTTGAAGTTGCGTAGCCCTCCCACCTGATCCTTTGGATCAAGGTCGTTTGGTGCGCAGCGGCATCGCGGAGAACGCCTCCTTATTTCGCCGGCCGGCCGGTTCCAGACCGGTCAGCGTCCCCTCCGCGGCACCGGAGGGGGCGGCTCGACGGCAACCTTGCCTGTGCCGTTCGGCTGAACGACCCATGTCAAAGCTACCCGAGAGACGTGAACTGCGAGCCGACCTCGTGCAGCGCCGCCGCCAGCTGAAGCCGGCGGAGCGCGTCGCCGCGGCACAGGGACTGCGCCAGTCCCTGGAGCAGCTGCCCGAATTCCTCACCGATGAACACGTGGCCGGCTACTGGGCCACGGGCGGCGAGCTGCCACTCAACCTCGCCATCGCCCCCATGGCCGAACGCGGCCAGACCTTCTACCTGCCCATCGTCACCAAGTCGGGCGGCAAGCGCCGGCTCACGTTCGCGCCCTGGACCACCGGCGAGGACGTCGAGGCCAACGAAATGGGCATTCCCGAGCCGAAGGCCGCCGAACGCATCATCGAGGCAAGCAAGCTCGACCTCGTACTGGTGCCGTTGCTGGGCTTCGACCGGGGTGGCAATCGCCTCGGCTTCGGTGGTGGCTATTACGACCGCAGCTTCGAATTCCTCCGCGAGCAGCCCCGTCCGGCACGGCCCTTGCTGGTTGGCGTCGGCTACGACTTCCAGGAGCTGGATGCGATCGAGACCGCCGAGTGGGACATCTCGCTCGACTACATCGCGACCGACAAGGAACTGATCGACTGCACGGGCGCCAACGCATGAAATACTGGCTCATGAAGTCCGAGCCGGACAGCTTCTCCATCGACGACCTCAAGCGCAAAGGCACCGAACCCTGGGATGGCGTGCGCAACTACCAGGCGCGCAATTTCATGCGCGACGGCATGAAGGTCGGCGACAAGGTCTTTTTTTACCATTCCAACACGGATGTTCCTGGCATCGTCGGTATCGCCACGGTGGCCTCGCCCGCCTATCCGGACGAGAGCCAGTTCAACCCCAAGTCGAAGTACTACGACGAGAAGAGCACGCGCGAGGAACCGCGTTGGGTCCTGATCGATGTGAAGTTCGAGCGCAAGCTCGCGCGCACGATCTCGCTGGAGGAACTGAAGGGATACGACGAACTCGTCGACATGCCGCTCGTGCGAAAGGGTAACCGCCTGTCGGTGATGCCCGTGGCCAAGGGCGATTGGGACTTCATCCTGAAACTGGAAAAGTCATGAGCCAGGACAACGAGAAACGCCTTGCCGCCGAAACCGCCGCCTTCCGCTTCGTCGGCGATGGTGGCTTCAAGGACGGGATCATCGGCGTGGGTACCGGTTCCACGGTGAATTTCTTCATCGACGAACTCTCGCAGTACCGTGACCGCATCAAGGCGGCCGTATCCAGCTCGGAAGCCTCCAGCGCCCGCCTGCGCAAGCTCGGCATCGACGTGATCGACCTCAACGCGGCCGGCCGGCTCGACCTCTACGTCGATGGCGCCGACGAATGCGACCCGCACAAGCGCCTGATCAAGGGCGGCGGTGCGGCACTCACCCGCGAGAAGATCGTCGCCGCCGCGTCGGACACCCTCGTCTGCATCGTCGACGCGAGCAAGCTGGTCGACGTGCTGGGCAAGTTCCCGCTGCCGATCGAGGTGATCCCCATGGCGCGCAGCCACGTGGCGCGTGAGATCGTGGCCCGCGGCGGCAACCCCGTGTGGCGCGACGGCGTGGTGACCGACAACGGCAACTGGATCATCGACGTGCACGGCTGGCGGATCGCCAATCCCGTGGAACTTGAAGCCGATCTCAACCAGATCGTCGGCGTCGTCACCGTGGGATTGTTCGCCAAGCGGCCGGCCGATGTCGTCATCGTAGGCAATCGCACACTCTGAGACGCCCATCGTCCAGTCTCTGAGCACCTCCTGTGGGAGCCGCTTCAGCGGCGAAGGCTTCGCCAGGAGCCATCAACACAGGTACCCTCTCGCTCCATGACGCTCGAAACCATCCTCCTGATCGCCCTGCTGGCCGTCGCGCTGGCGTGCCTGGGCCTGCTGATCGCCCTGCTTTCCCGTGGCAGGCAGGACGATGGCAGTGCGCTTCGCCTCGATGCGCTGCGCGAGGACAACCGCCGGCTGGAAGGTGTCATCCGCGAAGAACAGCGCGCGGGCCGTGGGGAATTGGGCGAGAGCTTCGGGCAATTCCGCGGGCACGTGCAGGAACAATTGCAGATCGCTGCCGACCGCCAGCATGAGCGCATCGAAGGCTTCGGCCGCCGCCTGGACCAGCTCACCGAGCGCACCGACATCGGCCTGCAATCGCTACGCCAGGGATTGGCCGACGATTCGCGCAAGACCCGTGAGGAATCCGCGCTGACGTTGAAGCATTTCGGCGAGGTGCTCGATCAGCGTTTCGCCGCGCTCACCGCCGAGAACGAAAAGCGCCTCGGCGATGTCCGCGCCACGCTGGAAACACGGCTGGCCGCGATCCAGCAGGACAACGCCGCCAAGCTCGAACAGATGCGCGCCACCGTGGACGAGAAACTCCAGTCCACCCTGGAGACACGGCTGGGCCAGTCGTTCCAGCTGGTGTCGGAGCGGTTGGAGGCCGTGCAACGCGGGCTGGGCGAAATGCAGGCGCTCGCCGCCGGCGTGGGCGACCTGAAGCGCGTGCTGACCAACGTGAAAACCCGCGGCACGTTCGGCGAAGTGCAACTGGGCGCCTTGCTCGAACAGATCCTCGTGGCGGAACAGTACGCGTCCAACGTGGCCACGGTGCCCGGTTCGAGCGAGCGAGTGGAATACGCGATCCGCCTTCCCGGTACCGAGGAAGGCACGCCGGTGTGGCTGCCGATCGACGCGAAGTACCCCGTGGAGGATTACCAGCGTCTGCTCGACGCACAGGACGCGGCCGACGCCGAAGGCGCACTGCTGGCCGGCAAGGCACTGGAACTGCGCGTGCGCGAAGAGGCCAAGCGCATTCGCAGCAAGTACATCGCGCCGCCGCACACCACCGACTTCGCGATCCTCTTCCTGCCCACCGAAGGCCTCTACGCCGAGGTGATCCGCCGCCCCGGGCTTTCCGAGCAATTGCAGCGCGACTGCCGCGTCACCGTCGCGGGCCCCACGACGCTCACCGCCCTGCTCAACAGCCTGCAGATGGGCTTCCGCACCCTGGCGATCGAAAAGCGCTCGTCCGAGGTCTGGCACGTGCTGGCGGCGGTGAAGAACGAGTTCGGCAAGTTCGCCACGGTGCTGGAGAAGACCCGGAAGCAGTTGGACACGGTACGCAACAGCATCGACAGCGCCGGCATCCGCACCCGCGCCATCGAACGCAAGCTGCGCGGCGTGGAATCGCTGGGCGCGGACGAGTCGCAGGTCCTGCTCGAACTGGCGCCCGGCCTGGACGACGCCGAGGCCGAGGCCGAAGCGGCCCCCTCCCCGCCCTCCGAAGACTGATAGCCTGGTGGGAGCCGACCAGGTCGGCTCCCACCAGGACTTGGAGGAGCGCCTCCCCAGCGGCCGGGAACGCTACAATGTCCCTTTGCTTCCACCAAGGAATCCGTCCCGATGAGCGACGACGCCAAGTCCCGCCCGGTTAGCCGTGAACAGGCCGAGGAGGCCGTGCGCACGCTGTTGCTGTGGGCGGGCGAAGACCCGAGCCGCGAGGGCCTGCTCGACACGCCCAAGCGCGTGGTCAAGGCCTATTCGGACTGGTTCAAGGGCTACGACGAAGATCCGGCCGACTACCTGCGCCGCACCTTCGAGGAAGTGGCCGGATACGACGAGATGATCGTCCTGCGCGACATCGAGTTCGAAAGCCACTGCGAGCACCACATGGCCCCGATCATCGGCCGCGCGCATGTGGGTTATGTGCCCACCGATCGTGTCGTCGGCATCAGCAAGCTCGCCCGCGTGGTCGACGGTTTCGCCCGTCGTTTCCAGGTGCAGGAAAAGCTCACCGCGCAGATCGCGCACTGTATCGAAGACACCCTGCGCCCGCGCGGTGTCGGCGTGGTGATCGACGCCAGCCATGAATGCATGACCACCCGTGGCGTGCACAAGCGCGGCGTGTCGATGATCACCAGCCAGATGCTCGGCAGCTTCCGCGAAGATCCACGCACACGAGGCGAGTTCCTTCGCTTCGTCGGCGTCGACCGTCGCTGACCTTGAGCGGTCCGGCCGACACCACCGTCCACGACGAACGCTTGCAGGATCTCTTCCGCGACGGCGTCGTCGTCGAGGACCTTCCGTCCGTGTTCCCGCTGCTGCGGGGGCGCGGCCTGTTGCGCACGTTCTCAGCATTGTTCCACGGCAGCGAAGCACAAGTGCTGCTGCGCCTGCTGGTGTTGCGCACCCTCGGCGGCCGCTCGCATGCGACGGAATGGACGCCGCAGGAGATCCGCGACCACCTGGCTTTCGTCGACCCGGTGAAACTCGAAACGGTGGTCCAGCGGCTCAAGGACCACGACCTGCTGGTCTACGATGGGGAGACCCTTCGTTACCGCGTGGGGCCGCTGGGCCGCAAGGCGCTGAGCGCGATCGCGGCGATGCTGGAGTTCGAGGACGACGATGACGACGGCCTCGGCTACCTCACGGCGCAACTCGCCGCGGGACAGGCGGTGGGGCGCGTGTCGGTCGATGAACTCGGCCATCTGCTCTCGCGCCTGACCGAACTCAAAGAGGATTTCGACCGCGCGGTGCTGTCCGGCTCCGAACACCGTATCCGTCACGCCGCCGAACGCCTCGATTCGGTCTGGACGTGGGTGGAGAAGGGCACCGAGGTGGTCGCAGGGATCACGGAAAAGGATGACCTGGAACCCGCCGCGCACCGCCTTGCCCAGGCCGTCGGCCGTGCGCAGAGCGCCCTGCTGCGCCAGGCCGGCACGTTCCAGCGCGAACTCAACAAGATCGACCAGCACCGCGTGCACCTGGGCCGTACCGGCCTGTCCTCATCGGACCTGGTGGGCTGGCTGCGTGCGCAGGACATCGACACGCTGGCCGCCTTCGAGGACGGCCAGCTCCTTCTGCCCTTGCCGGCACCCTTCATCCACGACCAGATCGCGCTCGATGTCGCCGAGTTCGAATTGCTGGAACGCGAGCGCCTGGCCGCCGAGAGCACCGCGCTGCCGGGTGCGGAAGAACCACCCGATACCGCCGACCTGCCGATGGACGAGGAAGACCTGCGCTTCCTCGACGATTGGCGCGCCGAATTGGCGACGATCGCCGAACCGCGCGAACTCGAAGCCACCCTGATCGGCGACGACTACGCCCTCTCCGCCTATCGCCTCTCCTTGCTTGGCCTGTTGGGCGACCCCGAGTCGGCGGCGCTGGAAGGTGGCACCGCCGACCTCGCGCGCCTGCCGCTCGCGCTGGAGATCGAGGCGCGCCTGATCGAGACCGACCTGCCGCAGATCGCGCTGGTCAGCGCCGGACGCCTGCGTCCGCGCGACGCCGCGAAGGACACTACCGATGCATGACGATACCGCCAGCCTGATCACCCGGCTGCTCGCCCAACGCTGGCTGCCGCGCGACGACACACAGGCGCGCAAGGCCTTGCTCGACGAAGGCTTCCGTGAGGAACTCGACCGTCGCCTCGAAGCCGTCGGCCTCGAATTGCGCGAGCACCCCTATGCCGCCTACATCGGCCTCGCCGTGGCTCGAAAGAGCGAGCGTGCCGTCTTCGGTGGCAGCGACAGCTGGATATCGAACACCTTGCAACTCGACCGCGACGGCGTGGCCCTGCTGGTCGTCATCTGGGCGCTGATCGTGCTGCCCAAGCGACAGCGCCAGGTCGAGCGACAGGATGCGGAAGCGGCCGCCTCGCAAAGCCAGATGTTCGCCGAGGACAAGCCGATACCGCGCGATCCGGCCATCGCCCCCGTGATCGCCGAACGTACCTTGCTAGCCGACTTCGGCGACAAGCTCGGTGGCAAGACGCGGGTGGGTTTCAACCTTGGCACGCTGAACCGCCTGGGCTTCATCGTGCGCCGCAAGGGCGAGGTCGCCGAAGGCCCCTTGCTCGATCTCGCCTTCGACTACGAACGCACGGCGCGCCGCATCCTCGACGGCGCGCTCGGCGACCTGCTCGCGGATGCCGCCTCGCGCCCCGCCGAGGAGAACACCGATGTTTGATTTCCGCAGCCTCGAAGTGGTGCATTGGGACTACTGGCAGCGTTTCAGCCTGCCGTTGGATACCAACATCGTGACCGTGGTGGGCCCCAATGGCTCCGGCAAGACGACCCTGCTCGATGCCCTGCGCACCCTGCTCACCATCGACTGCGCCGGCAACCGCGACTACAAGAGCTACCTGCGCCACAACGGCAAGCCTTTCGCGTGGCTGCGCGCCCGCGTGGGCAACACGCCCGGCCCGAACGGCGAACGCCCCTTCTTTCCGCTGATGGACCGCGAGGTGACCCTCGCCTGCCGCATCCAGAAGAAAGGAGGCGAATGGACGCGCCAGTACGCCGTGCTCGGCGGCGACGTCAGCGTGGAAGAGATCGAGGCGCGCGGCGACTTCCTGGGCTTGCGCGAATACCGCGTGCGCCTTGAAGGCGCCGGGCTGTCGCAGGCGATCCGGCGCGTTCTCACCCTGGAGCAGGGTGCAACGGACAAACTGTGCCAGCTCCCGCCCAAGGCGCTGCTCGATCTCGTCTTCGACGTGTTCGGCGACAAGGCCGTGCTCGACGACTACCAGCGCGCGCGTAACGAGCAGGCCGAGGCGGATCGCGAGCAGCATGGGCTGGAACACCAGCTCTCGCTGATCGGCGTGAGCTTGCAGGAAGCCGAGGCACGGGCGCGGTCGTACCAGGAATGGAACGCACTCAAGAGCGAACGTGTCGAACTCGTCGCCGACATCCTGCCGCGCACGGAACTGGCCGAGTTGAGCGCGGGCATTCGCGGCGCGCGTCCACAACTCACCGGCGTGAAACGCCGTGTGACGGAACTTGAGCGGCGCGACGTGGAGCTGAACCGCCAGCTGGGCGAACTCGACGCCACCGGTGAAGCGTTGCGCGCGGAGCAGCACGAAGCCGACCTCGCTCGCCAGCAGACCCAGAAGAGCCTCGACGGGGCCCGCGCCGAACTCGCCCAGAACGACCTGCTGATCAAGCAGGAGACGCGGCTGCGCGAGATGGTCGCCGCCCAAGGCGGTGCCGATCACGAACGGCTCGCCGATGTCGCCCGCGACGCGCGGGCTCGCGTCAACGCGTTGCAAGCGGAGGAGACCCGCTTGCGCCAGGACCTGACGACCCTGACGACGCAGCTCTCCGCCTGGCGTAGCGGCAGGCGCTATACGCCGGATTTCGAAGCATCGTTCCGCCGCGCGCTCGACGAGGCCGGCATCCGTCACAGCATGCTCAGCGAGATCGTCGAGATCGTCGAACCGCGCTGGCAACCCGCCGTGGAGGCCGTGCTCGCCGGTTATCGCCACGTCGTGCTGCTGGACGATCCGCGCGATCGCGAGAAGGCATGGAAGCTGGGCGAGCAGCATCGCTACAAGCACTTCGTCGTGGCCGACCGTGCGCCGGCCAGCGCCTCCACGCGCGGATCGCTGCTGGAGGTGGTCGAGTTCTCGGCCGCGGCGCCGGACTGGCTGCTACGCAACCTCGATCGCATCCGCCGGGTGGAGGATGTCGCGGACGGTGCGCGCATCGGCAAGGACCAGGACTGGATCACGCCGCAGGGCTATTTCCGCGAACGCCGTGGTGGACGCCATCTCGGCGTCGACGACATGTACTTCGGTTCCGGCGCGCGCGAACGCCAGCTGAGGGATGGCGAAGCCCGGCTGCGCGAGATCGAAGGCCGCCTGCGCGACATCGCCACGGAACGCAAGGACACCCTCGCCCGTGCCAGCGATGCGGAAGCCGTGCTGCGTGGCGCCAGCGCCAGCAGCCAGCTCGCCGACCGCGCCGACGAATTCGCCGAGGCACGCGAGCAACAGGCACGCCTGCGCGAAGACGTGCAGCGCACGGCCGATAGTCACGCGGCCGCGGAAGTCCATTACGAAGCGGTGCGCGAGAAGCGACTGAAGACATCCAACGCGCGCGACAACGCCGCACGCGAGCAGCGCTCGATCCAGAACCAGCTCGCCGACACCGTGCGCCAGTTCCATCTACTGCGTGGCGAGCAGGTCGACCGGCTCAAGGCGTTCCGGCTGAAGCGAGCCCACGTCTCGCTCGTCCATCGAACGCGCGGCGCCATGGCGGCGCTCCGCGAACGCTACGAATCACCCTCCGCCGTGCGCCGGGAAATCGACCGCATCGAGCGTCGCCTCGAAGAGGGCCATTGGGAGCAGGACCCGAGCGTCCTCGCCCTGCGCGAAAAATTCTGGGCCGACCACGAAGGCCTGAAGCATGATCTGGAAAAGCGCCGCGCGCACCTGGAACGCGCATCGCGGATCACGCATGAGGCCCGTGGCGCGTACATCCAGGTGCTGCGCAACACGGTCCGCCGCTACGCGAAGAACCTCAAGGTGCTGGCGGAACTGGCGGGCATCGGTGTCGACGTCGATCTTCCGGAGTTGAGCAACGACGACCTCGCCCTCGCCTCGGCCGCCTTGCAGGTGCGTTTCGAGTTCGACAAGAAGGGCTGGATCGGCATGGACGACGGCGAAGCCTCTGGCGGCCAGCAGGTCATGAAATCGCTGTTGCTGCTGGTGGCCCTGATGCGTGACGAGGATCGCCCCGGCGGCTTCGTCTTCATCGACGAGCCTTTCGCCCACCTCGACATCTTCAACATCGACAAGGTGGGCGCGTTCCTCAAGAGCACGCGCGCGCAATACATCCTGACCACGCCGGCGACGCACAACGTCAATGTGTTCCAGCCATCGGAACTGACGCTGGTCACCAGCAAACGCCGCCCCGGCGCCACCTGGGCGCAACCGCTGGCCGTACTGCGCAGACGCTCGAACGCGGCCTGAGCCAGCGGGAACCTAAGCCTTGGTGGGTGCCGTAGTCCCAGCTGTGCCGTAGTCCCGGTGGATACTCCGGTCCTGGTGGGAGCCACCAGAGCGGGACCTGCCGGCGTTTCCGCTAGTACAACCCGGTCTCACCCGGAATCGGGTTGTCCTCACCCGATCCATCCAGCGCATCGCCGCTGCTGTTCGTCGGCCGCTGCCTCGTCGGATCGTGTTCGTCGTGCTCGTCATGCAACCGCGCATGACGCCGGGCCAGGAGATACGCCGTCGCCAGTGCGCCAAGGCTTGCGCCGATGGCGATGCTCAACCCCATGTTGCTGCGGAACGGGGACATGGTGGCCTCCTCCTTTCGAAGGATCTACCGTGACGTGTCAGGCGTGATGGAAACGCAGTGCGTTTGTAAGCCGCCGATGATGGTTCACCGGCGGCACCACGGTTGTCACGACAGGCTGTTCAGCCATGCATCGTCGGACCCTTCCTCGACACCTTCGAACAGGAAGGTGGAAAGGTAACGCTCGCCGGTGTCCGGCAGCATGGCGAGAATGACACTGCCCTGTTCCACGCCCTCGGCGTACTTCAAGGCTGCCGCCACGGTCGCGCCTGCGGACACGCCGACGAAGATGCCCTCCTCCTGGGCGAGCCGCCGGGCCGTGTCGCGCGCCAGCACCTCGTCCACCGGCAGGTTCACGTCGAAGATCTTCCGGTTGAGCACTTCGGGCACGAAGTCCGGCGTCCAGCCCTGGATCTTGTGTGGTGACCACGGCTTGTCGGCAAGCAGTGGCGCGGCGGCGGGTTCCGAGACGACGATCTTCACCTCGGGGCGGGCCACCTTCAGCATCTCGCCCACGCCCGTGAGCGTGCCGCCCGTACCCCAACCGGTGACGAAGGCATCCAAGCGGCGGCCGGCGAAATCCTGAAGGATCTCCGCCGCCGTCGTATTGCGGTGGTAGGCCGGGTTGGCGGGGTTCTGGAACTGCCGCGGCAAGAACCAGCCGTGCTTCGCGGCCAGTTCCTCCGCGCGCTTCACCATGCCGCTGCCACGCTCGGCGGCGGGCGTGAGGATCACCTTGGCCCCGTAGGCCCGCATCAGTTTCCGGCGTTCCACTGAAAAACTGTCCGCCATCGTCGCCACGAACTTGTAACCCTTGGCCGCGCAGACCATCGCCAGCGCGACACCCGTGTTGCCGGAGGTCGCTTCGACCACGGTGTCGCCCGGCTTCAGCAGACCCTTTCGCTCGGCGTCCAGGATCACGGCGATGGCGAGGCGATCCTTGACCGACCCGCCCGGATTGAACGATTCCACCTTCGCGTAGAGGGTCACGTGGGACGGGGCCAGCCGATGCAGGCGCACGATGGGCGTGCGGCCGATGGTGTCCAGAATGCTGTCGTGGATCATGGGCGACTCCCTTGGCGAAAGGTGCAAGGGCTCAAAGGTACTCCCGTTGCCCACGGGGCGACAAACGGGTGGGGATCTAGCAGACTGCCAGCCCATGAATCGACGTCCATACGGCTTGCTGGCCGCCCTGCTCCTCATCGCCCCGGCTTTCGGCCAGGACTTTCCGCGGACGCCCGCGGAATACCTTCGCCGCATGGACGGCAATGGCGATGGCCGGATCGACGAGGCGGAATATGTTCGTTACATGAGCCAGGGCTTCCTGCGCATGGACGTCAACGGCGACGAGGTGCTCGACGCCAACGATGGCCCGATGCGTCCTGGCGCGAGGCCGGTGCACCTGGACGAGTTCCAGCGCAACCTGATCCACCAGTTTCACAAGCTGGACCGGAACGGGGACGGGGTGCTGGATGCCAGGGAGCTTTCGCAGCCACCGCGGTAAGAGCATCGCCGACAGGGTCGGTTCCCACCACGGCACCGGCTCCCATCGGGGTCGACTTCCGTTACCCTCTTGCGAGCCTGGGGAGGGTGGATGAATACGACCGAATTGTTCCTGATCGCGATGACGATCATTCTTGGCGTGCCGTATCTGGTCTGGCGCGTTTTCCGTACCGACTATTGGGCACCGCTGGTGGTGGTGCAGATCGTCACCGGCATCCTGTTGGGCCCCGGTGTACTCGGCAAGGTCTTTCCGGATTACTACGGCACGGTGTTCGCGCCGCCGGTCATCGGCGCCCTGAACGGCATCGCCTGGTGGGCGGTGATGGTGTTCGTGTGGATCGCGGGGATCGAGCTGGATCTTCGCGAGGTCTGGAAGCAACGCCGGGAATGCGGTACGACGGCGGGACTCGCACTGGCGGGCCCCCTCGTCGCCGGCTGCCTGGCCGCGCTGGCGATGCTGGCGTGGCGCGACGGGTGGATGGGTGAAGCGGCGGCTACCTGGCAGTTCGTGCTTGGCGTAGGCATGGCTTGTGCGGTGACCGCCTTGCCCATCCTCATCCTGCTGCTCGAGAAGCTGGACGTCCTGCGCCGGCCGCTCGGCATGCGCGTGCTGCGTTACGCCAGCCTCGACGATCTCGCGATCTGGGGCGTGCTCGCGATCATCCTGCTCGACTGGAAGCGTGTCGGACACCAGGCGGCGTTCCTCGCCGGATTCGCCGTGGCCGCCTGGCTGTTCCGCCGGCTGATGGCACGACTGCAAGAAAGCGATCGCTGGTATGTCGGCCTGATATGGCTCGCCGCCTGTGGGTATGGCGCCGACTGGTGCGGCCTGCACTACATGGTCGGCGCGTTCCTCGCCGGCGCCATCATCGACCGCGACTGGTTCACGCTCGATCACCTGGACAAGCTTCGCCATCATGTATTGCTGGTGGTGATGCCTGTGTTCTTCCTCTCCACCGGCCTGCGCACGAACTGGTCGGTCGGTGGCACGGCGGTGTTCGTCGCCGCGGCCTTGCTGCTGGTGGCATCCGTGGCGGGCAAGCTCGCCGGCGTGGGGCTCGCGGGCAAGCTGCTCGGTTGGGCGCGTGGCGATGCATGGACGATCGGCTGGCTGTTGCAGACCAAGGCGCTGATCATGATCATCTTCGTCAACATCCTGCTCGATCGCCACGTGATCACGAGCGAGACCTTCACCGCATTGCTGCTCATGGCGGTGGCGAGCACGATGCTGACAGTGCCTATCGTGGCGCCACGCCTGAAGCGACTCCTGGACTGACCGCGGACACCATGGAAACGAGTACCCACACCCCCGTGCGCCGCGCCGCCGTGGTCTTCGTCTTCATCACGGTGCTGATCGACATCCTCGCGTTCGGCATCATCATCCCGGTGCTGCCGCACCTGATCGAGCAGATGACCGGCAACACGGTGTCGAACGCCGCCTGGTGGGTGGGTGTGTTCGGTACCGTGTTCGCCATCGTGCAGTTCATCTCCTCGCCGATCCAGGGTGCGTTGTCCGATCGCTTCGGGCGGCGGCCGGTGGTGTTGCTGTCGAACCTCGGCCTGGGGTTGGACTTCGTCTTCATGGCGATCGCGCCTTCGCTGTGGCTGCTCTTCGTCGGGCGTGTCATCTCCGGTATCACAGCGGCGAGCTTCACCACCGCCAACGCCTATATCGCCGACGTGACCCCGCCGGAGAAACGCGCGGCCGCCTTCGGCATGCTCGGCGGCGCCTTCGGCATCGGCTTCATCGTCGGCCCGGCGCTGGGCGGCTTCCTCGGCGGGATCGACCTGCGCCTGCCGTTCTGGGTGGCGGCGGGACTGGCACTGACGAACTTCCTGTATGGCTTCTTCATCCTTCCCGAGTCGCTGCCGCCGGAGAAACGGGCGGCGCGCTTCGAGCCGCATACGGCCCATCCGTTCGGCGCGCTGAAGATGCTGCGCCGCCACCGCGAGGTGTTCGGCCTTTCCATCGTGATGTTCCTGTTCTATCTCGCCCACTACGTGTTGCAGACGGTGTTCGTCCTCTACGCGGACTATCGCTACGGATGGGGACCGCAACAGGTCGGTTACGTCCTTGCCCTGGTCGGTGCCTGCGACGGTACGGTGCAGGCCTTCCTCACCGGCCGCCTCGCGGCCCGCTTCGGCGAACGGCGCGTCCTGCTCGCCGGCATGGCCTTCGGCACGGCATCGTTCGCGGTGATGGGCCTGGCCCCCGTCGGCTGGGCCTTCCTGGTCGGCATCCCGCTGATGTCGCTATGGGGCCTGGCCGGCCCACCGATCCAGTCGATCATGACCCGCCACGTGGAGCCGGACGAACAAGGGCGCCTGCAGGGTGCCGTCACCAGCCTGGGCAGCTTCGCAGGAATTTTCGGTCCCTACCTGTTCGCCCAGATCTTCGCGTTCTGGATTTCGCCGGCACGTACCGTCCACCTGCCCGGCTTTCCCTTCCTGGTGGCCGCGGCCCTCGTCGCCTTCGGCATCGTGGTGGCGGCGCGGGCCACGCGAGGCGAGCCGGAGCCCGTGCTGGCCCGGAAAACGTGAGCTAATTCGCAAACTTCATCGTATTATGTAATCCAAATCGGCAAATAACGCGACGGTTGGGACGTGCGTTTGGACAACCAGCTCTGGGAAAGCAAGTATCACGAAGCCGTGGAGCGGTTGACCCGTGAAGAGGCGCAGTGGCGCACCGCGGAGTCCCTCCTGCGTCAGCTGGTCGGCTGCCTCGGCCGCGTCGCCCATGGAGCGCACGATCAGGTCGATCCACATATCGAGCGCCTGTCCGCCGCCTTGAGCGGCACCATGGAACCGTTGTCACTCGAGCCGCTCGTCAACGAGCTCGCCGAAGCGATCGAGGGCCTGGGCGCCCGCCCGCGTGGCGTGAACGACGAACGATCCATTCCCATCACGCGTCCCCAGCGCACCGAACACGGCTCGTCCGTCCAGTCGTCGCTGAGCCGCCTGGTCGACCGCATCGTCATCCTGCCGCGACTCGCGGACCGGGCCAACGACCTGCGCCATGATGTCGCCGATGCGGGCGATCTGGTGGCGCTGGCGGCCTGCGGCGACCGCCTGGCCGACCTGGTCAACGAACAGCGCATCGGTTTGCAGCGCGAGATCGACGCCTTGCAGGCCGTGCTCCGCCACGTCACCGGCCGTCTCGACGAGATGAGCCAGTACATGTCGCGGGAACTGGCCGATCAATCCACCGGCGAAGCGAACGGGCAAGCCTTGGATGCCTCGGTGGCGCACGAGATGCGCCTGCTCGGCGAAGCCGCCCTCGAGATCGACGACATGCACGAGCTGCGCGAACGCGTGAATCAAAGCCTCGAGACCATCTCGCTTTGCTTCCGCGACTTCCGTGACCGCGAAGGCATCCGGCTCACCGCGTACCGTGAACGCGCGGAGCGGATGCGCCTGCGCATCGAACAGCTCGAGACCGAACGCAACACCTTGCAGCGCTCACTCGAACGCGAGCACGAACTCGCGCAGACCGACACCATGATCGGGATGCCCAACCGCCTGGCCTACGAGAAGCGGATCGAGGCGGCCTTCGAGAGCTGGCAGGCCACCATGCGGCCGCTGAGCATCGCGGCGATCGACATCGACCACTTCAAGAGCATCAACGACACCTACGGTCACACCGCGGGCGACGCGGTGCTGCGCATCATCGGCCAGGCGCTGCTGAAGCACATACGCCCATGCGACTTCGTCGCCCGCTATGGCGGCGAGGAATTCATCGTGATCTTCGATGGTGCCGACGAAGCGGAATCGCTGCAGGTGTGCGAGCGGCTGCGGGGCAAGATCCAGCACCTCGCCTTCCATGCGAGCCGGCAGCCCGTTCGCGTGACCGCATCGATCGGGTTGACCCAGTTCCGGCCGGGCGACACGCCACAGTCGGTGTTCGACCGCGCGGACCTCGCGCTGTACACGGCCAAGAACGGCGGCCGCAATCGCTGTGTCGTAGGCTGACGCCCCTCGGTAGGTTCAGGCTGCCACGCCAAAGAGACGCCCCACCGCCGCCGTCAGCGCCATCGCCGCCGCACCCCAGAACACGACGCGGGTGACGCCACGGCCGATGCTCGCCCCGCCGGTCCAGGCGGACACCGCACCAAGGATCGCCAGGGCGACGAGGGACACGGCCACCGTCACCACGGTGACCGACTCATGGGCCGCTAACGCGGCGGCGGCTATCGGCAGGAGGGCCCCGCTGGCGAAGCTCAACGCCGACGCCGCGGCGGCCTGCAACGGCCGCGCCGCCATGGTCACCGACAGCCCCAGCTCATCGCGCGCATGCGCCTCGAGCGCGTCGTGCGCCATCAACTGCCCGGCAACGCGATCGGCCAGCTCCCGATCCAGACCGCGGCGAACATAGATCTCGGTGAGTTCCTTGTGTTCGCCGTGGGGATCTTCGCGCAACTCGCGCGATTCCATTGCCACCTCGGCCTTCTCGCTGTCGGCCTGCGAACGAACCGATACGTACTCACCCGCCGCCATCGACATGGCCCCGGCGACCAGCCCGGCCACGCCGGCGATCATGATGTCGCCCGGCCCTGCCCGCCCCGCCGCCGCCACGCCCACCAGCAGGCTGGCCGTGGAAAGAATGCCGTCATTGGCACCGAGCACGGCGGCGCGCAGCCAGCCAATCCGGTCGAGCCGATGCCGCTCGCTGTGGCGCGTTCGGGGAATCATGGTGCCTCCGTTTCCTGTTTGCGATCCGCACGCTCTTCGAGGCGCGACACCAGCCAGCCGATGGCGAGCGCGCAGAGCGTGCCGAGGATGACTTCGCCCAAACGGTACAAGGGAACCTCCCATCGTGGCCCCTGGCTGGGAACCAGCAGCACGATCGCGGTGGTGATGCCACCGATACGCGCGGCCGGACCCGCATTCGCTGTCCAGCAGGCCATGGTGACGAGACCCAGTGCAAGTCCGAACGAAAGCATGTCGCCGCTGCCGCCGACCGACAGGCCCAACAGGCCAGCGATGCCACCGAAGATCGTTCCCAGGCAGCGGTCGCGGCCGGCACCGCGGGTATCGCCGAAGTGCGGCTGGGTCACCGCCACGGCACTGATCGCGGCCCAGAAGGCCTGTTCGGTATGCAGCGCGTGTCCGATCGCATAGGCGACCAGGGCCGAGAGCACGGTCTTGAACGCCATGAATATCCCGGTACGGACCCGGCGGCCGAGTGGCAGCGAACGAAACAGTCCGTCCAGCGCCCGCTGCGCACGGCGCAGGCGAACCACCCGCAAGGCGGCGTCGGTACGGGAGGGATGCGTATCCGGTGGACTCATGCGCTCATCCTAACCCGACGCCGTCGACGCGCCACCAACGACCCCGCACAATACGTCGCCGCGGCCGGTCGGCCGACAACCACCCCAAGAGTTTACGAAGCCATGTCCATCACGATGTACCAGACCTGCGTGCCTGTATTGGTCCGCGCCCTGACCAACCTCTCCGGCGTGCTCGCCAAGGGTGCCGCGCACGCGGCCGAGCGTAAGATCGCCCCCGAGGTGCTGCTCAACACGCGCATCACGCCGGACATGTTCCCGCTCATCCGGCAGGTGCAGATCGCCACGGACATGAGCAAGGGCGCCGTCTATCGCCTGGCCGGCGAAGAGCCGCCGAAGATGGAAGACGACGAGGCGACCTTCGACGAACTGCAGGCCCGCATCGCGAAGGTGATCGGAATGTTGGAGTCGTTCAAGCCCGCGCGGTTCGAAGGCAGCGAGGAACGCGAGATCGTACTGAAGATGCGCAGCGGCGAGATGCGCATGAATGGGCAGGACTACCTGCTCAACTTCGTGCTGCCGAACGTCTATTTCCACACCACCACGGCCTACGCGATCCTGCGCGGCGTGGGCGTGGTGCTGGGCAAGGCGGATTTCCTGGGCAAGGCTTGAGTCCGCGGAAGCCGCCGGACTCCCGCCTGCGCGGGACCCGGCGGCTTCCTTCTCCGCTACGACTTCAGTTTCCAACCCGTGCGGAATATCCACCACACCACCGCAAGGCAGATCAGCAGGAAGCCCACCGTCATGCCCGCGCTGACCACCACGTTCACATCCGCCTTGCCGTAGAAGCTCCAGCGGAACCCGTTGACGAGATACACGACCGGATTGAACAGCGTGATCTTCTGCCATACCGGCGGCAGCATCGAGATCGAGTAGAAGCTTCCACCGAGGAAGGTCAATGGTGTGATCACCATCAACGGCACCACCTGCAGCTTCTGGAAGTCGTCGGCCCACAGGCCGATGATGAAGCCGAACAGGCTGAAGGTGACGGCGGTGAGCAACAGGAAGGCGACCATCCAGAACGGATGCAGGATCTCGTAGTCCACGAACAGCCGTGCGGTCACGAGGATGAGCAGGCCGAGGATGACCGACTTGGTCGCGGCCGCGCCGACATAGCCGAGCACCACTTCCACGTAAGACACGGGCGCCGAAAGCAATTCGTAGATGGTGCCCGCCCACTTCGGCATGTAGATGCCGAACGCGGCGTTGGAAATGCTCTCGTTGAGCAACGACAGCATGATCAGGCCGGGGATGATGAAGGCACCGTAGCTCACCCCGCCTACATCGCCCATGCGCGAGCCGATGGCGGCACCGAAGACGACGAAGTAGAGCGACGTGGAAAGCACCGGAGAGGCGATGCTCTGCATCAGCGTGCGGAAGGTACGGGCCATCTCGAAGCGATAAATGGCGCGGATCGCGTAGACGTTCATGCGCGTGCCCTCACCAGGCTGACGAAGATGTCCTCGAGCGAACTCTCGCTCGAATGCAGGTCCTTGAAGTCGATGCCGAGTTCGCCGAGCTTACGCAGCAGTTCCGCGATGCCGGTGTCGCTACCTTGGGTATCGAAGGTGTAGATGAGGCACCCCCCGTCGGCCGACAACTCCAGCGGCCAGTTCGCCAGGCCTTCCGGCACGGCCTGCAATGGGGTCTGCAATTGCAGCGACAGTTGCTTCTTGCCCAGCTTGCGCATCAACGTGTGCTTTTCTTCCACCAGCACCAGTTCACCACGGTTGATGACGCCGATACGATCGGCCATCTCTTCCGCTTCCTCGATGTAGTGCGTGGTGAGGATGATGGTGACGCCCGATTCGCGCAGGCGATGGACCATCTGCCACATGTCGTGACGCAGTTCGACGTCGACGCCGGCCGTGGGTTCGTCGAGGAAGAGCACGCGCGGCTCGTGCGCCAGCGCCTTGGCGATCAGGACACGGCGTTTCATGCCACCGGACAAGGTCATGATCTTCGAGTCGCGTTTTTCCCACAGGGAAAGCTCACGCAGGATCTTTTCCAGGTAATCCGGATTCGCGGGCTTGCCGAAGAGCCCGCGGCTGAACTTCACCGTGGCCCACACCGTCTCGAATGCATCGGTGGACAGCTCCTGCGGCACGAGGCCGATCAGCCCGCGCGATGCACGGTAGTCACGGGCGATGTCGTGACCGTCGACGGTCACGCTGCCCTCGCTGCCGTTGACGATGCCGCAGACGATGCTGATCAGCGTCGTCTTGCCTGCGCCGTTGGGGCCGAGCAGGGCGAAGATCTCGCCCCGGCGGATTTCCAGGTCCACGCGCTTGAGCGCCTGGAAACCGGTCTTGTAGGTCTTGGAGAGGCCGCGTATCGCGACGATGGCGTCGGGCGCGGACATGGAGGCATCGAGTGGCGGCATGGGGACCCGCGGGATCGGTGGGTAAGGCGGCCGATGGTAGACCCGAACGAGGCCCGGTGCGAGGCTTGGTGGGAGCCGACCTGTCGGCGATCCCGCAGCAGCGGGCCAGGTCGAGACAACATGGTGGGAGCCGACTTGTCGGCGATCCCGCGGCAGCGGGCCGGCTTGAGGCAAGCACCCATCGCCGACAAGTCGGCTCCCACCATGGCGTCGGGCTTGTCGAAACCTTGCGGCATCCCCACGTCGATCGGGGTCGCCCACCTCAGAGAGACACCACCGCATGAGCATCTCCACCTACGACGCCTCCGCTCCCGTCTTCGTCCGCGGCTTCCGCGTCCTCTCCGACCTTCTCGCCAAGGCAGAGGCGCACGGCGGAGATACCCTGGTCGAAGCGCGGCTCGCCCCGGACATGCTGAATCTCGCTGGCCAGGTCCAGCGCGCCAGCGACACGGCGAAATTCGCCGTCGCGCGCCTCGGCGACGTGCAGCCGCCGTCGTTCGAGGACAACGAGGCCACCATCGCCGACCTGCGCAAGCGCATCGATGCCACGGTGGCCTGGATTCAATCGGTGGACCCTGCGGCGCTGGAGGCTGGCGCCGCGCGCGAGATCTCGCGCAAGTTCAAGGACACCGAGCACAACTTCACCGGCGCGTCGTACCTGCTGACCTTCGCCATTCCCAATTTCTTCTTTCACGTGACCACCGCGTACGACATCCTCCGCCACAACGGTGTCGGCGTCGGCAAACTCGACTACCTGGGTTTCGGCGGGTAATCGATGGTCGATCCGCGAGCCGCCCCATGACGCGCCCCCTCGTACGTTGCCCATGGGGTGACGCGGACGATCTCATGCGCGAGTACCACGACCGCGAGTGGGGCGTGCCCGAGCGCGACAGCCGCAAGCTTTGGGAGAAGCTGATCCTCGACGGCTTCCAGGCGGGGCTCTCGTGGCGAACGATCCTCGGCCGCCGCGAAGGCTTCCGGCAGGCCTTCGATGGCTTCGATCCGGAGCGTGTCGCCACCTACGGGCCGCGTGACCTCGAACGCCTGCTGGCCGACGCCGCCATCATCCGCTCGCGCAGCAAGATCGAGGCGGCGATTCGCAATGCCAGGGCCTATCTGGCGATGCGCGACGCCGGCGACGACTTCGCCCGCTTCGCCTGGGGCTTCGTCGACGGCGAGCCTATCGCCTGGCAAGGCCCGGTGCCGCCGAACAGCCCCCTGTCCGAGCAGGTATCCAAAGCCTTGCGAACCCGCGGGTTCACCTTCGTCGGACCCACCATCGTCTTTGCCTGGATGGAGGCCACCGGCCTCATCAACAGCCATGCCCCGGACTGCTTCCGGCGCGGGGAAGTATCCCGGAAGCCCTTACCCGCCAAGGGTTAACGGGTTTTTTAGTCGACCGGGCGTAGCGTGGATCACGAGGCCGCAGCAGCGGCCTCGCCCGTCTGGCACACCCACCATCGAGAGGGTTCCATGGCTTCCAGTTCCGCCCAACTGTTCATTCCGTACAGCGAATCGGCGCAGGGACCGTGGATCGTACGCCGTGCCTCGCTTCCCCTCGGCCGGTATGCCTCGCAGGCGGCGGCGATCGCCGCGGCCGAAGCGCTGGCCCCGGGCCTATCCGACAGCCTGGGCCGCCCCGTCGAGATCCATGTGCAGCAGGCCGACGGAACGTGGGAAGAGCATACCTACGTGGTGGCCGGGCTCGTTCCCGGCCTTCCCCCCCCTTCCACGGGAATGAACCGTCACGCCTGAGCCTCGTGGGCTGAGACGACGATAGGGTAACCTTGCAAGGTTGCCCCGCACGTTCCCATGCCTGCCCGATGCTCACCGACGACACCAAAGCCGCGATCCGCGCCGCCTATGCGCGGCTGAAGGACGGCCTTGCGGGGTTCCGTGGGCGTACCTCGCAGCTGAAGATGATCGCCGAGGTGGCCAAGGCGCTGGCCGAGCCGGCGGGCGCCGCCGTGATCGAGGCGCCGACCGGCACGGGCAAATCCATGGCTTACCTGATCGCCGGGCTCGAAGTGGCCCGCGCGCAGAAGAAAAAACTGGTGATCGCGACCGCCACGGTGGCGTTGCAGGAACAGCTCGTCCAGCGCGATATCCCGCAATACCTCACCTTGTGTGGCGTGGAAGCCAAGGTGGCGCTGGCCAAGGGCCGTGGCCGCTATCTCTGCCCACGCAACCTGCGCGCGGCAGGCGCGGAGCCCTCGGCACAGGGCGGCTTCGAGTTCGACGCCGATCTCGCGCTTTGGTCTCGCCCGCCCGCCGAGCGCGACACCAAGGCGATCGAGAAGCTCGGCAAGGCGTTCGAATCGCGTGAGTGGAACGGCGATATCGACACCAGCCCCGAGCCGCTCTCCGACCTCGTCCGCGGCATGATCACCACCAGTGCCGGCGGCTGCACGGGCCGCAAGTGCGGCGCCTTCGCCGCCTGCCCGTTCTTCCTCGCCCGCCGTGCCATCGGCGAAGCGGACATCGTGGTGGCGAACCAGGATCTCGTGCTGGCCGACCTCACCATGCCGCGTGACGAAGACACCTTCGGCGGCGTGATCCTGCCCAAGCCCGAAGACACCCTGTACATCTTTGACGAAGCGCACCACGTGCCCGCCAAGGCGATCGATCGTGGCGCCGCCGACGTGCACCTCGCCACCGCCGTGCGCCGGATCGGCCGCCTGCAAAACCAGATCCATGGCGCTTATTCGCTCACCGACAAGGAAAGCATCGGCAACCTCACGCTGGAAGCGGGAGACGAGAAGCTGCTGGCGATGTCAAATGCGCTCGAGGAGATCGAGCGCGAGATCCGGCTGTCGTGGACGCCCTCCTCGAACGAGACCGAGCCGGTGTTCCGCGCGTCCCTCGGCCAACTTCCAGAGAACTGGAAGATGCATGCCGAGCACCTGCACCTCATCACCAAGGATATCCAGCGCTGGCTTCGCACCGTGCGCCGCACCGTGGTGGAAATGGAAGCCGGTGGTCCGACGCAGGAAGCCTTGTCGCGGGAACTCGGCGTGGCGCTGGAACGCCTCGATCGCCAGGTACGCACGTGGTACGCCTGGTCCACCGACGACCGTGAAAACAATCCGCCCCTGGCCCGCTGGGTCAGCATGACGCCGGAACAACAACTGGTCTGCCATGCCTCCGCCGTATCGGCGGGTGGGCTGTTGCGCAGCGTGCTCTGGGACAATGCTTCCGCGGTGGTGATGACCTCCGCCACGCTGAGCGCCGGAGGCAACTTCCGTGGCTTCGCGGATTCGGTGGGCCTGCCCAATGAAGCCCTCACGCTCAGCCTGCCCTCGCCGTTCGACCTCGAAAAACAGGCCCGGCTCGAAGTGCCCGCGCTGAAGACCTTGCCGGAAGACCGCGAAGGCCACGCACGCGAAGTGTCCGAATGGCTGGCCAAGCACCTCGACTGGAACGCGGGCAACCTCGTGCTGTTCACGTCGCGTGCGAAGCTCGACCGCGTATTGCAGATCCTGCCGATCGAGTTCGTGCGCAAGGTGCGCGCGCAGGGTTCGCTGTCGAAGTCGCAACTCATCGCCGAGCATTGCGAAGACATCGACGCCGGGAAGGGAAGCACCCTGTTCGGGCTCGCCTCGTTCGGCGAAGGCCTGGACTTGCCGGGCAAGCTCTGCGAGACCGTCGTCGTCACGCAATTGCCATTCGCCGTGCCGACGGACCCCGTCGGTGCCACCTATGCGGAATGGCTGGAATCGCGTGGGCGCAACCCCTTCATCGAAGTGAGCGTGCCGGATGCCACGCGCCTGCTCACGCAGTATTGCGGCCGACTCATCCGTACCGAAACCGACACGGGCCGCATCGTGCTGCTTGACCGCCGCGTGATCACCAAGCGCTATGGCACGGGCATGCTTCGCGCGCTGCCACCCTTCGCCCGCGAGATCGAGCGCGTCGCATGACTGTCCTTCGCTTCGACGACCTGAAGGCCGTGCCGTGGAAGAACGGCCTCGGCGTCACGCGTGAGATCGCCGTGGAGCCAGCCGGCGCATTGGTGAATGATTTCCTCTGGCGCGTCAGCATCGCGGACGTCGACACGGCTTCGCCGTTCTCCACGTTTCCGGGCATCGACCGCACCATCGTACTGCTGGAGGGCGATGGGTTCACGATGACGCTGGATGGGGAGCGTGAGCATGCGTTGACCACGCCACTCGCACCCTTCGATTTTCCAGGCGAAGCTCGCGTCGACGTGACGCTGGCCGGCGGTGCGACGCGCGACTTCAATGTGATGGTGCGGCGTGGTGTGCGGCGTGGGCGTGTCGATGTCGTGCATGGACCGATTAGTGCGACGTTGGCGAATGATGCCGTGCTCCTCCACGTGGCCCGCGGCGAGGCGCGTGTCGATGGGCAGGTTTGCCGTCAGGGTGATTCGGTTGTCGGACAGGCCTGCTCTGAGGGCGACTTGGTCGTGGCGCCTCGCCATATCGAGTTGCCACGCGGCGCCACGGTGATCGTTGTCGTGGTTGGCGAAGCCTGACGCTCCTGCCTGAGTGCTATCGCCGACAGAGTCGGCTCCCACCGAGCATGTCGAGGCTGACTGGCAGGTTTCGGCGGGCCAGATGGAAGGGTTCAGCGGCCCAGGTGGGAAGTTTCGGCAGCCCAGGTGGGAAGGTTCGGCAGCCCAGGTGGAAGGTTCGGTAGCTCAGGTGGGAGCCGACCCTGTCGGCGATGCTCTTCCCCCACCAAAATCAGCAAGCCCTCAACCACCTCACGCAGCACTATCCACCACGTCATCCTCCCCACCCGACGCACCCACCGACGCCCGCGTCCAGAGATCCACCGACGTCAACTGGAACGCCACCGGCGGCACGGCACGCTGCCAATACTCGATCCCCGGAAAATAAAGTCGCAGGTCGTCGACCAGCGCGGCGAAACCCTTATCCATTTCCGATACGACGAGCGTTTCGTCCCCTTCGACATGGAAGAAGAGGAACACCGTGTCATACGCGGCATCGTCGCGATTGCCCGCTTCCACGCGCACGATGCGTTCGATCGACACCTCCCGCATCCGTAGTCGTCCGGGACACGTGACGATGGCGCCCGCGTCGCCATCGAAGCGGACCGCCACCCGGGCGACAAGACGCTCCCGCAACCGCCTCAGCAGCGGTCTGCGGACGAGAGGTGGATTCCTGTCCATGCGATGGCATGCCCCGGCACAGCGTGGTTCAAACGACGTTCACTCCCCATGGGCATCGTAGGGGGTCGTCCCGAAGGAATCCAGCCATGCGCACCGCACTCGTCGCCTTGATCGGCTCCATGGCCACGCCCACCATCGTCGCGACCACCCCGGTAACCGCCGTCGCCCACCTCGACCTGGCGCGCTACGCCGGAACATGGCACGAGATCGCCCGGCTGCCGATGTATTTCCAGCGCAAGTGCACGGGGCCCGTCACCGCACGCTACGTGCCCCAGCCCGACGGCACCGTTGCAGTGCACAACGAATGCGTCACCGCCGAAGGCGCGACCATCGCGAGCGACGGCGTTGCTCGTCGTCCCGAACCCTTCGCCCAGGGCAAGCTGGAAGTGCGCTTCGCGCCGAAATGGTTGTCGTGGCTACCGCTGGCCTGGGCGGACTATTGGGTGGTGGCGTTGAGCGATGACTACCAGTGGGCCATGGTCGGGCAACCGGGGCGAAAGTACCTCTGGATACTCTCGCGGCAGCCCTCGCTGGATCGGAAGACGTTCGAGATGTTGAAGGCGCGAGCCGTGGCGATGGGGTATGACTTGTCGGGGTTGATCGTGTCGGGCGAGGTTATCTAGGACAACCGAAGACATACCATGGCTAAGATCTCGATAAATCCCTGTCCTTGTGGACGTAGCGATTACGCGACCTGCTGCGGCCGATGGCACGCAGGCGAACCCGCACCCACGGCCGAAGCACTCATGCGGTCGCGCTACAGCGCCTATGTGCTCGGCCTGGAAACCTACCTGCTCGATACATGGCACGACAGTACGCGGCCGAAGGCGCTTGGTCTGACCACGCAGGCACCGAAGCCCACCTGGCTTGGCTTGACCGTCAAACATCATGAGAATCCCACACCGGACACGGCCGTCGTCGAGTTCGTCGCGCGGTTGCGGATGGGTGGTGGCAGCGCGGAGCGCATGCATGAAACCAGCCGGTTCGTGCGTGAGGACGGGCGCTGGTTCTATGTGGACGGGGACGTGTCGTGAAACGCTTCGAGCCGACGATTTGCGAGGCCATTGCGTCGATGCGGTTGTTGCTCGTGGAATACGGAGGTGCGGCGCGGCTGGTGCAACCGCATGTGTATGGCGACGACCACGCGGGCGACCGATTGTTGAGTGCTTACCAGGTGTCCGGCGGAAGCGCCTCGGGCGCGTCCGCCGGATGGAAGTTCTTCCGGATGGATCGAGTGACTTCGGTGACACTGAGCGAGCAACGGTTTCATTCGCCGCGGCCGGAATTTCAACGTGGCGACAGTGCCTTTGCGCGGATCATCTGTCAGCTGGGCGATTGAGTGGTGTTTGGTGGGAGCCTGTGTGGTAGCCACTTGTGGTGGGAGCCGACCTTGTCGGCGATCCGCGGCAACGGGCCAGGTTGCCGCAAGCGCCCATCGCCGACAGAGTCGGCTCCCACACAAGCTATTACGCGGCTCCCATTCGACTCGGCCTCGATCAGATGATGGAGCGGGTGACGCCGCCGTCGACGCGGATCGAGGCGCCGGTGGTGCCGGAGGCTTGCTCGGAAGCGAGATAGACGGAGACGTTGGCCACTTCCTCGACGCTCAACAGACGCTTGATGAGCGACGTCGGGCGGTGGGTCTGGATGAAGTCGCGCTCGACCTCGTCGAGGCTCTTGCCCTGGCTCTGCGCGATCTTGCCGAAGAACTCGCTCACGCCTTCGGACAAGGTCGGTCCCGGAAGAATCGCATTCACGGTTACGCCGGTACCCGAAAGCACTTCGGCCAAACCACGCGAGACGCCGAGCTGGGCGGTCTTGGTCACGCCGTAGTGGACCATCTCGGCGGGGACCTGGACGCCCGATTCGCTGGAAATGAACTGCACGCGACCCCAGCCACGTTGGGCCATGCCCTTGGCGTAGTGGCGCGACAGGCGCACACCCGAAGTGACGTTCACCTCGAAGAAGCGCGTCCACTCCGCGTCGTCGATATCGAAGAAATCCTTCGGCTCGAAGATGCCCAGGTTGTTCACGAGGATGTCGGTGTCGGGCACCGCCTTGATGAGTACGGCGGCGCCTTCGGCCGTGCCGAGATCGGCGGCGACGCCGCTCACCTTCGCACCGGGAACGGCCTTCTTCACGGAGGCGATGGCTTCGTCGACGCGGGCTTGCGTGCGGCCGGTGACGACGACGGATGCGCCGGCGGCGGCGAGGCCGGTGGCGATGGCGAGGCCGATACCGGCGGTGGAACCACTGACGATGGCGCTGCGCTTGCTGAGGTCGATATTCATGGTGACTCCGGAGGGTTGATCGAGGGACGCGGCTTCGCGTACCCGGACATCGTCGGGGCATGCGCCGGGCGATTCAATCGCCTGGAAGGCAAAAGACTCTCGCCTGAAAGCCAAGAACGGTCGGGCCGAACGACCTAGGTGAAGGAAAGGCGGGTCTCGCCCGCCGGGACGCCGTGGGGCCCGAAGCGCCGTTCGGCGATCAGGGTACGATCCTCGTGATCGACGAGGATCACCGTGCTGGCGCGAGTGCCGTAGTTCTCGCCGACGATGAAGGCGCTCGAAAGGAAACGCTCGCGTTCGATACCGATGCCCGTATCGGGTAGCAGATCGTCCGGCCACTGGCCCTGGTCGGAGAGCATGGCGAACAGGGCGTCGATGTCGTCTTCCTTGCCTTCCTTCAGCCACTCTTCCAGGCGATTGACCAGGGCGCGTGTTTTTGGCCATGGGGCGTTGAAGTCGGCATTGCTCAGCCCGTGAACGCCAGTCTCGACAGGTTGTGCACGCGCGTTCGGGTGGTTGCCCAGGTAGTACGCGTCGTCACGGTCGAAGGTCAGCAGGTTGAACGGGCGATAGTCCTTGGCGCTGGCCATCAACTCGATCGCGTGCGCGCGTGCCGGGAGCGTCGAACCGAGGTAGTCGGCAACGAGCAGGCCGCGCGAAAGACCGCTGTGGTCGGCGGACATGTCGCGCACGTTGGTGATCACACTCGCTCGTCCCTGCGCCCCCACGCCGGCCCACGTACCGCCGGCCTCGAGGTCGCGTCCCGCGAGGATTTGCGGCGCTTCATCCCAGGGGGCGAGCGGTGCGGTGGGCCGGACATGGAATTCGTCGCGGTTGCCGACGAGGACAAGGCGCCAGCGCGGATGGGCGCGCCAGGCGAAGGCGATCAGGCACATAGGGAATGGGCTCGGGGGAGCATCGGCTTATTGTGCGCTCTCGCGCCGCCGTTCGGGAATTGGGGGGCGCAGCCTTGGTGGGAGCCGGCTATGCCGGCGATGGTGCTTGCCTAGACCTGGCCCGCTGCCGCGGGATCGCCGACAAGGTCGGCTCCCACCAGGTTTTTGGAGGTCTCGGCTTCGGGGGAACGAAAACTGAGACCGCCACCCTGTGGGAGCCGGCTATGCCGGCGATGGTGCTTGCCTAGACCTGGCCCGCTGCCGCGGGATCGCCGACAAAGTCGGCTCCCACCAGGTTTTTGGGGGCCTCGGCTTCGAGGGAACGAAAACTGAGACCGCCACCCTGTGGGAGCCGGCTATGCCGGCGATGGTGCTTGCCTAGACCTGGCCCGCTGCAGCGGGATCGCCGACAAGGTCGGCTCTCACCGGGTCTCTGAGGACCTTGGCTTCCGTCTTCTTCGTCGCCAGCATGCGGACGATCGAGGCGGCGGCTTCGCGGCCGTCGAAGACGGCGCGGACGACGAGGTCCGCACCGCGTACGTTGTCGCCACCGGCGAAGACGCGCGGGTTGCTCGTTTGCAGCGGCAGGCGGCCTTCGCCGCCGGCGACGATGCGGCCGCTGCGGTCGCGCTCGATGCCGAAGGCGTCGCACCAGTCGGGCGGGCTCGGTTGGAAACCGAAGGCCTGGATCACCACGTCGGCGCGCAGGTCGGTCTCGCTGCCTTCGACGTTACGCGGGCGCGGACGTCCATCGCCATCGTCGACGAGTTGGGTCTCGACCACGCGCACGGCGCTTACCTTGCCTTCCTCACCCACCAGCGCGATAGGCTGACGCTGGAACAGGAAACGCACGCCTTCCTCGCGGCTATAGCCGACTTCACGGCGCGATCCGGGCATGCTCGGCTCGTCGCGGCGATAAACGCAGGTAACCGACGCCGCACCGAGGCGGATCGCCGTTCGGTTGCAGTCCATGCCGGTATCGCCACCACCCAGCACCACCACGTGCTTGCCCGCGAGATCGTATTCCGGCGCAGGCATCTCGTCGTGCAACAGGCGCTCCGTGTTGGCGATGAGGAAAGGAAGCGCATCGTGCACGCCCCGCAGGTCACGACCGTCGAGTTCGCCGTCCACGAAGGTATAGGCACCGGTGCCGACGAACACGGCATCGTAATCCGCGAGCAATTCGTCGAATTCGATATCGCGGCCGATCTCGACGCCGAGATGGAAACGCACGCCCATGCCTTCGAGCACCATGCGCCGCGTCCGCACCACCGACTTGTCGAGCTTGAACGGAGGAATGCCGAACGTGAGCAAGCCTCCGATCTCGTGCTGGCGGTCGAAGACGTCCGCGCCGATGCCAGCCAGGCGCAGACGATCCGCGCAGGCAAGCCCGGCGGGGCCCGCACCAACCACGGCGACCCGGGCGCCGGTCTCGCGCACCCGGGAAAGATCGGGGCGCCAGCCTTGACGGATGGCTTCGTCGGTGGCCCAGCGTTCGACGCTGCCGATTGTCACGGCACCGAAATCTCCCTGCTCCAACGTGCACGCGCCCTCGCACAGGCGATCCTGCGGGCACACGCGGCCGCAGATCTCCGGCAACGGATTGGTCTCGTGCATGAGCGTGGCCGCTTCGAAAAGGCGGCCATCCTGCACCAGCTTCAGCCAATTCGGGATGTAGTTATGGACCGGGCAAGCGTGCTCGCAATACGGGTTGCCGCAATCGATGCAACGCTCCGATTGCGATGCGGCTTCCGTCGGTGCGAAGTCGCCGGAGATCTCGCCGTAACCGAGCACGCGCACCGCGACCGGCACCGTGCGCGGCGTCTGCCGGGGTATTTCCAGGAAGCGGAAGTCCTTCGCGCTCATGCGGCACTCCGCAATTCTTCGGCCAGCGCATCGAGACTTGCCGCCTTCGGCTTCACCAGCCAGAAACGCTGCAACAGACCGCGGAAGTCGCCGAGCACGCGATGACCCCAGGCGCTGCCAGTGAGTTCGGCATGGCGGGCGATGAGTTGGCGCAGGTGCTGCATGTAGTGTTCCATGCCTTCGTGCGAGATGCGCACGATGTCGACGAGTTCGTGGTTGTAGCAATCGACGAAGCTGCGTTCGAGGTCGAGCACATAGGCGAAACCGCCGGTCATGCCCGCGCCGAAATTGAGGCCGGTGTGACCGAGCACGGCCACTACGCCGCCCGTCATGTATTCGCAGCAGTGGTCGCCGGCGCCTTCCACCACGGCCAGCGCGCCGGAGTTGCGCACGGCGAATCGCTCGCCGGCCTGGCCCGCGGCGAACAACTCGCCACCCGTCGCGCCGTACAGGCAGGTGTTGCCGATGATCGAGGCGTCCTGGCTGGCGAACGGCGAATCCGCCGGCGGACGGATGACCAGACGGCCACCGGCCATGCCCTTGCCGACGCCATCGTTAGCTTCGCCGACGAGATCGATATGCACGCCGCCCGCATTCCACGCGCCCAGGCTCTGGCCCGCCGCCCCCGAAAGATGCAGGTTGATGGGCTTGTCGGCCATACCGGCGTCGCCCCAGCGGCGTGCCACATCGCCAGACAGACGAGCGCCGATGGCGCGGTCGGTGTTGACGATGGGATAGCGGAACGTGCCACCCAGGCGATCGGCCACGGCGAGGCGCGTGTCCGCGGTGATGCGATTGGCCAGCGAAGCGGGATCGCGCATGGGATTACGGGCGAGCGTGCAGGCGAAGTCGACCTGCTCGCCCAGCCCGTCTTCGGCGATCAGCGGTGCCAGGTCGAGACGTTCCTGCACGGCGGTGACACCGTCGTGCTGTTCCAGCCGGCCACTTTGTCCGATCAACTCGCCAAGCGAGCGGACGCCGAGGCGCGCGAGGTGACGGCGCACATCTTCCGCGATGAAACGGAAGTAGTTCATCACCATGTCGGGCAAACCGAGGAAGTGCTTCTGGCGAAGCACCGGATGCTGGGTAGCCACGCCGGTGGCGCAGTTGTTCAGGTGACAGATGCGCAAGTACTTGCAGCCCAGCGCCACCATGGGGCCGGTGCCGAAACCGAAACTCTCGGCGCCCAGCATTGCCGCCTTGATCACATCGAGGCCGGTCTTCAGGCCGCCGTCGGTCTGCAGGCGTACGCGACCACGCAGGTCGTTGAGACGAAGGGTCTGCTGCGTTTCCGCAAGACCCAGTTCCCATGGGGTACCCGCGTACTTGATCGAGGTGAGCGGACTGGCGCCGGTACCGCCGTCGTGACCGGAGACCGTGATGAGATCCGCACCCGCTTTCACCACGCCGGCGGCGACGGTACCGACGCCCGCGTGCGAAACCAGCTTCACCGAAATCAGTGCCTGGGGATTCACTTCCTTCAGGTCGTGGATCAGCTGGGCGAGGTCTTCGATCGAATAGATGTCGTGGTGCGGCGGCGGCGAAATGAGGCCGATGCCCGGCTTGGCGTAACGCAGCCGGGCGATCGTCGCGTCCACCTTGTGGCCGGGTAGCTGGCCGCCCTCGCCCGGCTTGGCGCCCTGGGCGATCTTGATCTGCAACACTTCCGCATTCACGAGATACGCCGGCGTCACGCCGAAACGACCCGACGCCACCTGCTTGATCTTCGACGCGCGGTCGGTGCCGTAGCGCGAGGGATCTTCGCCGCCTTCACCCGAGTTGCTTCGCGCGCCAAGGCGGTTCATCGCAATAGCCAACGCTTCGTGCGCCTCCGGCGACAACGCACCGAGCGACATGCCGGCGGAATCGAAGCGCTTGAGGATGGCCTCCACCGGCTCGACCTCGTCGAGCGGAATCGGCGTGGTCTCGCGCGGCACCAGCAGATCGCGCAACGCCGACGGTGGGCGGGCGTCCACGTAGTGCGCGTATTTCTCGTAGTCCGACCACTCGCCCGTGCGCACCGCCACCTGCAGGCTGGCGATCACATCGGGGTTGTACATGTGGAACTCGCCACCGTGCACATACTTGAACAAGCCGCCCGCACGCAGCGCCTGCGCCTCGTCCCATGCCTCCGCCGCGAGCAGGCGCTGCTCGTGTTCGAGGTCGGCGAAGGTGGAACCACCGATACGCGATGGCGTACCGGGGAAACAAAGCGACACCACGTCCGGCGAGAGACCGACGATCTCGAACAGCTGCGCGCCACGGTAGCCCGCGACCGTCGAGATGCCCATCTTGGACAGAATCTTCAACAGGCCCTTGCGGATGCCGCGACGGTAGTTGCGGCCGATCTCGCGCGGCGCGCCCTCACCGTTGCGGATATGTCCGCTGCGCCCCATGTCGAACAGGCTCTGGTAGGCCAGCCACGGATAGATCGCGGTGGCGCCGAATCCGATCAGGCAGGCGAAGTGGTGTGGATCGCGTGGCGTGGCCGTCTCGACCATGATGTTGCACTGGCAACGCAGGCCTTTGTCGACCAGTCGCGCATGCACCGCGCCCGTGGCGAGCAACGAATGGATCGGCAGCATGTCGCGGCGCGGGTAACGATCACTGAGGAAAACGATTCTCACGCCACCGCGCACGGCCGCCTCGGCGGCGTCGCAGATACGCAGGAGAGCCTGCTCCAGCGTCTCGTCGGCGCCATACATGAGGTCGAAGCGCGGCGTGTCGGCGTAGTCGGGATTGGCGAGGATCTGCCGCAACTTGCGCTGCGAGAGGATCGGCGAGTTCAGCAGGATCTGTTTCGCGTTTTCGGGACCGAGGTCGAAGATGTTCCGCTCCTGCCCGATCTGCGTCACCAGCGACATGACCAGGCGCTCGCGCAACGGGTCGATGGGCGGGTTGGTGACCTGGGCGAAGCCCTGGCGGAAACGGTCGAAAAGTGGCCGGATCTGCCGCGAGAGCACCGCCATCGGCGTGTCGTCGCCCATGGAGCCGGTGGCTTCGGCTTCGGTCTCGGCCAGCACCTTCAACACCGATTCGCATTCTTCGCGCGAAAGGCCGTAGAGCTTCTGGTACCGGCGCAGTTCGTCCGCCGGCAGCGGCTCGGCGGCGAGGCTCGGATCGATGAGGTCGGATTCGAGATAGGTGACGCCATCGCGCAGCCAGTCGCGGAACGGCGCGCGGGCACGATTGATCGCGTCGATATCGGCATTGCGCAACAGACGGTGCTCGCGGAAATCCACCGCGATCATCTCGCCCGGGGCGAGGCGGCCCTTGGCCACGATGCGCGACGACGGCACATCCCAAAGACCCGCTTCCGAAGCGACGATGAGGTGGTTGTCGTCCGACAACGCCCAGCGCGCCGGGCGCAGCCCGTTGCGGTCGAGCGTACAGGCGGCATAGCGCCCATCGCACATCACCAGCCCGGCGGGGCCATCCCACGGCTCGCTGTGCAACGCGTAATACTCGTAGAACGCCGCGAGATCCTCGTCGATGTCCTCGCGCGCGCTATAAGCCGGCGGCACCAGCACGCGCATGGCGGTGAGCAGGTCCATGCCGCCCATCAGCAGTACTTCCAGGGCGTTGTCGAGGCTCTCGGAATCCGAGCCGCTCTGCCGCACCAACGGCCCGATGTCCGACAGGTCGACCAACTCCGAACGCATCACCGACGTGCGCGCCTGCA
Organism: Luteibacter sp. E-22; assembly: GCF_049913125.1. Taxonomy (GTDB): domain Bacteria; phylum Pseudomonadota; class Gammaproteobacteria; order Xanthomonadales; family Rhodanobacteraceae; genus Luteibacter. Next base: position 3,757,141 of record NZ_CP183975.1, read on the forward strand.
TCCAGCGGCGGTTGGCCCGGATCGTGTTGATCTCGCCGTTGTGCGCCAGGAACCGGAACGGCTGGGCGAGGCGCCACTGCGGCGAGGTGTTGGTGGAGAAACGCTGGTGGAAGACCACCGCGTCGGCGACCAGGGCCGGGTGCTTGAGGTCAGGGTAGACATCACGCAGGTGGCCGGGTGCGGCCATCGCCTTATAGGCGACCACCTCGCCCGAGAGCGACACCACATAGAACTGCTTGTCGTCGGCGAGTTTCAATTCGGCGCGCCGGCGTGCACGGAACAAGGCGGCCTCGAACGCTGCCGGGGCGAGATCGCCCGGCGCGTCGACGAATACCTGGCGTACGCGCGGCATCGACGAAGCGGCCAGGGGGCCGCATGCGGCGGCATCGACGGCGACATCGCGCCAGCCCGCCACACGGAGATTCACCTCGGCCAGTTCTGCCTCGAGCACCCGTGCCGCCGCCTCGTCACCGTTGGGATCGAGGAAAACCACGCCACTGGCGAAATGCGTGGCGAGCAAAATGCCGGCTTCACCCGCCAGGGCGCGCAGCCATTCCACCGGATGGCGGATCAGAACGCCGCAACCGTCGCCGCTGATACCGTCGGCGTTCACGCCACCGCGGTGGGAAAGCTTGGCCAGGGCGGAAAACGCGGTATCGACCAGGGTGGCGCTCGCGTGGCCGTCTATCTGCGCGACGATACCGAAGCCACAGCTGTCGTGTTCGAACGCCTCGTCATAGAGGCGCGGAATGCCTTGCTTCACCATCCGCCTCCTCGTGGCTGTTGGTTTTGCTGGGTATGGCGCGCATCGGGCCCCGCGACCTGGAACGGCCGCCCTTCACGTGCGCGCTAAGGACATGCGTCCCACTTTAGTCACAATTGCCGCGCTGCGTCAAAGCATTCGGACGTCCAAACAGAATAAGAACGGAAAACTTACGGGGTGGTCATGAGACCAATCCCTGGAAACGGCCCCCGGCGCCGGTGGTGGGCCATACCAGCCAGTCGTCGCGGGATAGGTAATAATCCTCCGATGCGCCCAGTCCCCCGCCTGCCCCTCGCCTTCGTCTTCGCCCTCGCCACGTTCGCCCTCCTCCCGCCGGCCCATGCCGAGCAGGACGCCAAGGCGCGGGCCCAACAGGAGGAGGCCCGGCAGAAGCTCGAAGGGGTGCGCAAGGACATCGACGCGCTCACCCACGAGCAGCGGGAGACGGCCAATGCCCGCGACAGCGCCAACGCCGCGCTGGCAAGGCAGGCCGAGCAGGTCTCCTCGGCGGCCAAGGCAGTCCGTGCCACGGAGGCCGAGCTGGAACAGCGCCGGCACGACCTCGATCAGCTGAACCAGCAACGGGCTGGCATCCAGGAAGGCCTGGACAAACAGAAGGGCGCGCTCGGGGATCTCCTCCGCGCCACCTATACCCTGGGCCGGGGCTCGGACCTCCAGTTGCTCCTGGGCGACGAGGACGTCAACCGGATCTCGCGCGCCCTCGCCTACTCCCGCTATTTTCAGGAGAACCGCGTGGAGCGCATCCGCAGCCTGCTCGCGGATCTTTCCCGCCTGCAAGAGGTCGAAGCCGCCATCACGGCCGAACAGCAGAAGCTGGAGGCCGCCCGTGCCGAGCGCGAGAAGCGTGCCGGCGAACTGGAAAAGCAGCGGTCCGAACAGCAGAAACTGGTCGCCGAAGCGGATTCGAAATACAAGGACCAGGCGCAGCGCATGGCCGCCCTGAAACAGAACGAGCAGGACATGAACGCACTCGTCACCCGGCTGCAGAAGGTGATCGACGAGGCCGCCAAGGCCGCCGAGCCCGCGCCGGCACCGAAGGGTGCGCCGGCGAGCGCCCCGATGGGCAACCTGCGCGGCAACCTGCCCTGGCCGGCCAACGGTCCCGTGCATGCCTACGGCAACGGCGTGATCATCGTCGCCCCCCGCGGCAGCGAGGTGAAGGCCGTCGCGCGTGGTCGTGTGGTGTTCGCCAGCTTCCTGCGCGGCTACGGCATGATGATCATCGTGAACCACGGCAACGGATTCATGAGCATGTACGGCAACAACGAAACGCTGCTGCACGGCGTGGGCGACACGGTGGAGGCCGGCGAAGCCGTCGGAACCGCCGCGGCGCCCGCCGGTGACAACGGCGCCTATTTCGAGCTGCGCCAGGGTGGCAAGCCCATCGATGCGCGCGGCTGGCTCGGCAAACGGCATTGACCCCGGAGAAAGGCATGCGTCAGCACCCCCTTCGCCTCGCCCTCGCGCTGGCACTCGGCGCCGTCGTGGCGATCCCCGCCGTCCAGGCGCAACAGAAACCGATCAAGCAGCCGGACGCGCCCGCGGCGTCCTCGACCAGCGCCGCGGCCGTCGTCGAGAAAGCCGACGATGCGGTCAGCCTGGACGATGTCCGCAATTTCACGCGGGTTTACCACATCGTCCAGCAGGCCTACGTCGAGAAGCTCGACAACAAGACCATCATGAACGCCGCCATCAGCGGCATGCTGCAGAACCTCGATCCGCATAGCGAATACCTCGACAAGGAGGGCCTCGACGAACTGGACGAGGACACCACGGGCCAGTACGGCGGCCTCGGCATCGAGGTCTTGCAGGTGGACGGCATGCTGAAGATCGTCTCGCCGATCGACGACACCCCCGCCTCGCGCGCGGGGATCAAGCCCGGTGACACCATCCTCAAAGTCGATGGCATGGTGGTCGACAACCAGAACATCGACGAGGCGTTCAAGAAGCTGCGCGGCGACCCCGGCAGCAAGATCACTCTCACCATCCTCCACGAGAAGTCCGACAAGCCGATCGACCTGCCGCTGGTGCGCGAGCGTATCAACGTCACCAGCGTGAAGGTGCGCCAGCTCGATCCGGGCTACGTCTATATCCGCCTGAGCCAGTTCCAGGAGGATACGGCCTCCGACCTGGATAAGAAGCTGTCCGACTTCATCAAGAAGAACGGTGCGCCGAAGGGCGCGGTGCTCGACCTGCGGTCCAACCCTGGCGGCCTGCTGACGACGGCCGTGGGTGTCGCCGATGCGTTCCTCGATTCGGGCACCATCGTCACCACCAAGGGCCGCCTGCCCGACGCCAACCTGCACTTCGATGCGCACCCGGGTGACCTGCTCAAGGGCGCGCCCATGGTGATCCTCACCGACAATGGTACGGCCTCGGCCGCGGAAATCGTCTCCGGCGCACTGAAGGACAACCATCGCGCGCTGATCATGGGTAGGCGCACTTTCGGCAAGGGCGTGGTGCAGACCGTGTTGCCGCTCGACCAGGACCACGCGGTGAAGATCACCACCGCGCGCTATTACACGCCGAATGGCACATCGATCCAGGCCGAAGGCATCAAACCGGATATCGCGCTGGCCGACCTCGCCGTGAACAAGGCCGATACGCCACCGCAACTGATCGGCTCGGAAGCAGACCTTCCGAACCATCTCGTCAACGAGAAGGCCGCCGCCGATGACAAGAACACCACGGACGACGACGGCAAGCTGGCCATCGAGGATTATGCGTTGTCGCAGGCGCTGAACGTGCTCAAGGGCATGGCGCTTAATCGGCAGGCAAGCAGCAAGTAGTACGTTTCTCCACCACGAAAGCGTCCGTGGACCGCCTACAACCAATGGCGTATGGCAGAGGCCGATGCGAAGCGCAATGCTGCGTGAGGAATCCGGTACGCGCCGTTTCCATCATTGCAAGGAGGAATACACCATGAGTAGGCAGAGCAAGGAAGAAATCCTGGAAGTCATTCTCCGCGAAGCAAAGAACAAACAAGGCACGGAAGCGAAGGCATGCGTCGAGTTGACGGCTTCGACCGAAATCGCCCCGCTGGTTATTGAAAAGAGCAGCCTCGTCAACGATGTGGCGAAGACGCTTGCGGCCAAGTACGCCGTGACGTTCCCGAAGGATCTGGGAACGTTAGGTACGATCGGCGAAGCAGCCGAGTATATCGTCGAGAACATGGACCCATAACCCTGCCGAGGGCAGGCGTCGGCTCGATGCTTGCGACGCCTGCCCGAATCCCAGGACCGATCGACGAGGAAGTCATCCGGTTTCCGTGCGAAAGGATTCGCCATGTCTCAGTCATTGCAAAACTCGCCGTCCCCGGCAAACACCTTCACTGCCGACTATCCGAGCCTGTTCGGCGACCAGGGTATCGACCGCTGCCCGGATGAAGCACTCGAAAGCAGCTTCGGTCCGTTCGCGTATGCGGAATCACTGATCGGCATCGTACGCAGGCTGGAAACGGCGGTCGGCACCCCGCCGGTCAAGCCCCTGGCGTATCGACGCCCGGACATTCCCGGATTACTCCTCGACGAGCCTGCCTTGAACCGGCGGGTTCCACGATTGAGTCTTGTCATCGAATGCCTCGAGGCCATGGTCGAGTTTACGCATCCCGGCGACAAGAAAGCCGCAGCCGTCATGGCCGCCGCGACCTCGCCGGCCAACCTGCCCTTCGATCGTGCCTGGGCTCTGGTTATCCAGGTATTACGGAGCAAACGCCAGCTCCCATGGCAACTGCTGCGCCAGACCGACGAGGATTATCCCAATTTCTCCCATCGCGCGGTTGTCACTACGTCGATGCGCAATGCACTGACACTTTGCACGGGCCTGGCACCTGCGCAATTGCAGGCACTGCAACTCGCCCCTGCAACCGACGACAACGTTCTCTGGTCGCGCCTGGGGTTGCCTGCCGACAGCACGGTCGAAACCGTGGCTGACTCGGCCACCTTCCTGCGCGCTACCGGCCTGAACCGCAAACGCTTGCGGCAATTGCTGGCCGTCAATGGCGTGGCTCCGAAAGACGATAGCGGCACGTACACCTCCGTGACGGTCAGCAAAACGGGCAACCCCGGCGGCCTGGCCGATAGCGGCGCTTTCGGCGCGTGCTTCGTCAACGGCGGCCAGTCGCCCGCGCTGCGGCTGGTCGCCGGAAGCGCGACGAGCAAGACGACACGCATCGACAACTTGAGTACTGGCCACCTTCAACGCATCGATGCCATGCTTCGCCTTCATGCAGGCATGGGGTTGTCGTTCGCGGCCATCGATCGCCTTCTTCAGGCCATTTTCGTCGCCCAGGACCGCGACGAGGACTTTCAGGTCGATGTCCATGCCTTGCGCGCCCTCGGCCTGTATTGCCATCTGCGCGATAGCCGGCAGGTAAATCTGGACGCCTATGCAGCCGTTATCGACGAGATATCTCCCTACGCAACCGGACGCGACACCCCCTACTACGACAAGCTCTTCCACTCCGGGGCCGGTGGCAGCGATCTCGCTGGCACCGCCGCGCCCCTTACCATGGACGACGGGGCGTTCGCGATAGATGGTGGCGATGCGACGGGGCAACAGCTCTGTGCCGGCCTGGGAATCGGTACGGACACGTTGTCCGTCCTGCTTGAATGGACCATCGAAGCGCAGGAACTCACGGCGCCTTCCCGTAATCTGGCGCTGATCTCCGCGTGTCATCGCCTGGTCGTGGTACCCCGCTGGCTGGGGCACGATGAGAAGGACGGCCTGGCCTTGCTGCGCCTGTACAAAAAGACGCACCCCGATCTCTTCGATCAGCTCGCCGGCGTACCGACGCTCGGCAAGGTCGACGACACGCTGGCATCCGACGATGCGGTCACGGATGAGTCCGACATCGTCGATGCGGTCACCGATGAGTCCGACATCGTCGATGCGATCGTCACGCTCATGAATTTCTCGGACTGGCTGCATCGGCACCGCCTGGACGCCATGTCGATAGGAAACCTGCTCGGCACAAGCAGTCTCACGCAAGGCGACCTCGCCCGTCTCATTCCGAACTTATCCGCCCGGACGCAAACCGTCACCGACGGCCGCCTGCGCGACGCCTTCCTGGAAATGCCCTTCGCGAACGGTGCCGAACGTTCTCCGACGTCGGTACTGTCGTCGCTGATCGAGGGTACAGGCATCTTCAAGGACAGTGTGTTCGACCTGGACCAGGCCACGTTGGACACGCGAATCGAAAGCGCACTCGACGCCGTGAAGGATACGACCGCCGGCAACCTCGCAGCGACTGCCGCCAAGCTTGAGCGGACGAAAAGCCGTATCGGCCAGCGTCTTCGCGAGCTACTCGACGGCCAGCGCACCCTCGCCGGGCAAGTCCTCGCCGCGCTGCTCCCCGAGGTCACCGACCCCGACATGCGCGCAAGCCTGAGCAGCTGGGCCGGCGCGACGCCGGCATCGATCCTGGCCCTGATCGATGGCAACGGTTCACCCGGCAGCGAAACCATCCCATGGCTGGATACATTGCGCCAGCGATCGCAACTGGTTTCCCGGCTGGCCATCGATGCACCCGTCCTCGAAGCGATGCGCTCCCATCGCGAGTGGTTCGACCTTGACGACGACGACATTCGGAACCCTGGGCTGATCGTCATCCATCGCATTACCGAGTGGAACAAGACGGTGCGTGACGTGGCAGCCCGCTCGGGCATCGAGCCCGAGAAGGCAAGCAAAGATCTGCTCGCCTACCTGGGTACGACCGGCGATAGCGCATCGGGTGATCCGGCCACGCGCCTTGCCATGTTGCTAGGCGTGGACAAGACCGTCGTAGCATCCGTCGCCGCCCGGATCTCGCCGCCTCCACAGGGTGGTTCCCTGACGACTGCCAGCCACATCGCCTGGCTGCTGCGCTTGCAAGCGCTAGCCGACCGGACGGCCATATCGATCGAGGCCATGCTCGCTCTCGGTCAGCTGGAACCTCAAAGCAGTCCGGCAGACATCGAAGCCGCCGCACAGCTGCTGCTCGCCACCTGCCAGCCGTCCGAGCGCGATCTCATCGTGGGCACGCACAATGAAGCGTGGCGCGATGCCATGGTCTCCTGGCTGCTTGTCCATTCGACGGATATCGATGGCCGGAAATTCGCCAATCGCAATGAACTTTCGGCCTGGCTCCTCACCGACCTGGAGGTCGGCGCCGAACCCGAAACCACGCGCCTGGCCGCCACCCTGGACAGCCTCCAACTCTATATCCATCGTTTGCTCAGCGGCCTGGAAAGGCATCTGAATCCGAATGCGGACATCAAGGAGGAACGACGCCAGTGGAGCACCTTTCGTTCCCGCTATGTCGACTGGCGGCAATACAGGGAACGGCGGGAGTACCCCGAAAACCACATCCATCCCGCGCGCCGCCAACGCAAGACGGGCGCCTTCCTCGACCTGGAAACACAACTGGCGCAGGGACAGGCCCGACCCGCCGATATCGACACGACCCTGCTCAGATACCTCGCGGATTTCGAGCGAACCAGCAATATCCAGGTGATCTCCGCTTATCACGACGGCGTCGATCCTGTCCGGGACGAACTCCATCTGGTCGGTCGAAGCAATATCGAACCCTATGAGTACTTCTGGCAATCCGCCCGGATGGATGTCGAGGCGGCGGATGGCCATACCGGCATGCTCGCCTGGAGCGGCTGGAAGAAGATCGACCTTCCGATCAACGGCGAACTGGCACGAACGAAGATTCCCCAACCGCTCAAATCCGCCGAGACACTGGCCACGACATTGGCCGCCGACATATCCGCAGCGGAAGCCGCACGGAAGACGGCCACGGAACGACGCGACGCCGTCAAGACGGCCGCCGATCCGGCAGCTGCCCAAAAGGCCGCCGTGGAAGCCGAAGCCGCCGCCGTCAGCGCGGAGAAGACAGCCGATGCCACAAGGGTTGCGCTGGCTGTGGCTCGTGACGACGAAGACGACTCGCGAAAAACCATCGAGACCGTCCGGCCACTGACCATCGACGGTCGCAAGTATCTGGTCTGGGTCGAACGCGACACCTCGGCCATCGTCTTCGACACCGAGACCGCCGCCAGCGAGTACTACGCCATGCGCGTGTGCTACAGCTATCTCGATACCAACGGCAACTGGAGCGCCTCGAACACCCTGCTCAGCCTTGATGGCTACGGCGCCGACGGCGCCCGGCGTAAGCCAGCCAACGACGAGGAACGCAACAAGCTGTTCAAGCGCAGCTACATGCCCGGGCTCATCGTCATGGAGAACCGCAAGGGCCAGCGTGAAACCGAGCCCTATCTGGTCACGATGCTGTTCGACAGCCAGCGCGAGCCAAAACCCGGCGAAGCAATGACATGGGTCGCAGACAAGGATTACTTTCTGGCCGTCCGCGACTTGCTGCTGATCGACGAGAAACGCCTGGATGGCACGAGCAAGGGCGATACCCTGGAGAAGCGGCTCGTCGGCAACTGGTTCAACCTCTACCGCGACCCGCGCGTGGTGCAGCATCCGTATATCGGTGCGAAGTACGGACTGAAGGCTCCCATCGAAAAGCCGGTAGTGGCGATCGACGATGCGAGGATCGCTGAACTGCGCAAGAAATTCGTGATGATCACGCCGGAGAAGGTCGACGTACAGGCCGAGCTGACACGTGATGGCCGCGAAATCCAGGTCACCGGAACCTTCGAAGGCGAGTGGAGATCGACAGTTATGGCGCAACGAAAGATCGAATCCGTTGCTGACATCGACAGCGTTCTCATCGACTGCACAATTGACGTTCGTGTATACCCGCTCGGCCGCGGCGGAATGCATGGCGGTGGCAAAACCGGCTTCATTTGCAAGTTACAAGCCATTGTGCGCACCGAATCCTGGACCAACGATAAGATCATACTCAACAGTATCGAAATTACGTCGAATACTATGCATTCCTCGGTTCGCGAAACCGTCAACGGAACATCGTCTCGCGATGCGAAATCCACCGCAATCTTTATTCTTGAACAAGTTGTTTCCGGTCTTGACTACCGAGCCAAGTCGATTGAAATCGACAAAACCCTTGACGATGTGATGAAAGATCCGGGCGCATTGAAAGAAGTTAGACCTTATAATCACTTGAAGGACGGAAACGCCGTTATTGCTTTCGTAGCCGAGAGTCCGACCATTCGCTGTGCCCTACAGGCGAAGCCTGTCGACATCGACCAGGAACGCGCGATCACCATCCCGGTACGAGCCGAACTCACCCGGACCGCAAACGCGAAGGCAACAGGAGTGGCCGCCACCGACACTACACTTCTGGCCGACCTGAAATCCGCTGACGGCGAAGGATCGCAGGCACTGCAATCTCTCCATGCACTGGCGACATCCGAGACGGATCGTGCCGCCCTGACTGCATGGCTTCCGGCGTTGACCGACACCTGGCGCATCCCCGCCCGAGACTATTACGAAGCACTCCGCAAGGAGGGCCTGGAGTACGGCACCTCCGACGAAAGCGCGCTGTCAGGGTCCTTGCCATTCCTGCAAGCCATACAGGCGACGAACCGATCATCCCTGCGCGACGCTCTCATCCGATTGGTGGCCGACACGCTCGGCAGCACGCTTCTCGCTGACACACGAGCCAAACTTACCGACGACGTGCGCAAGGCAATCGTTCTTTTCGCGGCGAGCGAAAATACCCGCTATCGCGATCTTCTCGGAAGGCTGGCGAAACTTGTCGCGGGCAGCACCACCGATGTGGTGATCAAGACGGAAACACTGGACGCCTTCACTCGGGGCACCAAACGTATCGTCGCGCGTATTCCTGTCGACGCCGACAAGACCGACTACACCTTCCGCCTGGCCCTGAAGACCACGGCCGATCCAGTGGCCGACGCGGATGGCGAGTACCACGAATGGATACGCATCACCGCGCCCTACACGCTCACGAATATCACTGAAGCAAACACACAATTGCCGGACGACCGCGTGCCGACGGTGCGTCTCCGCCGAAACCGTGCACAAGCGCAATACCTCGACCTGGACGAATCCGACCTGCCACCGATTCGCCTGAATACCTTGTTCGGCAAACAGCTGGTCGCCCGCGCGGCGCGCTCGGTGGACGCCGTGCTGTCGATCGAAGCCCAGACGCTGCCTGAGCCCACCTTGCGTGCTGGAGGCAGCGGCGGTTTCGTGGATTTCCGCGGTGCCAACGGCCTGCATTTCTGGGAACTGTTCTTCCATGTGCCCTGGCTGGTCGCCTGGAGCCTGTGCGAAAAGGCCCAATATGGGGAGGCCTGGCGTTGGTGCAGCCGCTACCTGTTCGATCCCTATCGCGGGCGCACCACTGAAACAACGGCACCGATACCGTTCTGGAATTGCCTGCCATTGGTTTATTCCCTCGATGGCGCCAGGAACACCGGCGAAGCCCCGGAACTGGCTGGCTACGAGAACGCCATCCATTTCCGCAAGGCCATCCACGCGTTCCTGGTTGATTTGTGGCGCATGGAAGGTGACGAACAGTTCCGCCGGATGAATATCGACAGCCTGCGGGAAGCCAATCTTTGTTACCACAAGGCGCTGCAGCTTATCGGCACGCTCCAGGAACCCGCCGAGGCGCGGCCTTGGACACCGACCACGCTGGGCTCCCGCAGGGCGTCGTTCGTTCAACCGGTCAACCGCGCACTGCGCGACCGGCGCTCGTTGTTGCTGGCGCGCCTCGACAACCTGCGCCATGGGCGGACGATCGACGGCGTGCGCATCCCGTACCTGGGTTATGGCGACGAGGATGTGGAGAGCGGATGGGGTGGCGGTCGTCGTGGGTCGACAAGCAGCTCGCGCATGCTGTCCCTCAGCACCATGCCCGCGTATCGCTTCCGTGAGGTGATGGTCATGGCCCTTGCCGCGGTGGAGCGGCTGACCGACCTCGGTCGTTACCTGTTCCGCATCTACGAACACGAAGCGGATAACGCACTGGACGTCGAACGGCAGAGGAACCTGCTGGCATTGGCCGATTTCGACATTTCGCTGAGGCGAAAAGCGGTCGAGACGGCGAGACGTGAACGCAACTCGCTGCAGTTGACCCAGGAAGCCATCAAGGCTCGTATCCAATACTATGACGGGCAACTCATGTCCCCCCGCAGCGGCCTGGAGATTGCCGGTTCGGTCATGGCCGCCACTGGCGTACTGACCCAGTACGCGCGCTACGTGCCGATCGCTGTTGGCGGTGGGTTGAAGGCCGTTCCGAATATATTTGGATTCGCTGTGGGCGGCCAATCGGTCTGGGGTCCCGCCGAAGCGGTCGACAAGGCTCTCGATGTCACCTCCGAAGGCTCCCGGTTGCTCGCGGAAGACCTGCGTGCGGAGGCCAGCTATGAACGGCGCAACGAAGAGTGGGCATACAACAAGTCGCAGGCTGAACATGACCTCGGCATCCTCACCTCCCAGCTTGACGAACAGATCTCGCGCGCGGAATCGGCAGCCATCGAACTGAACGAGGCGATCAAACGGCGCGATCACCTGCGCGGCGAATTCGAGGTGCAGACCACCGGATTTGCCATCGCCTCCACCTACACCTGGATGCTGGGTCGCCTTGGCGAGTTGTTCGCTTCCTCCTACCAGTCCGTGCTCGCCCTGTGCCTGGATGCCCAAGCCAGTTACCACTACGAGACCGGCGACTTCGATAGCCGGCACGTGCGCCTGGATGCATGGGAGGGGCCACGGCGCGGCATGTTCGCTGGCGAGGCACTGCAGAATGACCTGCACGCGTTGCAAGGGGCTTACCTGCGTCGCCGCGTGCGCCGCCTGCAGATACACCGGACGATATCGCTGCGAACCTTGCTCGGCGGCGCGCTGAAAGACCAGCTGAACACGGGCAAGCTGCACTTCGCCCTTGACACGCAGCTATTCGATGCCGATTTTCCCGGTCATTACCTGCGACAGATACGACATCTCGCCATCGTCCTGGTGCCCAAGGCGGATGCCGCGGTCTTGCACGCCGACACGGAAATACGCGCCGTGCTCACGCAGTCGTCCAACACGTTGCTGTATCGTCCCGATCCGGACGGTGCGGAGTACCTCTACGACCCGGACAAAGGCAACATGGAAGCCATCGTGCGCGACCTGCGAGGCGACCAGCAGATGGTGCTCTCGCGCGCATCGCCACGTCCGCACGTCGATCCGATGGAAACCATCATGCTACGTGCCGAACATGCCGATGGACGATACGGCACCTTCGAAGGCACCGGAGCGATTTCATCCTGGACACTTGTTTTTCCTGGCGACAGGAACGATTCCAGGCTCATGCGGAACGATATCGAGGACATAGAAATCCACCTCGATTATTCCTCGGCCTGGGGTGGCACCGAGTTCAAGGAAAAGGTGGACGGCTTACTCACTTCGGCCCTCGCGGCGAATACAGGAAGCGGCCCGACTCCTCCTCCTGTTACGACCGCAGCGCCGGCACCCACACCAGCTCCAGCGCCAACGCCGACGGCGGCACCTGCTGGTGTAGGACTATCGCCCGCACCCACGCCAAGACTCAATGAAGCGCGGAAGCTCATCGAGAAGTTCTATCGCACATGGGAGGATGTCGACAAGCAATCGGGTAGCGATTTGGCGAAAGCGCGCCCCCTCGCCGATGCGGCCTTGAATGACTCGATGGTGTTCTCCCCGAGTACGGAAGCGGCCGTGTTCTGTCGACCCGCGCCTGTCGTAACCAGCACGACATACTTTGACCTGGACAGTCCAGCCGTGACGGTCCGGGGCTCGGAGGTACAGCCAGGAGGTGCTGCCGGTCGAGGGGTCGAGGACCGGTTCGTCATGAATCGCACGTCACCACTGGTCGTGTACAAAGCCTTTCGTCTTTTCACGACTCCCCGCCCCGCGTGGAAGGTACCGGCACCACCGACTATCGAAGGCGATACCGGTGCGAGGCCGGATCTGTCGCGTCGGCTCGTGCAGTTTATCGATGAGTTGTATGGAACGCTCAGCATCAATATCGGCGACTCGAATTCTTTCAGCGCATTTTGCTATTTCAACCCCCTGTTGAACGGCAGGAGCAGTGATGGATGGTTCAACGCCGCCCGTGATGCATTCCGGGGGGTGGTCGCCTTTAGCGCCTGGGAATGGACCAGGGTGCGATGGATTCAGGACCGGAGTGCGCCAGTTGAAATAGAGACCAGGCTCACCGCGATGGGGTCAGGGTGGGCCACGCCCGTTATCATCCAGGACAAGTTGTCCCTGAAGATTAACGATGTGGATGGCGGTGGCTATGCCCTGGTCGTAACGGAGTGGAATTCCACGATCCCCTCAGACTAATGGGATCGGACACCGCGGGTCACCAGAACTTCCACCACGGTCGCGAGGCCTTCTCCACCGCCTTGCGCACCTTGCGTGGAAGGTCGGGGTCGGCGGGCGCGGCGGCCGTGGCCTCGGCCACGACCCAGCCTTCGCACGCCGTCGCTCCATAGGCCGACGCGGGCAGGTCGGCGTGGAAGGTGGTGACGCTCTGCGCAAGCTCGATCGGCAGGGAATAGTAGTGGTCCACGTCGTCACCGTCCGCGTCGGCCGCATCCTGCAGCGATTCGATGCGCGCATGGATCGCGTCGAACGCCGCGGGAAGGCTGCCACTGGTCGAGAGGTCGCGGGTGTCGTCCTGCTGGCCGTCGTGCTCGGCACGCCAGTTGCGGATACCGTTGACGTAGCAGGTGGCGGAACTCACCATCACGTCGTCATCGTATTCGCAGGTGACCAGCACGCAATCGCGCGACAACCGGCGCATGTCGTCCTCGGCGATCAGCGGCGCCGCGAAGCGGGTGACCACGACGAACCAGCCGTTCGGCAGCGCGATGGAGAACCCGCGTCGTGGCTGGGTCGCCGTCTGGCCGTTGGGCACGAGGTCGAGCGCCGCGCGAACTTCGTCACCGCCCTTGCCCTTGACCGCGAGCCAGCCGATCGAGGCGCCCATGACGTCAGTCCTGGACGGGTGGCTTGAGGAGGAAGCGCACCGCCAGCAAGCCCAGTTCGTAGAGCAGGCACATGGGAACGGCGAGCATCACCATCGACAGCAGGTCAGGCGGCGTGATGAAGGCCGCGATGGCGAACGCACCCACGATGGCGTAGCCGCGTCCCTTGCTGAGCTTCTCGGCGTCGACGACGCCGATCGCGGCGAGGATCACCACGGCCACGGGTACTTCGAAGCAGAGGCCAAAGGCGAAGAACATCAGCATCACGAAATCGAGGTAATGCGTGATGTCCGTCATCATCGCGACGCCTTCGGGCGTGACCGCGTTGAGGAACTTGAAGGCCGCCGGCAACACCACGAAATACGCGAAGGCACAGCCGGAGTAGAACAGCACTAGTGAGGCGACCAGCAACGGCCGTGCCAGGCGCTTCTCGTGCCGGTACAGGCCCGGGCTGACGAAGGACCACAGCTGGTAGAGGATCATCGGCATGCTGATGAACAGCGCCACGAAGAAGGCGAGCTTCAGCGGCGTGACGAACGGACTGGCCACTTCGGTGGCGATCAGGTGCGCGCCTTGCGGCATGCGTTCGACCAGCGGCTTGGCCAGCTCCGCGTAAAGATGATTCGCCACCGGCACGAGGGCCAGCAGGACCAGCAGCAGCACGACGATCGCCTTCAGCAACCGCGTGCGCAGTTCCATCAGGTGGGAGAACAGGCCCTCTTCGACCACGTCGTCGGGCGACGGATCGGGCTCACGTGCGGTCATGCTGCTCGTTCCCGGACGGCGCCGGCTCGTCGCGCTTCAATGGAAGCATGTCGACCGCGGGGTCGGGCTCACCGGCCGCGGCACGCGCCGTCTGTGTTTCCGTGAAGGTGTCACGCACGCGCTCGCCGGTACCGCGGATCTCGGCGCTGGCGGCGTGGATGTCCTGTCGCACGCTGTCGTGGGCGGCCCGGGCGTTGTCGGCGGTCTCGCGCAAGGTACGCTTGATCTCCTCGGCCTGGATTTCCCGCTCGACTTCGGCGCGCACGCTGTCCCAGCCGTTGCGCATGCGGCGCAACAGGGCGCCGGCGGTGCGGGCCGCATGGGGCAGGCGTTCAGGGCCGAGGACGATGAGGGCGACCACCGCGAGAAGCAGCAGCTTGCCTAGACTGATGTCGATCATGGCGGCGCCAGGATCACTGACCGCGGTCGCGCGGCTCGCTCGTCTCGCTGTGGACCGGCGGCACCTGGGTGGACGCCGGCGGATCGGCGCGCAGCTTTTCCTCGCGCTCGCGCGCCGCCTTGGCCTCTTCGTCGCCGTCCAGGCCCTTCTTGAAGTCGCGCATGGCGCCGCCCAGGTCCGAGCCGATGTTGCGAAGCTTCTTCGTACCGAAGATCAGCACGACGACGAGCAGCAGGAGGACGATATGGGTAATGCTCATGGAAACCTCGAGGGCGCCCTCATCGGCGCCGGTGGGACGGGCCGGCGCCCAGTGGGAGCGCCGGTGGACGATCAGCGGTTAGTGTACTCCTCCAGTTTATCCCTGAATTCCACCACCTCGCTTGGAACATTCGTCACACCGCCTTCAAATATCCGGCGGGCCGTGATCCCGGGGCCGTAGATTTCCTCGTTGGAGTCGTCGTCGATGCTGATCCGGGCGCCGTCCAGCGCGATACCCGCGAAGAGGCCCTTGGCACGGGAATACGTGTAGATCTCGGCCTTCATCTGGCCGTCGGTGGCCGCCGTGGCCGAGCGGCCCACCGGGCCGGCCGCGGCGGACGCGTTGGCGCCCATCGTGAATTTGCCGTCGATGATGCTGTCCACGCCGCGGTCGGTGCGGAAGACGAGGATCACGTCGGTGGACTGGATGCCCGCCTGGAAGCCCACGCCGGCGGCGGCGGTGGAGATGAAATTCGGGTTCGACCAGGTGCCGTCCCGGGTCTTGATCGAGATCAGGCCCTCGCCCTTGGCGCCGGAGAAGACGAAGCCGCCCTTGACCATGCCCGGGATCACGGCGATGGCGCGCGCGTTCTTCAGCAGGTCGGCCGGCAGGGACTTGTCGGGTGCGTCGTCGATCATTTCCGAGAGCACCCGCACCGCTTCCCGGGCCTGGGTGCGCGGCGGGTCCGCCGCCTGCGCCGCCATGGACGGAAGCAGGGTGAGAAGTCCGAGGGCGAGCAGACGGGACAGGCGTGGGGACATCGGGTGGCTCCTTTCTGACGCGGGAAGGCATCGGCTGCGGCAACGCGAGCAAGCCCCGCCGCGCCGCCGTATGGCAGACTGCGGCGATCCCCGCGAGCGCCGGACGCCGATGCCAGGTACGCCAAACTATACCGGCCTTGCCGGCCATTCCCACGACACCCTGCCCCAGGCGGCGGTGCTGCTGGTTAATCTCGGTACACCTGACGCACCCACCGCGGCCGCCGTCCGGCCCTACCTCGCCCAGTTCCTCGGCGATCCCCGCGTCATCGAGTATCCGCGTTTGCTATGGCTGGCGATCCTGCACGGGGTGATCCTGCGCGTGCGGCCCAAGCGTTCGGCGCACGCGTATGCGCGCATCTGGACACCGGAAGGCTCGCCCCTGCGCGTGGGCAGCGAGGCCCTCGCCGCCGCGCTCCAGGCCCAATTGTCCGAACGCGCCCCTGGACCCGTCCGGGTGGCGTTGGCGATGCGCTACGGCAAGCCCGACGTCGCAAGCACCATCGCCGCCTTGCAGCGCGAGGGCGTCCGCCGCCTGCTGGTGCTTCCGCTGTATCCGCAGTACTCGGCCACCTCCACGGGAAGCGTGTTCGACGCGGTCGCCGACACCGTGAAGGGGCTGCGCTGGCCTCCCGAGCTTCGCCAGGTCAACGACTATCATGACGAGGCCACCTACATCGCCGCGCTGGCCGATAGTGTCCGCGCGCACTGGGCTGCCAAGGGTCGCGGCGAGAAGCTGCTGATGAGCTTCCACGGTATCCCGGAGCGGTACCTGCGTGCCGGGGACCCTTACTTCTGCCAGTGCCACGCCACGGCGCGCCTGCTTCGCGAGGCCCTGGGGTTGTCCGAGGACGAGGCACCGATCAGCTTCCAGTCGCGGGTGGGACGCGAGCGCTGGCTGCATCCCTATACGGACGAGACGGTCAGGGCGTTCGGTGCGCGCGGCATCAAGCGGATCGATGTGATCAGCCCGGGCTTCGCGGTGGATTGCCTGGAGACGCTGGAGGAAATCGCCATGCAGAACGCCGACTTCTTCCGCGAGGCGGGCGGCGACACGTTGAGCTATATCCCCTGTCTCAATGCCACGCCGGCACACGTGCAGGCCTTGACTGGCCTTGTCCTTCGGCATGGCCAGGGCTGGCCCGAATTCTCACCGGACTATGATGGCGCGGCTGCCGCGGCGCGTCTGGCCGCCGCCCGGGAACATGCTCACCGGATCGATGGCGATGCGTGAGCTGAAGGTGTCCACGCCCGGCTTGGAGCTGGCGGCCCTGAGTTGGGGCGAACCGGATGCGCCACCGCTGGTGATGCTGCACGGCTGGCTCGATAACGCCGCCAGCTTCGCCTTGCTGGCACCGTACCTTGCGGAGCGGTTCCATGTGATCGCGCTCGACTTGCCCGGGCACGGAGGTTCGCAACATTTCCCCGGTAGCATGATTTACCAGCACGTCGACTACGCTCGCGCCGTGCTGGCCGCCGTCGACGCCCTCGCCCTGCCCCGCTTCCACCTGCTCGGGCATTCGCTCGGTGCCGGCGTGGCGACCATGGTGGCCATCGCGGCGCCGGAACGAATTCGCGGGCTCGCCCTCATCGAGGGCCTGGGCCCGCTCGGCGACGACGGTTCGCGCACGCTCGATCGCTTCCGCGAAGCGATGGCGGTAAAGGCCGAAGGCAGTCGTCCGTTGCGCGTGTTTCCTTCCGTCGACGACGCCGCGCGTGCCCGCGCCCTGGCGAGCGGACTTGACGCGTCTCTCGCACGGCACATCGTGGAGCGCGGGCTTCGTGACGTCGAAGGCGGCTACAGCTGGCGCAGCGATCCACGCCTGTCCCGGCCCACGCCGATCCGCCTGGCGGAGACGCAGATCATGGCCTTGCTGCTGGGCCTCGCGGCGCCGACGTCACTGCTGCTCGCCCGCCCGCACGCGCCCTACCTCGAACCCGAGGCGATGCAGGTACGCATCGACTGCGTGGCGGACATCAAGGTCACGCACATGGACGGCGGCCACCACCTGCACCTTGAACATCCCGCCGCCGTTGCGAACTGGCTGCAGGTAGCGCTGTAGATCAGGCGACCGGTTCGAAGCGGAAGCCGGTCTGGATGACCGGGTCGACCAGCCAGTGGTCGGCCAGCAGGAAGGCGAACAACACCATCAGGTAGACGATGGAATAGTTGAACATCTTCATCGCGAAGAGATCGTCGGGCGGATTCAGCATGCGAACCGCGTACCAGAGGAAACCCGCACCAAGCACCACCGCGCCGAACAGGTAGATCAACCCGCTCATGCCGGTGAAGAACGGCAGCAGCGTCACCACGAAAAGCAGGATCGTATAGAACAGGATGTGCCAACGTGTGTAGGTGACACCGTGGGTCACCGGCAGCATCGGTACCTGCGCGCGCGAGTAATCCTCGACGCGGAAGATCGCCAGCGCCCAGAAATGGGGTGGCGTCCAGACGAAGATGATGAGCAGTAACTGCAACGCATACGGATGCAGCGAACCGGTGACGGCGGTCCAGCCGAGCATGGGCGGTGCCGCGCCGGCAATGCCGCCGATGACGATGTTCTGCGGCGTCGCGCGCTTCAGGTAGGCGGTATAGATCACCGCGTAGCCGATCAGCGAGAAGAAGGTGAGCACCGCCGTGAGCATGTTCACCAGGAACACGAGGACCAGCATCGAGACGATGCCCAGGCTCATCGCGAACACGAAGACCTGCATCGGCGTGAGTTGGCCCGTGGCCAGCGGGCGATGCGACGTCCGCGTCATCAGTTTGTCGATGCGCTGGTCGATCAGGTGGTTGAACGCCGCGGCCGACGCGGAGGCCAGCCAGATGCCCAGCGTGCCGAAGACCACGGCGTGCCAGCCGGGCAACATGCGCTGCCCATTCGCATCCACCGCGAGGAACATGCCGATGATGGCGCAAAAGACCAGCAACGCGACGACGCGCGGCTTGGTCAGTTCGAGGTATTGACCGAGGATGCTCAAGGGGACTCCGGCGCGGACAGGCGCTGCGTGCTGGCAAGCGCCACCAGCAGGGTGAACAACAACAGCGCGGCGACACCATTGTGCGCCGTGGCCACCGGCAGCGGCAGCCCGAGGTGCACGTTGCCGATACCGAGCAGCACCTGGGCCACCAGGACCACGGCGACGGCGATACCCGCCTTGCGCAGCCCGGCACGGGCCAGACGGTGGGACAACCAGCCGAGGTAGCAGAAGGTCACCAGGGCACCGATGCGATGGGCGATCTGGATCGCGCTGCGCGCGGCCATGTCGAGCACGCCACCCTCGTAGTTGACACCGATGCCGCGCCAGAGCACGAAGGCCTGCGGGAAATCGGTCTCCGGCCACCATTGGCCAAGGCACTTGGGGAAGTCGGTGCCACATGCGAGCGCGGCGTAGTTCGAACTGGTCCAGCCGCCAAGGGCGATCTGGCACACCAGCACGACGATGCCGATCGCGACCGGAACACGCAGGGCGGCGAAGCGGTCGTCCGGCGTGCCGACACGCCACCAGCGGAGCGCCACCCAGGCCAACAAGGCGAACGTCGCCAACCCGCCGAGAAGATGGCCCATCACCACGATGGGTTTCAACAGCAGGGTCACCGTCCACATACCGAGCATGGCCTGGAAGATGATGACGGCCAGTGCCGCCACGCCGACCTTCCAGGCCCCGGGCCGATCGAGCCTGGCCGCGGCGGCCAGCGGCAAGGCGATCGCCAGGGCCGACAGGCACGACGACACCACGTGCTCGCCGCGCATGTACATGATCACGCCCACCGCGGCGAACACCGCCGCGAGCGACACCGCCGCCACGGCGAACCGGTGGCGCCACGCGGCGATCAGTGCGATCGCCAGCACCATCACACCCAGGCTGCCGGCGAGAAAGCGGTGCACCTGCTCACGCCAGGCCTTGTGCGTCTCGTAGGGACGGTCGGGAAAGGCTTCGTTCGCCTGCGCGATGTCCTGCGCATGGCCCGGCCAGGTCGCCTTGCCGTAGCAGGTCGGCCAATCGGGGCAGGAGAGCCCCGCGTTCGACAGGCGCACGAAGGCGCCGAACATCACCACGCCAAAAGCGAACAGCGCCGCGAGCAGCGCAAGCGTCCTGAGGATCTTCACGGACCGCGGCGACATCAGCGAATCACCTTCTGCAGGTCCTTGCGCAACCCATTCGGGTCGAAGCCTGCCGGGTAATACGACAGCGCGGTCGCGTTGGACTCGACCAGCACGGCGGCCACGCTATCGGGCTCGGTCGGACGGAACTCGCCGAAGGCGTCCGCGGGATCGGAGCCTGTCTTGTAGGCGGCCATGACCGAATCGGCCCCGTCCGCCGTGGGCGCGCTCCCGAGGTACAGCAGGCGCAAGCGGTCGGCGTTGCGGTTGAGCACGATGCGCGCATTGCGCATGAGTCCCAGCGTATGGACGCAGCGTACGGCGCAACCCGGCCCGGGCAGCGCCACCAGGGTGAGGCGCGGTTCGACATCGCGCCATGCCCAGGGCTGTCCATCGACCTCCACGCGCACGCCGCCAAGGCTGCGCTGCGGCACGATCGGCTGCCCGTTGCCCTTGCCCTGGGGTTGCCAGCCGGAAAGGGTGAGCAACCCCGCGGCGACGATCGGCGCGAGGAAGACCAGCATGATCAGGACCAGCTTGAGGCGGCCGCTGCGGGGTGTCGTGGTTCGGACGGTCGGATCGGTCATGAGCTCTCGGGCCGCTACTTAGCGTCGCTTGCGGTGCAGGAGGACGAAGATCACCAGCGCCGCGAAGGCGAAGGTGAACCACTGGAATGCATAGGCGCGATGGCGTGCCGGCGGCATGAAACCCGGCGTCCAGTCGCGCGTATAGATGCTCGCCGGATCGGCGTCCAGCAGGAGCACGCGAGGATACAGCGAGCGGCCCAGGTCGGCGCCGATTTCCTTCAGGTCCATGTAGACGACCGTCTTCTCCGCGCCCGTCTGCAAGGGCAGGCGGTCGCCGCCCATGCGGATGCCCACGCCAGGCGGCGGCACGTACAGCCCGCGGACGCTCGTCCGCCCCGCCGGCAGGGGCGGCAAGCGGGGGTTCGCGCCGGATTCCTTCGGCAGGAAGCCGAGATCGACCAGCAGGTAGGGGTCCTTGCCGAGCGGGGCGAACGGCGCGTACACATGCACCCCCACCTTGCCCCCGTGGGTCTGGTCGTCGAGCAGATAGTAATGACCGGGCACGAAAGCGCCGCGCACGTCGACCCGCGGATAGCGGTCACCGGGCGGGACCTCGGCCACCGCGCCGAAATCCTCGACTTCGGCCGCGGCCGATGCGGCGAACCGCCGCAGGAGCTCGTCCTTCTCGTCCGCGCGATCCAGTTGCCAGACGCCCAGGCGCGCGAAAACCAGCACGCCCGCCACGGTGAGTGCGACAGCGAACCACGTCGGACGGCGCAGGAAGGTCATGCAATACCCTGCGAAGTGACCGCTATACTCGGATTGTCGAAATGGGGCGGAACGGTCACGTGGAAACCATCTACAAATACGCGCTGGTGATCCTGCTGCTGGTGGTGCTGTTCAACCTCGGGCAGGCCCTGTTCTTCATGATGACCGACAAGGGACAGAGCAAACGCACCGTCTGGGCCCTCACCCGCCGCATCGGCCTGTCGTTGCTGCTCATCGCCATGGTGGCGCTGGGCATCTTCATGGGCTGGCTGCACCCCCATGGGGTCGGGCAATTCTAGCGCGCATGGCCGGAAGGCCAAGGCGCGGTGCGGCAATCGGTGCCGGGGACCGGAGCGTGGCCTGTTGAAAGGGGCGAGAGGCGCTACTGGTAGATATCACTCCCATCCAGCTGCAAGACCGCGACACCGCCCTTGGCTAGCGCTTCCATCTGCGATTCGAGCCCCAAGCGCTGCGTGTCGGGCATGGTTGCCACGGTAGGGTACGAAACGCTGGGCGGACCAGTGCGCTTTGCGTCGGACATGATGATCAAGTTCAAGTAGAGACCCTCAGGCTTGAGGATGCATTCCGATTTCTCAGGCGACCATGCCCCACCAGCATCCAGGCAGCGATCGACGTCATCGCCAGTCC
Source organism: Luteibacter sp. E-22 (assembly GCF_049913125.1). Lineage (GTDB taxonomy): Bacteria > Pseudomonadota > Gammaproteobacteria > Xanthomonadales > Rhodanobacteraceae > Luteibacter. The sequence continues at coordinate 3,779,052 of NZ_CP183975.1, forward strand.
AGCGGAATGCTGCCGATGCAACGGCGATGGGTCCGACGACCACCAGAACCAAGCATCGGAATGCTGTCGCTCGTGCCTTAGCAATCATTCTCGCACCTTGATATCGGTGCTCTCAGGACTTCCCGAGAGCCCTCCATCAACGTGCGATTTTCTGATAAGAACTACCAACGTTGAATGGAGTTAATGTCGCTGACGCATTGCGCCAGGCGGAGCCATCGGATCAACAACGCCATATTTCAAATCGACGCGAACCCCACTTGTCGAGGTAGTGGGAGGGCTCTTCCGGATCACTTTTTCTGCTCCAGCATATTCCACCACCAAGTGAGAGGAATCCACCCACCGCAGATTCACACCATAAGCGCTTCGATTTCTCACCGCAGCATATAGGACCACAGTGGCTGTGTAAGAAGTACATTCCCCCCGCACAGGAACGACACAAACGTCATACCAGTACGATGTCGTCGCCCCGCCTCCTTGCTCAATGACCACCGCCTCAGCGCCTCCATCGGGCGAGGCTATCCGGACGACTTCATCACCTCCCCCGGAGCAACCCGCAAGAAGTCCAGCAGCGATGACGACATATCGCCATAAGGTCATCCCCCCTTCCAAGATCGGTTCAAGGGCCGTGGGCCTCCCGCAGCTGCGAACTTATTTATGCGACTGTCCAATGCATTTCCTTCCAATCTTCATCATCATTTCGGTCATCCGCGTCACGACACATCCGAATCCAGCTACCACAGAAAGAAATATAAGTGCCGCGCCTAACTCGCCAAGTTCACTTGTCATGATCACAACACAGAATAGCCATATGGTTCCGATTGCTGACGCGAAGACAAGTTGATGGTAGTCCTCTAAAATCGCTCGCCGAGCAAGAGGCATCGCTAGCTTCAATACCAGGTACAGAATAGCTCCGGCCGCAAAACTGTTAATGAAGGCAGCGAACAGGCCGATGACAGCCAACCAATAGTGAAATTCGTATGGTGGTTCGGCAGGAGGCGGCCTGTAGACGAGTTCAACGATTGCAATGATCGGAACCGAAGCAACTACGTCCAGCGTCTTCAGTGCAATCGAACGTCCACAATCACCGGGAAACTTGCAGCTCATTTTTGATAACGAACTGCACACATATGCGCAAAAATGAAGTGTCGTGAGCGACACCAATACGTTTGTCTTCCTTGAAATCATAACGGACGCTCCGTTTCACGCAGACGTGTGTTGACAAGAACGCACTTAAGTGCGAGCTGGATGGAAGTCATCACCGATGCCATGACTTAGAAAACGCCGGCTTGGGATGGCTATACTTTCCTGGGTACAAGTTCGGATTGAGTGGACTGCTATTGATCGATCCACTAGACCTGTCGATTCCTTTTGCTCGCGCCGTCAATCTGTGTCGGACTAAAGTATTTGCGAACACGTTCACTTCGATACAGATAAATGGCTAGCGACATAGAAGATAAAAATATCAGGCTCGGATAAACATGTTCGACTATGGACGGCGGAGTCACATCATTGATTTTCGCGATGACAAAGGCACTAGCACCCGACAGGAGCCACGCAAAAATATGTAATGCGCGACCGCAGGAAATCTTTTTCAGGATGAGGATGGCAGAAAGCGCCCAAACGAGATGAGCGGCAGCTAAGACACATCCGCTTCCATTTGACCACCATTGCTTTGCGTCTATGACATGACCGTATAAGTCAATTGCCGCTGGTGGGATAGTCAGGAGGGCAGATAGTAAACTCAACAACGCGAGTGCTGTTAGGAGTCTTAAGAAGCCCGGCATCTCAAGGAAATTAGAAACCATGCCAGCTCCAGGTTAGTGGCCGATCATTTCAATGCCTACAGAATAGCCAAGTCCAATGCCGTATCTATTGAGCTGTAGATGATGCGACGGACCGGGCGGATCGAGGTACTCATTTCCCGAGTTGTCGAGCTGAACTCCCGCTGTCGCCTGAAAGAAATTGCCTCCGACTACCCCAGCCGTGTAGCTGCCTTGTGCAAATACGCCAAGCGTCGTTCCGTGGGCGCAATCCTTGCCATCCGCACCCGGTCGAGCACCTTTGGGGTCCAAACTTCCTCCGACGGAAACACCTACTCCCAGCCTTCCTCCGTAGAACCATTCATTGCTCCTCGGATCTCGACCGAATGTAATCCCACCGCCAAATCCAAGATACGCCTCGAACGAAAACGACCAAAGTCCTAACGGATCGATCCGTATATACGGATTGCCCCGCACATACGCATACGTCGACATGCCGGCCTCCAGTCCCAGAGGATCACTCTGAACATACCGCCCGCTGCTCGGGTCGTAGTCGCGCCAGCCGTTCTGGAATAGTCCCGTCACCGCGTCGTAGCGCTGCCCCGGGTAACGCATGTCGAAGACATATGTCGTCCCGTCCTTGTCGACGTCCTCGTTCGGCGGCGTGCTGCCGAATGCATCGCCGGTGAGCGGCCAGTGCCAGATCGCCTTGTCGGTGGCCCGGTCGATGACGACGCGTGGCGTGCCGAGATGATCGGCCTGGATATCGCGGATGGCGTCGCCGTCGAGCGCGGCGACGGGCAGGTCGTCCAGCCAGACCATGTGCCGGATCGGTCGGCCGGCGCCGTCGTAGTCACCCAGCCAGTGGCCGGCCTCGTCGTGCAGCGAGACGGTGGTCTGCCCGGCGATGTAGCGCGCGACCTGCTGGCCGAACGGGTTGTACGCGTAGTTCATCTCGACCACGCCGTTGACCTTGACCTGACTCATCCGGCCGCTGGCGTCGTAGATGAATTCGCGTTCGCCGATGCGGATGGTGTTGCCGGTGGCGTCGTACTCGCGCGCGACCTTGTTCGCGACGAGCAGATGGTGGCTGTCGGTGGCGTAGGTATAGCGCCGGAACGAGAACGGCAGGGTCGTCCACGACAACCGGTTGCCGGTCTTGTCGTAACCGTATTCCTCGATGCTGCCGTAGGGATTCTCAGGCGTGGATTCGAGCGAGCCGGCATCGTGCACCCGCGCGTTCCCGTCGGGAAAGATTTCCAAGGTCGCCGAACCCAACGTGATCTGGTTGACGAAGGTGGTGGTGTCGTAGGTCAGCTTGGCCTTGAACCCATCGTTGCGTCCGTCGTGCACGTCGGCCGGTTTGCCACTGAGGTGGTAGAGCCGCTGGACGGTCCGCGTGCCAGCGGTCCAACCGATGACGTGCCCCGGGGCGTCATGGTGGACGTCGGCGAGGATCGGCTGCATGGGGTTCCCGGCGGTCTGGGTATCGACGCCGGTCACGCGGCCCGCGCCGTCACGCCGATAGGTCACCTGCCGACCATCGGGATAGGTGATGGCCGCCAGTCGGCCCGCCGCCGTGTAGGCGTAACGCAGCGCCAGACGGACGCCATGGGTGACCTGCGTCTTCTTCGCAATGCGTCCGGCGAAGTCGTAGCAGAACGTCGTGCTGCCTTCCCGGTCGGTCACCGTGCCCAGACGGCCGACGGCGAAGGTCGCCTCGGCGGGACAGTCGGCCGGCGGCGTGTCGTAGGTGAAGGTGGTGACCGTGGCATCGCTGTAGGTGAGCGTGGTGACGCGGCCGAGCGCATCGTAAGCACGCTGTACCTGGCGACCGTCGGCGGGGGTTTCCTTCACGGGCTGGCCGCTGGCGTCGTGCTCGATGGCGGTATCGCCCGTGTCCGGGCTGCGTTGCCAGAGCAGATCGCCCAGGCCGTTGCGAAGGTAGGCGGTGGACAGCCCCTTGGGATCGACGACGGTCTTCACCCGGTCGGCGCCATCGTAGGTCATCGTCGCCTTGCCGCCGGCGTTTTCGTACCCGTAGTCGATCTGGCTGACGCGGCCCCGAGGGTCGCGACGGTAGTGTTCCTCGTCGCCACTAACGCCTTCATGCGTGCCCATGTATCGCCCGGCGGGGTCGTAGTCGTAATACCGCGCGCCGATACCGGGATGGGTGACCCATCGGGGCAGGCCGTGCTCGTCGTATTCGTACGAGCGGGAGAAGTCTTCCGTGCCATCGGCGCGCACGTAGGTGTCCTTGGCGAGGAGCCCTCGTCCGTTCCGCTCGATCACGCGCCGATGACCCAGCGCATCGATCTGTTCGACCAGCCGATGGGCGGCGTTGTAGCGATGGGTAAGGGTGACCCCGTCCGGATCGGTCAGCGTGTCGATGTCGCCGTTGGCGTTGTAAGTGAACCGGGTGACGCTGTCCTGGGCCGACGGGCTGCCGTCGCGGCGGGCGCGCACGGCGATGTCCACGGGGCGGCCGGCGGCATCGTAGCTGCGGTCGGTACGCACGCCGTTGACGTCGGTACTGCTCAGGACACGGCCGGCGCCGTCGCGGGCCAGCACGGTGCCGACGTGGCCGAGCGCGTCGGTGACGGTGTGCAGATCACCCTGGCGCCACGGACAGGCGGCCGGGCCGCTGGCACAACCGGGAGCGTCGCTGGCGTGGTAGGCGTAGCGGGTGGTGTCCTCGGCACCGACCCGGGGCCCATCGACGGTCACGACACGGCCCGCCGCGTCGTAGGTATAGCGGGTGACACGCTCCGTCGGCCATGCACCGGCCGAGGCATCCGCCGCATCGGCCAGACCGCCCTCGCGCTGTGCGAGCAGGTTGCCCCTGGCGTCGTAGTCGAAGGTGGTCCACTGCGCGCCGCTGTCGATCCGCGTGGGCTTGGCGAAGACCGGATGCCAGGTGGTCTTCACCGTGCGCGCCACCGAGGTGCCATCGGCTTCGGTGCGCTCGATCTCCAGCTGGCGCGCGGCATCGTAGCGATACGTCGTGGGTACGCCGAGGTAGTCGGTCTGCCGGGCGACGAGGCCGCCGCCGAGGTAGTCGAAGGTGCGCACGAGATCCTCGTCGCGGAAGGGCTCCTCACGCTCGCCCAGGTGGATCTGCCCGTTCACGAAGCGGGGCGACCAACGCTCGGCGTACGGAACGTCTTTCTTATGGACGGTGATGCGGCTGCCGTCGGTATCGACATCCAGCCGGGTCTCTTCCAGGCCGCCGCCATGGCCGGAGCGTATGGCGCGGTTGTGCGTGTCATAGTGGAAGGTCGCGAATCGCTTCCCATCGCCACCGACGATGCCGGTGAGCTTGTGGTTGGGCGTGCCGCCCATCGCCGGTTCGTCGTAGAGGTAATGGGCGGCACGCCCGTCTGGATACGTGACCTTGACCAGGTCGGCGTCGAGGCCTTCGAGGATGTCGCCGCTGTAGTCGTAGCGAAGTCGCCCGCCGTCGGGTTGGTCGACGGTTTCCAGGCGGCCGAGACGGTCGTAACCCAGGCGCAGCTCGCGGCCCTGGCGGTCGCTCACGCGCACGAGCACGGTCGCCTTGAGGCCAATGCCGACCTCGATCTCGTCGTAGTGCAGGGTGACCATGTTGCCATTGGGATCGGTGCGCGAGCGCAGCCGGCCGTCAGGGTCATAGTGCTCCGCCGTGAGGTCGGGCCAGGTATACGTCCAGCCGCCGTCGGGACGCTCGCTCAACGTGCCGCGCTCGCCCTCGGCCGGAACGAAGGTATCGCCCTGTTTGACGAAGCGCGTTTCGTTGCCGTCCTCGCGAACCAGATGCAGGGCGGTGCCGTAGATGAGTCCGTGGCTGTCGTAATAAGGACGGCGGACGAAGGCGCGGTCCCAGGAGTGGCGCCAGCGGGCGCCGATACGGGCCCCGGCGGGATAGCGGGCGGCGACGTTGCCAAGGCGCCATGGGAGCGAGAACGCGCCGCTGTGATAGGTACGGGCGAAGACCAGTCCCGATGCCGTCGGCCCGGCGTAGTCGACGACGGTCTCGATCTTGCTCATCGTCAGCGGGTTGATCGGGTTGCCGACGGTGGGGCTGTTGCCGATGGGGCACTGGTTGGCGCCGCTTTCCTCCGGCTCGCCCAAGGAGGCCGCCTTGGGAATCGCGTCGGGCGAGACGCAGGCGACGGCGCGCGTGGCGGTGACGCGATCGCGGTTGTCGAGGAACACGTCGCTATCGGTGATCAACACGGCATCGGTGGGGCACGAGCGAACCGGCAGGATGTCGCCGTCGATGATCTCCTGGCGGCTTCCCTGGGCCGTCTCGACATCCAAAGTGATGTCGAGCACGGAATACGCACTCTGCTTGCCCTCCTCGCCAGGCACCTCGCGCAGGGCGTGACCCTTGAGCGCGCAGGCCAGGAGGTTGGTGTGTGTGGCGCAGTAGGTGGCCGCGGCGAGCTTGACGTCGTCGTCGAGCTGCTCGGACGCGTGGTGGACCTCGCCTTCCGCCGTGGGTACCAAGTGGCCGTCGACATACGCGGGAAAGGGCGTGACGGGTTCGTCGGCGTGGACGACGCCCGTCAGCAGGGCGAGATGGGTGGCGATGGCCCATGTGGCGCGTGGGTAAGACATGTTCCCCTCCGAACATCGTGATGAACGTGCACGGTAGAGGGGCTATCGGGATCGGCGATATGGAAGGATTCTGAAAATCGGAGGTGAGGTGGAGTGACGGGCGAAGACGACAGCGGATGTCGGTCGATGGCGCACAGAGATGCGCGGGTAAGCCCGTTTCGGTGGTCGTCGTCGCAGTGAAGCCCGTTTGCCGCTGAAGCGTCTCTCACATGGACAGGCGCGACTTCCACGTTGCCTGCGGTGCGGCAATCGATGCCGCACCGCACCGCCGGATCAGTGACTCGTACCCAACATGACCTTGAACGTCGCGCGCATGTCGGCCGGCACGCCACCCTGTTCCAACGTCTTGTCCAATTGCGCGTAGCGCTTGCGGAACGCCGCGACTTCCGCCGCGAAGTTCTCCGGGTGGTAGTCGATCAGGAGGTCGGCCTGCGCGGCGAGCGAGACCTCGTCGGGTACGCCGTTCACGTCTTGCCAGTGCGCCTTCAGCCACGCCACCGCCTCGCGCACGTCGCGCATCCGGCCTGCAAGGCCGTTCACATCCGGTGCGTTCGCGGGCCACCTTACCTCGACGATCTGTGCCCGGTCGTAGCCATGCTCGGGCAGGGTCACGTGCAGCGTGAGGTCCTTGCCGGTGAGGCGCCAGGTGCCGGGCTTCGCATCGTCGGCACGGGTGAGCGCCACACCATCGACCGTGACACTCACCGGCATCGCCGAGCCCAGCACATCCACGGACCACTGGCGCGACGTGGGCATGCCCGCATAGCTACCGGCGCGGGGCGCGATCCGCACGCGAAGCGCTTGCTTGGACCACTCGGACGAAAGCGCCGTGCGCGCGAACGCGTTGCCACGGTAGGCCTCGTCGTCTCCCGCATCCTCATACAGCTCCGCCTTGCCGTTACCACCCGGGTAGACACGCAACGTGCGCGCGCCACGATCGTGGGCCACGCTCACCGTCGGATCGGTGTTGGTCGGAATGATCGCGCCCGCCCGCACGAATACCGGCACTTCGTCCAGGCGATAGCGGCCGCCGAACGTACGGCCGCCCTTCACGAGACTGCCATCGGTGGTGTCGAACCAGTTCCCCGCCGGCAACCACGTCTCGTGCGTGGTAAAGCCGTTGGCGTCGCCTGCCGCGGTCACCGGCGAGACCAGCAGGTCGTCGCCGAACATGTACTCGCCGACCGCCTTATAAGCCTCATCGTTGTCGGGCCAGCCGTAGTACATCGGACGCACCAGCGAGACGCCCGTGTCGTATGCCTTGCGACCCATCGTGTAGGTGTACGGCAAGAAGGTGTAACGCGTGAGCACGGTGTCGCGCAGCGCATCGAACTGCGCCGGTGCGAAGCGCCACGGTTCCTTCGTGAGGTTCGGATTCTTGGTGGTGTGCGTACGCATGATGGGGCTCCATGCGCCGAACTGCATCCAGCGGATGTACAACTCCGGATCGATGCGCCGCGTGGCCGGATCGCTTTCGTCACGGAAGGTGTGGCCGCCCAGGTCATGGCTCCAATAGCCATACAGCACGTTGGACGCGGTGGCCGTGAAGCGCGGCTGGAAAGCCAGCGAGCCCCAGGAGATGATCGAATCGCCCGAGAAGCCCACCTGGTAACGATGGTTACCGAGGCCGCCCCAGCGGTGGTAGATCAAGGCGCGCTTATCGTCCTGCTCCTGCATGTGGGTGAAGAACACATGGTTGAGCCACCACGTGTTGGACAGCCCCGGCATCGCCTTCGACTCCTTCCACTGCTGCCAGTCCAGCCACCAGAAGCTCACGCCCATGGCGTGCAGCGGATCGAGCACCGTGCTGAAGTACGCCGCCATGTAAGTGGCGTCGGTCGCTTCGAACGGCAACGGTTTCGCCGGGTCGGCCTTCAGCGCGGCCATGAAATCCTTATAAGCATCTTCGTGAGGCAGGATGCCGGACGCCGGGTGCAGGTTCAGCGTCGTCTTCAGCCCCTGCTCGCCGAGCCAACGCAGCAGGCGCCCGGGTTCGGGAAACAGGCTGCGGTTCCACGTATAGCCTGTCCAGCCCATGCTCTGGCCATTGACGTCCTTCTTCGGGTGCACCCACGAAAGACCGTCGGTGCGGTGCCAGTCCATGTCGATCACGAGGACGTCGAGAGGAATGCCATAACGGTTGAAGTGGGCGACGAGATCGCGCAGTTCGTCGTCGCTGTAGTTCCAGTAGCGCGACCACCAGTAACCGAAGGCATAGCGTGGCGGCAGCGGCTCGCGCCCGGCGACGAGGGCGAAATCGCCCAGCGCCGCGGTGTAATCGTGGCCGTAGCCGAAGAAGGTGTAGTCGGTGCAGTCCTGGCAGGCGCGGCGATGCACCCAGGGCAGTTTCTCGTTGCCCAGCACGAAGCTGCCGGTATCGTCGACGAGATGCCAGCCGTCGCGTGAGATCAGACCGTCGCCCAGGTCGAGCAACGAGTTGTCCGACGCGTGACGCTCGCCATCCACCTGGTCGAGCGTGCGCGCGGTGCCGCCGAGATTGGCGGTTTCCTTCATCCCGGGATGCCAGTCGATGGTCGGCTTCGTCGTTTTCGACGCGATGCTGAGGTTATCGGCCGTGAACGCGCCCGAACCCTCCTTGTAGCGTAGCGTCAGCACATCCGTGCGGATGACCAGCCAACCCTTTTCATGATCGACCCTGGCCTTCACATCCGGCGCGCTGCCGCGCGTGGCGAAGACCAGCGACGGCGCATCCTCGAACTGCGCGTTCGGCGAATACTCCATGCGAATGACGCGTGGCGTAAGCACCGTGAAGCGGGCCTGCCCGCTGACAACGGGCGCATCGGTGGCGTGCAGCGGCGCGGTGGCGGCACACGCGAACACCGCGAGCGCGACCAGGCGAGACATCTTCATGCAGGACCTCCCCTTTTCAGGAGGTCCGAACCTAGCATGAGATCGATTTAACCGGGTTAGCCATCCAGACTTCCCAACAGTTGACACCGAGCCACCACCGGGCGAGGATCGACCCATGAATCGTCCGTCCAAGCTCATTACGCTGATTAGCATCGCCATCGCATCGATGGTGGGTTGAATCACGCGCGCAAGGTGACCGACAACCCGCCCCCAGAGGCGGGTTTTTCATAGCCGCCTCCGGCCCACCGCTCGACCGGAGACACGTTTCGATGCAAGCCCCTGCCCCAGACGCCACCGATTACCTCCGTCGCATCCTCAACGCGCGTGTCTACGACGTCGCGCGGCGTACCGAACTGCAGCACGCCACCGTACTTTCCGAGCAGCTGGGCCACGACATCCTGCTGAAGCGCGAAGACACCCAGCCGGTGTCGTCGTTCAAGTTGCGCGGTGCGTACAACCGCATCAGCGGCCTTCCCGCCGACGTATTGGCACGCGGGATCATCACCGCCTCGGCGGGTAATCACGCGCAAGGTGTCGCCTGGTCGGCAGCGCAATTGGGCGCACCCGCGGTCATCGTCGTGCCGCAGACCGCTCCGCGCGTCAAGGTGGATGCCACCCGCCGCTTCGGTGGCCCGACGGTCGAGGTCGTGGAAGCCGGCGAGTCGTACAACGAAGCGTTCGCGCACGCATTGGCGCTCCAGCGCGAACGGGGCATGACCTTCATCCCCGCCTTCGACGATCCGGACGTGATCGCGGGACAAGGTACCGTGGCCATGGAGATCCTCAGCCAGCATCAGGGCAGGATCGACGCCATCTTCGTGCCCATCGGCGGCGGCAGCCTCGCCGCCGGCGTCGCGACCTACGTGAAGATGGTACGTCCGGATATCCGGGTGATCGGCGTGCAGACGCACGATTCCTGCGCGATGGCACGATCGATCGAGGCGGGCCGTCGTGTCGAACTGCCGGAGGTCGGCCTGTTTTCCGATGGAACAGCCGTGAAGCTCGTCGGCGAGGAGACGTTCCGGTTGTGCAGGGATTACCTGGACGAGGTGATCCTCGTCGATACCGACGAAGTCTGCCTGGCCATCAAGGACATCTACAAGGACACGCGGCGTTTCGTCGAGCCGGCAGGCGCGCTGGCCGTGGCGGGAGCGCGCCGATATGCATCGCAAGCCGGGGCGCGGCGGTTCACGCTGGTGGCGATCACTTCGGGTGCCAACCTCAACATCGATCGCATTCGCTTCATCGCCGAACGCGCCGCCGTGGGTGAATCGCGCGAAGCCATCTTCGCCGTCAGCATCCCCGAGGAGCGCGGCAGTTTCCTGCACTTCTGCGAACTGGTGGGCGAGCGCAACGTCACCGAGTTCAACTATCGCCTGGGAACGGACGACAAGGCACGGATCTTCGTGGGCTTGCAGATCGACGACAGGGCCGAAGAAGCACCCCTGGCCGCGACCTTCGAGGCCGCCGGTTTCTCCGTCGTCAACCTGGGCGGCGACGAACTCGCGACCCAGCACATCCGACACATGGTCGGCGGTCGCTCGACGGATGCGCAAGGCGAACGGCTATTCCGCTTCGAGTTCCCCGAACGCCCCGGCGCGCTGATGCGCTTTCTCCGCTCGATGTCGCCGGAATGGAACATCAGCCTGTTCCATTACCGGAATCAGGGCGCCGACTGCAGTTCCACCCTGGTCGGCATCCAGGCCGGCGCGGACGATGCCGCGCTGACCCGGTTCCTCGACCGGCTCGGCTACCCCTATCGCGAGGAAACCGCCAACCCGGCCTATCGCCTGTTTCTTCGTTGAACGCCGGTCAGAGCACGTAGACGAAGAGGAACAGCGCCAGCCAGACCACGTCGACGAAATGCCAGTACCACGCGACCGCTTCGAAGCCGAAGTGGTCGTCCTTGGAGAAGTGGCCCTTCGCGCAGCGCACCCAGATGATCGCCAGCATGATCGTGCCGAGGGTCACGTGCATGCCGTGGAACCCGGTGAGCATGAAGAACGTGGCGCCGTAGACACCGCTGCCAAGCGTGAGGTTGAAGTGCTCGTAGGCTTCCGCATATTCGTGCGCCTGGAACCACAGGAACAGGCAGCCCAGCAGCACGGTGGCGCCGAGGCCGATCAGCAGCGCCTTACGGTGGCCCGCCTTCAGCGCGTGGTGCGCGATGGTGATGGTCACGCCGGACGACAGCAGGATCAGCGTATTGAGCAGGGGCAGGCCCCATGCCGGAATGGTCTGGAACGAGCCGCCGATCTTCTCCGGACCGCCGCCACCGCTGGCGCCCCACGCGGCTTCATAGCCCTGCCAGACGAACTGGTGAGTGAGCACGCCGTGGCCCTCGCCACCCAGCCAGGGCACCGCGAAGAGGCGAGCGTAGAACAGCGCGCCGAAGAAGGCACCGAAGAACATCACTTCGGAGAAGATGAACCACATCATGCCCATGCGGAACGAGCGGTCCACCTGGCCGTTGTAGTTGCCGGCCAGCGATTCGTTGATCACCGAACGGAACCAGCCGAAGAACATGCCCAGGATCATGGCGATGCCGACCCAGAACAGCGGCTTGCCGAAGCCACCCTCGCCGGGCTGCGCGTTCAGCCAGTGCGCGGCACCGAACACGGTGACGAACATGGAAACCGCTGCCACGATCGGCCAGTAGCTCTTGCTCGGTACGAAATAGACGTCTTGTTGCTGGTGACCCATGGTGGTTTCCCGTGGATATCGCTTGTTTTAGCCGGTCAGACCTTCAGCATCTGCACGATCGAGAGCAGGAACACCGCCACCGCGAAACCGCCTGCGATGAGTGCCGTACGGCGGGCGCGCTTGCGGCGCGCCCCGATCTCGACGTCCGTGATGTCCTGCATCGATCAGTGTTCCGTGTTGCCGTGGGCGAGCTCGTCGTCGTGGATGACCGGCGGCACGTCGAAGGTGTGGAACGGCGCCGGCGACGGCACGGTCCATTCCAGGCCCTTGGCGCCTTCCCACGAGCGGTCGGCGGCCTTCTTCTTGGAGAAGAACACGCAATGGATGACCACGCCCAGGAAGATCAGCTGCGAGGCGCCGAACCAGAAGCCGCCGATCGAGCTGATCATGTTGAAGTTGGCGAAGGCCACGTTGTAGTCGGGAATGCGGCGGGGCATGCCGGCAAGTCCCAGGAAGTGCTGCGGGAAGAACAGCACGTTGACCGAGATCACGCTGGACCAGAAGTGGATCTTGCCCCAGGTCTCGCTGTACATGTTGCCCGACCACTTCGGAATCCAGTAATACGCGGCGGCCATGATCGAGAAGGCGGCGCCGGTCACCAGCACGTAGTGGAAGTGGGCCACGACGAAGTAGGTGTCGTGGTACTGGAAGTCGGCCGGGGCCAGGGCGAGCATCAGGCCCGAGAAGCCGCCGATGGTGAACAGGATCACGAAGGCGATCGAGAACAGCATCGGCGTCTCGAAGGTCATCGAGCCGCCCCACATCGTGGAGACCCAGTTGAAGACCTTCACGCCCGTCGGCACCGCGATCAGCATCGTCGCGTACATGAAGAAGATCTCCGCGCCCATCGGCAGGCCCACGGCGAACATGTGGTGCGCCCAGACGATGAACGAGAGGAAGGCGATGGAGGCGATGGCGAACACCATCGCGCGATAGCCGAAGATCGGCTTGCGGGCGAAGGTGGGAATGATCTCCGAGATGATCCCGAACGCGGGCAGGATCATGATGTAGACCTCGGGATGCCCGAAGAACCAGAAGATGTGCTGGAACAGCACCGGGTCGCCGCCGCCGGCGGCATTGAAGAAGTTGGTGTGGAAATACTTGTCGGTCAGCAGCATGGTGACCGCGCCGGCGAGCACCGGCATCACCGCGATCAGCAGGAACGCCGTGATGAGCCAGCTCCACACGAACACGGGCATCTTCAGCAGGTCCATGCCCGGGGCGCGCATGTTGAGGATGGTCGCGATGATGTTGATCGCGCCCATGATCGAGCTGATGCCCATGAGGTGGACGGCGAAGATGGTGTACGCGATGGACTCACCCTGCAAGGACAGCGGCGGGTACATCGTCCAGCCGCCGGCGGGGCCGCCGCCCGGCATGAACAGCGTCGACAGCAACAGGATGAACGCGAACGGCATGATCCAGAAGGACAGGTTGTTCATGCGCGGCAGCGCCATGTCGGGCGCGCCGACCATGAGCGGGATCATCCAGTTCGCCAGGCCCACGAACGAGGGCATGATCGCGCCGAAGATCATCACCAGCGCGTGCATCGTCGTCATTTCGTTGAAGAAATACGGCTGCACGAGCTGCATGCCCGGCTTGAACAGTTCCGCGCGGATAACCATCGCGAAAGCGCCGCCGATGAAGAACATCGTCAGCGAGAAGATCAGGTACAGCGTACCGATGTCCTTGTGGTTCGTGGACATCACCCATCGCTGGAAGAACCCCTTCGGGGCTCCATGGTGATCGTGGTGGTCGTGGGTGGCTGCGTGCGCCATGGCCTTGCACCTCTACCTTAAAACGTAAGCGGGTTAACCCTGGGGGGCCGGGGCGGGAGCGTTCTGGGCGGTCTGCGCGGCCTTGCGTACCTTGGCCTCGTCTTCCTGCGTCGCCAGCCACTGTTCGAATTCGGCCTTGGGTACGGCCTTGACCACGATCGGCATGAAGCCGTGGTCCTGGCCGCAAAGTTCGGCGCACTGGCCGCGGTAGACACCGGGCTCCTTGATCTTGGTCCAGGCCGCGTTGGCGATGCCCGGGATCGCGTCCATCTTCCAGCCCAGCGCCGGCACCCACCAGGAGTGGATGACGTCGCCGCCGACGATGATGAAGCGGATCTTGGTGCCGACCGGGACCACGAGGGGCTTGTCCACGTCCAACAGGTAGGTCTGGTAGCCGTCGACCTGGATCTTGTCCGGATCGAGGTTGGACTTGAGCTGGCGGGTACGGTCGGAGGTCTCTTCCAGCTTCGACATGAAGCCGACCTGGTCGACGCCCTTGCCCTTGTAGTCCACGTAGTCGTAGCGCCACTTCCACTGGTAACCGGTGACCTTGATGGTCATCTCGGCGTTGGTGGTGTCGGCGAACGAGGTGAGGCCACCGGTGGCCAGGTGGGCCAGGAAGATCAGGATGATGACCGGGACGACGGTCCAGACCACTTCGAGCTTGGTGCTGTGCGACCACTTCTCGGCCACGGCGCCGCGCGACTTACGGAAGCGGAACATGGCCACGAACATGGCGCCGAAGACGACGATGCCGATGACCACGCAGACCCACAGGGCCACCATGTGCATGGCGTAGGGCGACCATTCCGCGGCGCCCTTGGTCATGTTCAGCTGGTTCGGTTCCGGGTTGGCCCAGGCCGTCCCTCCGAACAGCGCGAAGGCGCCCGCCGCCCACGCCGATACCGATCGTCCGATGCCGCCAGATGTCATGTCTTGCACCTTTGTTGAACCTACCTGCGCCTCTGGCCGGAAACTTCGGACAGCAGCACCATGAGTTTCCTTGACGCCTCGACCCTTTCCTCTTCCCCAAGGAAGGCGCCGATTTCCAGCTCGTTGCCGTGCGACGTGAGCAACAGACGCTTTCGCCCGTCTCCCGGTGCCAGCCCTACCTTCAACCAGTACGTCTGGAACCGGACCGTCCGGTGTCCCGGCACGGCACGAACCTCCAGCATATCCGGCCCTATCGCGATACGTTCACCCCTGCCGCCGGCCCGCCAGGCCGCGCCAAGCGCGAACCCCACGACGAAGGCCTCCACCAGGGCGAACACGGGAGCGAACACATTCCCCTGCCACGCACCGAGTGACGCCGTCGCCAGGGCCATCGCCGCCAGGCCGATGATCAGTCGACGCAGACCGCGCTTGTCCAACGCACGGTTGGGCCTGAGCCACAACACGCGCGGCTGACCCGCGACGGTCGGTCGAAGCACGATCATGGGGACCCGGCGTGCCTGGAACGTTGGGATGATAGGGCGCTAGTCAGGAAGCGGCAAGGTTGGAAGACGGCGCGTTGTCGCACCCGGCATGCGCGGACGCCCCGGCGCACCGCACCGCAATAACACACGAAGGGCCGGGAACCCTACAATGGGCGGTCTCCCCCGCCCCCAATGCCTCAAGTGAATCCCACCATCCTTCGTTCCGAACTCCCGACCGGCGCCGAGCCGGCGCGTGCGCGCATCACGGCCGCCTGGCTGCGCGACGAAACCGAGGCCGTCAACGACCTGCTGGCCCAGGCCACCCTGCCCCCGACCGAGCGCGAGCACGTGATCGACGTCGCCGCGGGCCTGGTCACGCGCGTCCGCGCGCGGGCCAAGGACCAGAGCGCGGTCGAGTCTTTCATGCGCCAGTACGACCTTTCCTCCGAGGAAGGCGTGCTGCTGATGTGCGTCGCCGAGGCGCTGCTGCGCATTCCCGATAAGGCCACGGCCGACAAGCTCATCCGCGACAAGCTGGGCGAGGCGGACTGGAAGAAGCACCTGGGCCGCAGCGAGTCGCTGTTCGTCAACGCCTCCACCTGGGGCCTGATGCTCACCGGCCACCTGGTGAACCTCGCCGAGGAAACCCGCCACGACTTCAGCTCCGCCCTGCGCCGCCTCGTCGGCCGCGCGGGCGAGCCCGTGGTGCGCCTCGCGGTGCGCCAGGCCATGCGGATCATGGGCCACCAGTTCGTGATGGGCCGCACCATCAAGGAAGCGCTCGACCGCTCCGCCGAGAAGGAGCACGCGGTCTATCGCTATTCGTACGACATGCTCGGCGAATCCGCGCTCACCCAGGCCACCGCGGAGCGCTACCAGCAGGACTACCGCGACGCGATCAACGCGCTCGGCGCACGCGGCCCGTTCCCGAACAACCTGGAAGCCCCGTCGATCTCGGTGAAGCTCTCGGCGCTGCACCCGCGCTACGAGGTGGCCAACCGCGCCCGTGCCCGCGCCGAACTGGGCGCGAAGCTGCTCGAACTCTCGCAGCTGGCCTTCAAGAACGGCATCGCGCTATCGGTGGATGCCGAGGAAACCGATCGCCTCGAACTCTCGCTCGACATCATCGGCGATGTCTTCGAGCATCCGTCGCTCGAAGGCTGGAATGGCCTGGGCATCGTCATCCAGGCCTACCAGAAGCGCGCGCCCTTCGTGATCGACTGGGTCACCGAGAAGGCCCGCGCCACCGGCCGCCGCTGGTTCGTGCGCCTGGTGAAGGGCGCCTACTGGGACGCGGAGATCAAGCGCGCCCAGGAGAACGGCCTCTCCGGGTACCCGGTCTACACGCGCAAGCCGAACACCGACGTCTCCTACCTCGCCTGCGCACGGCGCCTGTTTGCCGCCGGTGGCGACGCCGTGTACCCGCAGTTCGCCACGCACAACGCGCACACCATCGCCGCGATCCACCACATCGCGCAGGGCCGTCCGTACGAGAACCAGCGCCTGCATGGCATGGGCGCCGACCTCTACGCCGAGGTGATCGGCAAGGACAAGCTCAACGTGCCCTGTCGCGTCTACGCGCCGGTCGGCAGCCATGAGGACCTGCTTCCCTACCTGGTCCGCCGTCTGCTCGAGAACGGCGCCAACACCAGCTTCGTCAATCGCGTGGTCGACGAGAGCGTGCCGGTACGCGACCTCGTCGCCGATCCGTGCGAAACGGTGCGCGCCTTCGCCTCCATTCCCCACCCCCGCATCCCCTTGCCGGTCAATCTCTACGGTGAACTTCGGAAGAACTCCATGGGCATGAACTTCGCTAACGACAACGAGCTCAACGAACTCGCCGACGCCGTCAACAAGCACAGCGGCCCCTGGACCGCGGCACCCCTGGTCGCCGGCGGTGGCAGCGGCGGGGCGAAGGTCGAAGTCACCGATCCGTCGGATCGCCGCCGCATCATCGGTACCGTCGAAAACGCCGATCCGGCCCTGGTCGACCAGGCCCTGTCCGCCGCCGTGAAAGCGCAGCCGGGCTGGGACCGCCTTCCGGCCGCGAGCCGCGCCGCCATCCTCGAACACGCCGCCGAGCAACTGGAGCACAACCGCGCCGAGTTCATCGCGCTGTGCGTGCGCGAAGCGGGCAAGAGCTTGCCCGACGCCATCGCCGAGATCCGCGAGGCCGCCGATTTCCTGCGCTACTACGCCACGATGGCGCGTCGCCTGTTCGGCCAGCCCGAGCAGTTGCCGGGACCCACGGGCGAAAGCAACCAGCTGTTCCTCAACGGCCGCGGCGTGTTCGTGTGCATCAGCCCGTGGAACTTCCCGCTGGCGATCTTCCTCGGCCAGGTGGCCGCCGCGCTCGCCGCGGGCAATTCGGTGATCGCCAAGCCGGCGGAACAGACCTCGCTGGTCGGCTACGCGGCGGTGAAGTTGCTGCACGCGGCCGGCGTGCCGGCCGATGTCCTGCAATACCTGCCCGGCGACGGCGCCACCGTCGGTGCCGCGCTCACCCGCGACCCTCGCGTGGCCGGCGTGGCCTTCACCGGCTCGACCGAAACCGCCTGGGCGATCAACCGCGCGCTGGCCGCGCGCAACGCGCCGATCGCCGCCCTGGTCGCCGAGACCGGCGGCCAGAACGCCATGATCGCCGACTCATCGGCCCTGCCAGAGCAGATCGTCAAGGATGTCATCGCCTCGGCCTTCCAGTCCGCCGGCCAGCGTTGCTCCGCCGCTCGCGTGTTGTTCGTGCAGGAAGACATCGCCGACAGGGTGATCGCGATGCTCTCCGGCGCGATGGCCGAACTGAAGGTCGGCGATCCGGGCCTGCTGTCGACCGACGTGGGTCCGGTGATCGACGAGGACGCTCGCCAGATCCTCGTCGACCATGTCGCGCGCATGGATCGCGAGGCCAAGAAGATCGCCGAGGTGGCCCTGCCGGAATCCGCCGCCCACGGCACGTACTTTGCCCCGCGCGCGTATGAGATTCCTTCGCTGGCCACGCTCACCCGCGAGATCTTCGGCCCCGTGCTGCACGTGATCCGCTGGAAGGGTTCGGAGCTGGATAAAGTCGTCGAGCAGATCAACGGCACCGGCTTCGGCCTCACGCTGGGCATCCACAGCCGCATCGACGACACGATCGAGTACATCCAGAGCCGCGCCCGCGTGGGCAACTGCTACGTCAACCGCAACCAGATCGGCGCGGTGGTCGGCGTGCAGCCGTTCGGCGGCGAGGGCCTGTCGGGCACCGGCCCCAAAGCAGGCGGTCCGCATTACCTCCTGCGCTTCGCCGGTGAGCGTACGCTCACCATCAACACCACCGCCGCAGGCGGCAACGCGTCCCTGCTGACGATCGGCGAATAACACACGCTGGCAAGCTACCAGGACCGCGCCCATGAGGGCGCGGTCCTGCCATGGATCGCTAAGCCGTTTCGGCAAGGCGATGGCGAAGGTCGTGTCCGGCAATAGACACGGCTTTCGCGACGATCCGAAACGGGTGCGCCACCAATGCTACGATCACGGCCGCTCACTCCGAGCATCCAGGGAAAGGAATCCTCATGGACAACAGGACATGGAATGCGGCCCGCATCCTCGTCATCGCGCTTGCCTTCCTGGGCACAGGAACGGCCTGCACGCATGACGACGCCAGGCAGGCCGAGGCCGGGGTCAAGCGCCCCGCTACCAGCGACTGCCCACCGCCGTATATCTTGAATGGCGTGTGGAGCCTCGATGAATACGGGCCCGTGCTGGAGATCACGCCGACCGACTGCGGGCGCAAGGTCGTCGGTGCCGAGATCGATTCGCTGATCCTGGAGGCCATCGAGAAATTCGGTAGCAACCCACGCCTTACCAGCAACCTCTTCGGGTCGATGAACCAGCTGGAATGCCACGTGAAACTTTTCCCCGACAAGCCGACATGGAACCTTGAGCCTGACCGTCCGTACGTCGGGCTCGAGAATACCGAAACCGCCGAATGCAATCCGTCGGTAGCCATTCCCGATCAGCCCTATCATTGACCGGCCCTCCGGCACGCCTACGCCATAAGGCGTATTGCGAGGTGCACAAGCACCTTGCTTAGCTAGTGGTTCACCAAGGAGGGTTGCGACATGACGTTGCCACTACGGATCACGCCCGTGTCATCGACGGGTTCAAGGAATGCTTTGCCGGGAGCCCCGGCCGGCCGGATGGACCGAGGCGGAAAGACCCACTCATGGGACGATCCTCGCCTGCGTTCGTTGCTCGAAGGCCACGGAGGCGTGCTTGGCCCTTGCGCGATCGAGCAGCACTTCGGCGATGAACACCTCGGCCTCGTCAGGGCGGGAGAGATGCTCGCGCTGCCCGCGCTCGTGATCGTCGCGGGCGAGGCCGACGCGATCATCGAGCAATCCGACGACGGCAACGTACTGACCGGCCGGCGTAGTTCCTCGAACGACTGCCGCCTGATCTTCCGGCATGCGTACGGGCGCGTGCGCTGCACATTGCGTACCGTGGGTAACACGGGGGATGTGCATATCGGGCTACTCGAGCATCGGCGCTTCGACGAAGTGCAGGCCATCAACCTCATGCGCCCAAGGGGCAGTCGTGGCGACACTCGCGGCAGCCTGTGGACGACGATTGAATACCACGCCGATCCCCTGTGCGAGTTGCAAGGCATCGCATGGCGTGGCGGGCTCATACAAATCGCGAGGATCTCGCTGTCGCCCTGAGCGGCGTAAAGCACAATCCCAACTTGCATTCGTGCCCTTGTCAGCCGTACTCCTCTGCGCGCGCTGCTATGCTGCGCGCGGCCATTGAGGCCGCACTGACATTCCAGGGAGGAATGAATTGAAACGCAATCTACTATCCGCAATCGTTCCGGCATTCATCGCACTCGCTCCAGGCACCGCATGGTCTGCGCGCGGCGTCGATCTCGAAACCTTCGACCAGGCCCGTGCCGGCATCATTCAACCGGGCGACGAACTCAAGCTCGAACATTTCCGCATCGCGGCCATGCATGACGGTGCCGCTGTCATCAAGCCCGTCGAACAGCCGGACGACCTCGCCTACGGTCTTGCATTAGGCGGTGTGGAACGGGCCGGGACCGCTTCGGTCGACATTCAGTTCGACAAACCGCTGCGAAGCGTGGCATTCACCGTCGTCTTGCCACCTGGCGCGCCGGCACTCGCATCCACCGCCACCCTCTATACCAATGAGCTGGAGCGTCAGTCGCTCGCACTCCGGCACGGTACGACGGGCAACCGGCAGCGGCTCACCATGAGCGTCCCGGAAGGGCAAGTCTTCAACAGGCTTTCACTGCAATTGCAGCGCGGCGCGTACATCGACGGCGTCGAAATGCATTCGCCCCCCATTACCGACGGTACGCTGATCGACTTCGATGAGACCCCTTCGGGCCCGCTACAGGGCTTGATCAACCAGGATCACTACATGATCCTCGCCAATTCCAGCGGATTGGAAATCACACCCGCGAGCGATGGGAATACCTCGGGACAGGTGCTGAGCAGCACCGCGGCGACGGGCAACGATGCCGTCCTGATGTATCGCACGGAGCGCAACTCCTTCGATCTTACCGTCGTACCCGATCCGTCGGGCGAGCCCGCCACGATCGAGTTCCTCGGCGCCGGCGATCTCACCATACTGCACTCGATTCGCGTCGATCCGGCGGGCGGGCCGCAACGCCTGTCGTTCACGGCTCCGAGAGGTTCGAACCTGCAGGGCATACGCTGGACGGGCGGAAAGCTGCGCATCGACGAGGTGATGCTTCGATCCAGATAAGGAAAGGGCCCCTCGGGGCCCTTTCTCATATCGACGTGGATCGGAACTTACTTCAACCCGCGATCCTTGAGCATCGGCTCGATGCTCGGGTCCTTGCCGCGGAAATCGCGGTAGAGCTTGCCCAGTTCGACGGTATTACCCCGGGAAAGAATCTTGTCGCGGAAGACCTGACCGTTCTCGCGGGTGAGTCCGCCGTGCTCCTTGAACCACTGGAAGGCATCGGAATCGAGCATCTGCGTCCACAGGTAGGCGTAGTAGCCGGCAGCGTAACCATTGCCCCAGATGTGCTGGAAGTAGCTCGAGCGATAGCGGGGAGGCACCTGCGGCAGCGTGAAGCCCGCGTGCTTCAGCGCGTCGGCTTCGAACGCGTCCACGTCCTGCTTGGCGCCGCCAGGCGGCAGCATGTGCCAGCGCATATCCAGCAGGGCGGCGGAGATCAACTCGCTCATCGCGTAACCCTGGTTGAAGCTGCGCGCCTTCTTGATCTTCTCCACCAGCTCGGCCGGCATGGGCGCGCCGGTCTGGTAGTGCTTCGCGTAATGGGCGAACACCTGCGGATCGGATGCCCACTGTTCGTTCAACTGCGAGGGAAACTCGACGAAGTCGCGCGCGGTGCTGGTGCCGGAAAGCGACGGGTATTGCGCATCGGCGAACAGGCCATGCAAGGCGTGACCGAACTCATGGAACATCGTGGTCACGTCGTCGAACGAAAGCAGCGCCGGCTGGCCCGCGGCCGGCTTGGTAAAGTTGGCGACGTTGTACACCACCGGCTTGGTACCGAACAGCTTCGACTGGTCGACGAGGTTGCTCATCCACGCGCCGCCGTTCTTGTTGTCGCGCTTGAAATAATCGCAATAGAACAGCGCCATCGAGGTACCGTCCTTGTCGAACACCTCGAACACGCGCACGTCCGGCTGCCACACCGGAATGTCCTTGCGCTCCTTGAAGGTGATGCCGTAGAGCTGGGTGGCCGCGTAGAACACGCCGTTCTGCAGCACGTTGTCGAGCTCGAAATACGGCTTGATCTGCGCTTCGTCCAGGTCGTACCTGGCCTTGCGCACCTTCTCGGCGTAATGGTCCCAATCCCAGGCCTGGACCGTGAAACCGCCCTTCTCCTGGTCGATCACTTGCTGGATATCCTTCGATTCAGCCGTCGCGCGGGCGACGGCGGCGGGCGCCAGGCGTTCCATGAACTTCTCGGCGGCTTCAGGCGTCTTCGCCATCTGGTCGTCGAGCTTCCATGCCGCGTAGTTCGGAAACCCGAGCAGCTTCGCGCGATCGGCGCGCAACTGCGCGATGCGCGTGATGATCTGCCGCGTGTCGTTGGCGTCGCCGTGCTCGGCACGTTCCCACGAGGCCTTGAACAATTTCTCGCGCGTAGCCCGGTCGTTCATCGCCTGCAACGCCGGCTGCTGTGTCGTGTTCTGCAAGGTCACCACGAACTTGCCGTCGAGTTGGCGATCCTTGGCGGCCGCCGCCGCGGCTTCGATGTCGGCATCGGACATGCCGTCGAGCGCCTTCCTGTCGTCGGCCACCAGGGCGGCGGCCTTGGTCGCGGCCAGCAGCTGGTTGGTGAATTTCGTGCTGAGCGTCGACTCTTCCTTGTTCAACTCCTTGAGCTTGTCCTTGTCCGCTTCGGAAAGCTTCGCGCCCTCATGAACGAAATCGTCGTAGGTCACCTGGAGGAGACGGGCGGATTCCGGATCGAGGTTCAGCGAAGCACGCTTCTCGTAGAGCGCTTCCACCCGCTTGAACAGCTTGTCGTTGAGGTAGATCGCATCGCTGTGCGCGGCGAGCTTCGGCGACTCCTCTTCCTCGACCTTCTGCAAGGTGTCGTTGGTGTTGGCACCGGTAAGCGTGCTGAACACGTTCTCGACGCGCTTGAGCAGGACGCCCGTTTTCTCCAGGGCGACGATGGTGTTCTCGAACGTGGGCTCCCCGGGCGCGTTGGCGATCGCCTCGACCTCGGCCAGCTGCTGCTTCATGCCTTCTTCCAGCGCCGGCTGGAAATCCGCATCCACGATCTTGTCGAACGGCGGTGCCTGGAACGGCAGCGAACTCTGGGTCAGCAACGGGTTCTCGTGCGCGGTGGACGCCGCGGTCGTCGTGGGCGCGGGCGCGCTTCCCGGCGAAGCGGGCGCGGCGGCCTTGTCGGCCTCGTTGGACGACGAACAAGCGGCGGTGAGAGCGATCGAAGTGGCGATCACGAGTGTGCGGACCTTGAGCATGGTCGAGGTATCCCCTGACGGTGAAAGTGACCGACTCTAGCCGTGGTGGCGTATCCGGAACAACCGCCATCCGTCAGGGCGTTCTATCGCCGACAGGGTCGGCGATGTCTTACCGGGTGTCGCGAAGCTCCCAGCTCGATCCGATCAGGAGGTTCAGGCGGTGCTTCACGATCCTCATGGGCAACGAGGTGGTCAGCTTGACGTCGGTGCGGTCGTTCGAGAGTTCGCCCGTGGCGGAGGCGGAAGCATCCGTCACCCCGAGGCCCGGATCGACCTCGTCCGGCTCCGGCTGCTTGGCGCGCCAGCGCTGGAACAGGTTGTCGCTGCGCATCGCATCGGCGATGTCGGAGGCCAGTTTCTCCGGGCCGATGCCTTCGAAGGAAAGCTCCGGGTCCGGGCCCTTCGCCTTGCTCATGTCCTTGACGGAAAGATAGTAGGTGGTCATGACCCGACTAGTTAGGATGAAACGCGTGAAGGTGCCGTCAGCCCAACGGACCGAGGTCGAGGAGAACGGCCGCATCGGCAGGCGCCACGCGGTAGGGCAACACACCCAGGCAGGGTGCCGGCAGATAGTCGCGCAACGTCTGGATGTTTTCCTCCAGCAGGGGCATCGTCGGCTCGATCACATTGGCGATCCATCCCGCCAGCCGACGACCGTCGGCCTGGATGGCCCGTGCCGTGAGGCGCGCATGGCTGATGCAACCCAGGCGCACACCGACCACCAGCACCACGGGCAGGCCCCAGCGTGAAGGGATGTCTTCAGTCGACATGCCTGTTGCCAGCGGCACCATCCAGCCACCCACGCCTTCGACCACGACGCGGTCATAGTCACGCGTCAGCGACTGGAAGGCGGCATCGAGCGGCGGCCAGTCGATGGCACGCCCGGCGCGCATGGCGGCCAGGTGCGGCGCGACAGCTTCTTCCAGCGCCACGGGGTTGACCCGTTCGTAGGCGGGAGGCGGTGCGCTGGCGGCCTGCAAGTCGAGGGCATCCTGGTTGCGCATGCCTTCCGGGCCTCGCGCGGAACCGCTGGCCACGGGTTTCATGCCCGCTACGCGCTCACCCACCCTGCGGAAGGCGTGGACGAGGGCCTGGGCGGCGTGCGTCTTGCCGATACCTGTGTCGGTACCGGCGACGAAGATATGGCGCGACATCGTGCAACAGCCTTGCGGAACATGGGACGTGGCACCATACACCGCTTCGTCCACGAATCGCTCCAGGAACCGCCATGTTCGAAACCAAGGCCATCGCCACCGACGACAAGGCCGCCCTGTACGCCGAACTGGTCCAGCAGGCCGAGGGCCTGATGCATGGCGAGCCGAACACGATCGCCAATGCCGCCAACTTCGCCGCGCTCGTCTACGACGCCGTGCCCGACCTCAACTGGGCCGGCTTCTACCTGTTCGACGGCACGGAACTGGTCGTCGGGCCATTCCAGGGAAAACCCGCCTGCATTCGCATCGCCCTGGGCCGCGGTGTCTGCGGTACGGCCGCGCGGACGCGGGAAACACAGGTGATTCGCGACGTGCACGAGTTCGAGGGCCACATCGCCTGCGACGCGGCATCGAATTCAGAGATCGTCGTGCCCCTGGTGAAGGCCGACGGCAGCCTGTTCGGCGTGTGGGACGTCGACAGCCCGTCGGTCGCGCGCTTCGACGACGAGGATCGCAAGGGCATGGAAGCGTTGTGCGCCGCCTTCATGGCGACGCTGGCCTAGGCGCGTTACGCCTCAGAGTTCGTGCGGTCGCGGTGTCGCCAGCAGTTCCATCACCCGGGCGCGCGCTTCTTCCACGCCGGTCTTCGCGGTGGAGGAAAAAACCTGTGCCGTGCCGGGCACGCCGTTCGCACGGAAGTCCTTGCGCAATGCCTCCAGCGCGGCCGATGCCTGCCCACGCGAGAGCTTGTCGGCCTTGGTCAGCAACACGTGGCAAGGCAGCTCGGTAGCCGCGCAGAAATCGAGCATCGTCCGGTCGAAATCCTTCAACTCGTGGCGGATGTCCACGATCAGGACGATGCCACGCAGGCTGCGGCGCATCTTCAGATAGGCATCGATCTCGCCGCGCCAGTGCTGGCGCATCGCCTCGGGCACCTTGGCGTAGCCGTAGCCAGGCAGGTCGACCAGGCGGGCATCGACCGGCGCGGCGCCCTCCCTCTTCAACGGCGGCAGGTCGAACACGACCATCAACTGCGTGCGTCCGGGCGTCTTCGAGGTCCTGGCCAGGCCGTTGTGCCCGGTCAGCGCGTTCAATGCGCTCGACTTGCCCGCATTGGAGCGTCCCGCGAAGGCCACTTCGGCGCCCTGGTCGTAGGGGAGCTGGGTGATTTCGTGGGCGGCCAGCACGAAGCGGGCGCCATTGAGGGGATTGGAGGACATGGATAAGTGGCCGGAGGGGCACGAGGAAACGAAGGCCCGGCAGTGTATGCGATCGGGCGCGGCGGCGCGCGCGACGCGGTTTGACCGGGCTCTCCCGCGCCCCCCATAATCTTTTGGTTGAGACGCGGCAGGGTACGCGTCCCGGTCCGGAAAGTTCCCCTTGGAGAGACTTATGAAGTTTCGGCACGCCGCCGCTGCCATCACCGCGTTGCTCGTCATGCATGCAGCCGCGGGCCAGACCGCAACTCCCGCCAAGCCGGCCAGCGCACCGGCTCCGGCCGCCACGGCCGCCGCCAAGCCGGCCGCCGACCCGGCCACCCCGGGCATGCCCAAGGCCGAAACCGCCGCCGCGCTGAAGCCTGGCGATGCCACGGCCGGCCAGGGCAAGGCGGCCGCTTGCGGTGCCTGCCACGGTATCGACGGCAACTCGACCGATCCGCAGTACCCGCGCCTTGCCGGCCAGAGCGAGCAGTACATCGCCGCGCAGCTGGCGGACTTCAAGTCGGGCAAGCGCATGAACCCGATCATGGTCGGCTTCGCTCAACCGTTGTCCGAGCAGGACATGCACGACATCGGCGCCTACTTCGCCGGCAAGGCGTCCCTGCCGGGCGTGGCCGACCAGGCGCTGGTCGAACAGGGCCAGACGCTCTACCGCCAGGGCGACGTCGATCGCGGCGTCCCTGCCTGCATGGCGTGCCACGGCCCCGACGGCCGCGGCAACCCGGGAGCGCACTATCCGCAGCTCACCAGCCAGCATGCGAAGTACGTCGAGGCGCGCCTGAAGGGCTGGCACGACGGTGGCACGCCGAACGATGGCCCGCACACCAAGATCATGGTCTCGATCGCGCAGAAGCTCGACGACAAGGACATCGCGGCCGTGGCCAGCTACATCGAAGGCCTGCACACGAACGAACCGACGGCCGCCGCACCCGCGACGCCCTGATGGCGTTAAAGTTGGAAGATCGGACGGGCCCCTTCGGGCCCGTTCCTGTTTAAGAAGGTAAGAAAAGGACCCCACATGCGTATGCGCCTTCCCCTCCTCTGCGCCGCCCTGATCGGCCTCGCCGCCTGCGGTTCGGGCAACAACGACAGCGCCACGGCACCGCCCGCCGCCTCGACCGCGGCTCCGGCGGCGACGACGCCGGCATCGCCCTCCACGGCAGCGGCTACGCCCGCGCCCGCGACGACGGCCGCGCCGGCCGCCAGCGGCAGCGCCGCACCTGCACCCGCGCCGGTCGCGAGCGCCGCCGACGACAACCGCCCCGCCGCGAAGCCGTTCGTCGACGACGGCAAGTGGGTGGAAGGCAAGCATTACTTCCGTATCGATCCGGTCCAGCCGACCAGCACGCCCGGCAAGATCGAGGTCACCGAGGTGTTCTCGTACGGCTGCCCCGCCTGTTTCCAGTTCCACGGCGTGGTGGACGAGCTGGCCAAGAGCCTGCCCAAGGGCACGGTCATGACCTATACCCCCGCCTCGTTCCGCCCGGATGAGAACTGGCCGCTGCTGCAGCGCGCCTACCTCACCGCGCAGGCCTTCGGTGTCGACAAGCAGAGCCACGACGCCTTCTTCGACGCCGTGTTCAAGAGCGGCGAACTCGGCATCATGGACCAGCAGTCCGGCAAGCCGAAGGCCCAGTCGGCATGGCCGACCATCGACGACGTGGCCAAGTTCTACGTCAAGTACGGCGTCAAGCCCGACGAATTCGTCGCCACGGCCAACTCCTTCACCATCAACACCAAGATGAAGCGAGCCGATGAACTGATCCGTGCCTACGAGGTCGATAGCACGCCGACGATCGTCGTCAACGGCAAGTACCGGCTGACCCCGATCACCGCAGGCGGCTATCCGCAGGCGGTCGAGCTCACCCAGTGGCTCGTCAGCAAGGAAGCCGCGGGCAAGTAACCGCGCACTCGACCCACTCCGGAGACATCCATGTTCAAGCGTCTTTCGCTCCTCTTCGTCGGCCTGGCCATGACCGCGGCCTGCAGCGCGCGCCCCGCCGACAACGCGTCCACCCCGGCCTATACCGAGGGCACGCAGTACGTGGCCACCGGCGCGCCGCAACGCCTCGATCCGAAGAACGGCAAGGTGGAGGTCGTCGAGGTGTTCTCGTACGGCTGCATCCATTGCGCGCATTACGAACCGAAGGCCGAGCAGTTGCAGAAGGAACTGCCCAAGGGCGTGGTGTTCCATGCCATCCCCGCGGCGTTCAACGACGCCTGGCTGCCGTATGCACAGGCCTATTACGCGGCGAAGAAGCTCAACGCCCTGCCTGCGACGCATGCCGCGCTGTTCAAGGCCATCCACGAAGAGCATTACCCGCTGCGCACGCTCGACGAACTCGCCGACTGGTATGCCCAGCATGGCGTGGACAAGGCGAAGTTCCTCGCCGCCGCCAACAGTGGTGAAACGCGCGACCGCATCCTCGCCGACACCAAGCTGATCCAGGCATGGGGCATCGACGGCACGCCGACCATCGTCGTGGACGGCAAGTACCGCAGCGCGCAGATCAAGGACTTCGACGAGCTCAACGGCGTCGCGACGTTCCTGGTCGACAAGGAATTGAAGGGCGGCAAGTAAGCCCTTCCCCATCGATGCCCTCCGTTCACACGGCGGAGGGCATCCTCTGGCCTCCCGGCCAGTCGAGACCCAACGCCGCATCATGACCCGCGCCACGCCGAATCCCCCGCCCGCTCCCGAGCGCACGCTGCGCCTGTTGAGCTGCAACATCCTCGCCGGCGCGAGCGTGCAGCGTTACAGCGATTACTTCACCCGCAGCGTCAACGCCGTGCTACCCGGCCGGACGAAACTGGCGAACCTGGATTCACTGGCGGAGTTGCTTCACGAGTTCGACGTGGTGGGCCTGCAGGAGGCCGACGCCGGCAGCCTGCGTTCGGGTTTCCTCAACCAGACACGGTACATCGCCGAAGCGGCCGGCATGCCCTACTGGAGTCATCAGCCGAACCGGCCGATGGCACGCGTGGCGCATTCGGCCAACGGCCTGCTGAGCCGTATCGAGCCCAGCGAGGTCATCGACTATCCCCTGCCGGGCCGGATCAAGGGTCGCGGCGCGCTCTTCGTCCGTTTTGGCCACGGGCCCGATTCGCTGGTGGTGGTCATCGCGCATCTCTCGCTCGGCGCCGCGGCGCGCCTGGGCCAGCTCGCTTTCATCGCGGAACTGCTCGCACCGTATCCGCATGCGGTGCTGATGGGCGACCTCAACACCGAACC
Organism: Luteibacter sp. E-22; assembly: GCF_049913125.1. GTDB lineage: Bacteria > Pseudomonadota > Gammaproteobacteria > Xanthomonadales > Rhodanobacteraceae > Luteibacter. The sequence continues at coordinate 3,807,775 of NZ_CP183975.1, forward strand.
GGCCAGCCTCGAGATGCGTCATCTCTTCGACAAGACCGCGCTGCAACCGCCCTCGGTGGCGACCCCGACCTTCCCCAGCTGGAAACCCCGGCGCGCCCTCGACCACATCCTCACCTCGGCGGACATCAAGCTTGAGCGCACGTGGACCTTGCCGCGCGCCTTCTCCGATCATCTGCCACTGGCCGCCGAGATCCGCCTGCCGATCGCCCTCGCCCAGGCGTCCGGTGCGGCGTCATTGATCCAGACAGGAACACCATGAAATCGAGCCTTCGCATCGCCCTGCCCTGGGCCATCATCGTCGCTGTCGCCCTCGTGGCCGGGGTGGTGCGCTACGGATTCATCGAGCCATCCGACCTTGGGCATGCATGCGATGCCAAGGATGGCCCGTGGTGGTGCGGGCCGCGCAATGTCATCGTGCAAGGCTTCCTCGGCTACGGCTACGGCTATGCCGCCGTGCTGGCGGCCCTGGTCGCCGTGTTCTGGCGAAACACCTTCAGCGCCGTGCTAGCCGCCTCGCTGGGCGTCATCGCGTTGCAGTTGTATTGCTACGAGGGCGGCGCGCTCGCGCTGCTGATCGGCTCGCTACGGCTGGTGCGCGTCCAGGCAGGAGCCGACCCTGTCGGCGATTCCGCGGCAGCGGACCAGGTCATGGCGAGCACCCCTCGCCGCTGAAGCGGCTCCCACGGGGTTATACGGCTCCTGCCGGACTGCGGCGACTGCGCCAGGCGATCAACACCGGTAGCGCCAGGGCGAGGTTCAACAGCAGCCATCCCCACGACACGGCGTTAGCGCCGGTCTCCTGCACGACCACGCTCGCACCGAGCAGCACCAGCCAGATCGCCATCAGCCGCTCTTCCACCAAGGGCATGAGCGCGCGGTCGCGCGTGCGCAACAGCGCCAGCACGAAGAAACCGATGCACGGCATCGCGAAGAGGCCGATGGGAAAATCGCGGTATCGGCCGTTGAATACCATCAGGATGCCGTAGAGGGTCAGGGCGAACATCCAGAAGAAGCGTTGCGGGGTGAACACGTCCGTCCACGCGATACCGAGTCGTCGCCGCTCGACCAGCGATGGCGCGACGGCGGAAGGATTCACCGGGGCGGCGAGACGGGATGCGATCGCACGCGCCACCGAGAGAGCGGTCAGCCCTCCGGCGAGACCGACGGCGATGCCCACGCTCCATTCCACATCGCCGCGGCACGCGAAGAGCAGTAGCCGCGCATGCGCCGCCAGCGCGGTGCCGGTGGCGAAACCGGCCAGGGCAAGCGCCAACCAGCCCGAAACACCGCGCCAGCGACGCCGGATCGAACCGGCCAGCAGGAACAGCAGGACGCCCACGCCTCCCGCGGCGATCGCCCAGGTCCAGCGCGGTTCCTCCACGACGGGTCCCTGCATGGCGAATTTCGGCCTGGCCTGCGTGTCGAAGATGCCCCAGAAGCCGCCGACCGTGCCTTCGAGGTCGCGCTTCCATGGCTGGTCGAAGGCCTCGATCACGTTGTAGGGCATGTCGACGGTGGCGGCGTAGTTGAGGAATTCGCGCACGTAGCGCGCCTCGTTGACGAGACTCGCGCTGGCGTTGCGCCGCGAACGGCCCTGGCTGGGCCAGCCGGTTTCGCCGATCATGATCTCCTTGCCCGGGAACTCCGCCTTCATCTTCCGGTAGACGTCGGCCACATGCTGGACGGCCTTCTCCGGCGCCACCGGCTCGTCTTCCCAGTACGGAAGGATGTGGATCGTGATGTAGTCGGTGACCTTGGCCAAGGCCGGATGCTTCTGCCAGAACTCCCAGACATCGGCATAAGTGACGGGCACGTCGGTCGCCGCGTTCACCCGCTCGATATAGGCGGCCAGCGCGTGCTCGGAGAGCTCGTTGCGCAAGAGCACCTCGTTGCCCACCACGATGCCACGCAAGGCATCGTGGTCGCGACTCGCCGCCGCCAGGCCCAGTTCGATCTCCCGCTCGTTGGCGGCGGGATCGCGGCCGAGCCAGATGCCCATCAGCACCTTCATGCCGTAGCGTCGGGCGATATCCGGCACCGCGCCCAGGCCCTGGCTCATCGAGTAGGTGCGGACGCAATCGAAACGCGTGGACAAGGCCTTGAGATCCGCGTCGATCCGTTCCGGAGGGACGAAGGCGTGCGGGTCGAACGGCGTCTCCCCTTCGAGGCGGAACGGTGCATACGACACGCAGGCGATGCGGGCCGTGGGCGAATCCGGCAGGTTCACCGGACGCCCGAGCGACCACCAATAGGCCGCGCCGAACACGGCGGCGAGGACGAGGACGATCCAAGCGAGCGGTCGCGCGAACCGCGCGTAGGAAGTGTGTGGCGGCATGCCGTTCCAGGTCGAAAGCGAAAGTGAGCGGCACAAGCTTAACGGCCCGCAGGCGGGAGAGCGATTCCCGTCGTTCAGGATGTTCATCCGGCCTGCGCGCGTCCTTCCCCTACAATCATGCGGTACGTACCCGTGAAGGAATCCCATGGTCAACGCCCAGGCATCGCGACGCGCCGCCCGTTCCCTCCGCCTACTGGCCGGCGTCGTCCTCGCCATCTGTGGCGCCGTCACCGCGTTCACCGCATCGGCGGAGGGCACGGAAGCCCAGCGCCTCCGCTTCCGCCAGGCCTACGCCGCGGCCCAGCAAGGCGGCGACGCGTGGAAGGCCCAGGCGGCCGGACTGGAGGGCTACGTGCTCTTCCCCTATCTGGAAGCGGCGGCCCTGGAGCACGACCTGCGCACGCTGGATCGCGCGCGCGTGGACGCCTATCTTGCCCGTTATCCGGGCCTCATCCCCACCGCCGACCTGCGCCGCGATTTCCTGGGCGAACTTGCGCGGCGCAAAGACTGGACCACCTTCAGCGCGATGTACCAGCCCGGCCTGGGCGACTCGTTGAGTTGTTTCGCACTGCAGGCGAAGCTCGCGCGCAACGAACCGCTGGTATTCGACCGCGACCTTGCCGACTTGTGGAAAAAGGCCAGCCTGCCGAACGCCTGCGATCCCGTGATCGCGGCCGCGCACGACCAGGGGCTGCTGACACCCGAGCGCCTGTGGACGCGCATCCAGACGGCCGCTGAGGCAGGCAAAGGGGGCACGGTGGCCTCGCTGGCACCCTGGTTGCCACCGGAGGACGCGATCGCCGCGCAGCGCATCGCCCAGGCGCTGAACGATCCCGCCAGCGCACTGCGTGCCGCTTCCACGTGGCCCGACACGCCGCGCCATCGCCAGGCCGTGACGCTGGCCCTGCAGCGCATGGCGCGCAAGCAGTCCACCGTGGCCGATGCGGCGTGGTCCACGCTGGCACCACGCTTCTCCCTCAGCGAGCAGCAGAAGGGTGCGATCGAGAACGCACTGGCACTGTTCCACGCCACCGACTTCGACGAATCGGCGCTCGAACGCCTCGCCGCCTTGCCACCCGGCGCGCAAACCGACGCCGCGCGCGAGTGGCGCGTGCGGGTCGCCCTCGCACGACAGGACTGGCAAGCCGCCCTGGCCGCGCTCGACGCGCTCGGCGAATCGCAGAAAGACGATGGCGAGTGGCGCTATTTCCACGCGCTCGTGCTGGAAAAGTTGGGCCGCAAGGGCGAGGCGCAACCGATCTACCGCTCGGTGGCCCAGGAAGCCACTTATTTCGGCTTCCTCGCCGCCGACCGGATCGACGCCGCCTATGCGATCTGCCCTTCGAGCATGGCCACCGACGAAACACGCGAAGCCGCGTTGCTGGCCGATCCGGGCCTGGACCGCGCGTTCGAACTCTACGCCGTGGGCCTGCAGAAGCTCGGCCGTCGCGAATGGACGGCCGCACTCGCCGGCCGCGATGCGGAAACCCAGCGATTGGCCGCCGACCTGGCGTTCCGCAAGGGCTGGTACGACCGCGCCGTGTTCGGCCTCTCGTCCGGCGACGCCCTGCGTCTCTACGAACAACGCTTCCCGCTGGCACGCCAGGATGGCGTCGTGGAACAGGCCAGCCAAGCCGGCATCGAGGCGCCTTGGGCCTACGCGATCATCCGCGCGGAAAGCGCATGGATGACCGACGCCCGTTCCGGCGCCGACGCGCGCGGCCTCATGCAGCTGCTGCCGGGTACGGCGGCGCTGGTCGCCAAGCGTAACGGCCTGTCGTGGTCCGGTGGCGACAGCCTCTACGAACCCACCACCAATATCGTGCTCGGAACGCGTTACCTCGCGCAGATGGCCGCGCGCTACAACGGCGCGCCGTGGCTCGCCAGCGCGGCGTACAATGCCGGGCCGAACAAGGTCGACCAGTGGGTGGAAGCACGTGGCACGCTCGATCCCGACCTGTTCGTCGCCAGCATTCCGTACAAGGAAACGCGGGAATACGTCGCGCGCGTGATGGCCTTCGCCGTGATCTACGACTGGCGCCTCAACGGCAACGCCTTGTCCATCGGCTCGCGCATGACCCGCCTCGGCAGCACGTACACGCTGCCTTCGCCGGGCGCGGTGCGCAAGCCGGTGGCCTGTCCCGCGCCCGCCGTGGCGAAGGCCGCGCCACCGACGGCACCCGCCGTCATGGAGCCCGCTCCCGCCGAGGCATCGTCGTCGCCCGCGCCACAGGAGCCGCAGCGGTGAAAGCCCTGCGCATCGTCATCCTCGGCGGCACCGGCTTCGTCGGAGGCAGCCTCGTTCCGCGGCTCGCCGCCGACGGGCACGAGTTGCTGCTGCTCTCGCGCAATCGCGAGGGCCGCCGCCATAGCGCCATGGGGCGTAACGTCAAGGTGAGCAGCGCCGACATCTACGATGCGCCCACCCTGCGCCGCCATATCGCGGGCGCGGATGCCGTGATCCACCTCGTCGGCATCCTCAACGAGAGCGGCAGGAACACCTTCGCGCGCGTCTATCCCGAGCTGACCCGGCTCGTGGTCGGCGCCTGCAAGGACACGGGCGTGCATCGCCTGCACCTGATGAGTTCGCTCAAGGCGGGACAGGGCCACTCCGGATACCTACGCGCGCGCGGCGAGGCGGAAGCGCTGGTGAAAGCTTCGACGCTCGACTGGACCATCTACGAACCGAGCACGATCTTCGGGCCCGGCGATGGCCTCGTCAGCCGCTTCGACCAGCTGCTACGCATGACCCCGGTGGTGCCGCTGCCTCGGCCGCAGGCAAGGATGGCGCCCGTCTACGTCGGCGACGTGGCCGAGGCCATCGCACGCGCCGTCGTCGACCCGTCGTCCGTGTTGCGGACCTACGAGTTGTATGGCCCGGAAACGTGGACGCTGATCGACATCGTGCGCGCGATCCGCGATGCCCGTGGCCGTCGCCGCGCGGTACTGCCGATGCCTGATGCGCTGGGACGGCTCCAGGCCCAGGTGGCCCAGTTCGTACCAGGCAAACCGTTCACGCCGGACAACTTCCGCTCGCTGCTCACCGATTCGGTCGGCCAGGTCGACGGCCTGGCGCAGCTGGGCATCGATCCACAGCGTTTCTCCGCCTGGCTGCCACGCCTGCTCGGCCCATCGGTGCGCCAGCGCCGGCTGGACGAAGCGCGCAGCCGGCGCCGCCCTTGAAAGGACGTATGGACATCTATCTGGTCGGCGGTGCCGTTCGCGACGAATTACTCGGCCGACCCGTGGTCGACCGCGACTGGGTCGTGGTGGGCGCGACGCCCGAGGAGATGCTCGCTGCCGGCTATAAGGCCGTGGGCAAGGATTTTCCCGTTTTCCTGCATGGGGAAACCAGGGAGGAATACGCCCTGGCCCGCACGGAACGGAAGACCGGCCGCGGCTACCACGGCTTCGCCTTCCACGCGGACCCGTCGGTGACCGTCGAGCAGGATCTCGAACGCCGCGATCTCACGATCAACGCCATTGCCCGGCACCAGGACGGTTCGCTCGTGGACCCGTTTGGCGGCGTCCGCGATATCCACATGCGCACGCTCCGCCACGTGTCCGATGCCTTCGCGGAAGATCCCGTGCGCTTGTTGCGCGTAGCGCGCTTCGCGGCCCGTTATGCCCCCCTGGGTTTCACCGTGGCCGAGGAAACCATGGCGCTGATGCGGCGCATGGTCGAAGACGGGGAAGTGGATCACCTCGTACCCGAACGCGTGTGGGCCGAGACACGAAAGGCGCTCGCCGAGCCGGCTCCTTCCGCCTTCCTTCGCGTCTTGCGCGACAGCGGTGCGTTGCGTGTGCTGTTCCCCGAGGTGGATGCCCTTTACGGCGTGCCGCAGCGGCCGGAATTCCATCCGGAGGTCGATACCGGCATCCATGTGGAAATGGTGCTCGATGCTGCCGCGAGGCTCGCTCCCGGCGATGCGCTGGTCGGCTGGTGCGCGCTCACGCACGACCTGGGCAAGGCGCTCACGCCCGTCGACGTGCTGCCGCGCCACATCATGCACGAACAACGTGGCGTCGAGCCGGTGCGCGCGATGTCATCCCGGTTGAAGGTGCCGGCGGAGTACACGTTCATGGCGGAGGTGGTGTGCAAGCATCATCTCAACGCGCACATGGCGCTGGAGCTGAAGCCGACGACGATCCTGCGCCTGCTGGATACGCTGGGGGCCTTGCGCCGTCCGGAACGACTGGAGACCTTCCTGCTGGCGTGCATGGCCGATAAGCGTGGCCGGCTGGGAAGCGAAGACGCCGCGTATCCACAAGCCGATTTCCTGCGCGCCTGCCGCGAGGCGGCGGCGGCGGTTACCTCGCAGGCGTTCGTCGAACGGGGCCTGCAAGGGCCGGCGATTGGCGAGGCGATGAAAAAGGCCCAGGCGCAGGCGATCGCGGACGTGCCGCGTCCCGCTCCGTAGCTATCGCCGACAGAGTCGGCTCCCACAAGAGCGGTGCCGCGTTCCGCTTCGTAGTTATCGCAACAGGGTCGGCGATGGGTTCGCGCCCCCCAACATCGCAGCGGTAGACCAGATGAACTACAACCGCGACCCCTGGTCGGCCGCCATCACCTCGGCGGGCAGCGCCGCCGCGTCGATGCCCTTGGCGAACAGCATGACCTGGAAGCGCTCGCCCATCTGGTCGGGCATAGTGAGTTTCTTCACTTCTTGCGCGAGGCGGTAGCGCGCCGCCTCGTCGGTAAGCGCGAGGTAGTCGTTCTCGAAGAATTCCTGCATTCCTGCCGCGAGCAGGAATTGGGCCTGCGGCATATACGCCGCCACGCCGAATCCCGCGCTGTTGCCCGCTTCGGCAAGAGCCGTGAAGTCCACCGACGCGGTGAGGTCCTGCAATCCCGGCAGGAAGAACGCATCGCCGTGCATGCGATGGCGATAGAAGGCCCGCAGGGTGCCGTCCGTGCGTTCGGGCTGATAGAACTCGCCGCGCGTATACCCGTAGTCGGCGAACAACATCGCGCCGCGACGCAGGCTGCCCGCCACCGCCTGCACCCAATAGGGCAGTTGCGGCAGGATCTCGCTGCGGTATCCGTTTTCGAATTCACGACCGAGATCGCGCTCCACATGGCGCACGGCACCGCCCACCAAGGCATCGGCGGGGCGATCGCTGCGGACGAAGCGACCCTCGCCATCGAGGACGACGTGCTCTTCGTAGATCTCGCCATCGCGGGCCGTGAAGCGCGTGGTCGGCAGCGCGTCGATCACCTCGTTGGCGAAGAGCACGCCTTCCCACTCGGCTTCCGGAGGGCCGTCGAGCCATGCCGCACGCGCGAACAAGGCGGCGGGAAGCGCGGCACGAAGACGTTCACGCTGGCGCTCGCGCAGGTCGGCGCTCGGCTCGAGGATCATGTAGCGCCGTGGCACGCGACCGGCCGCGTCGAGAGCCAGCAAGGCCGCTTCCGCGAAAGCGCCGCTGCCACCGCCGAGTTCGAGGAACCCGGCCTCCGGTCCGAGTGAACCAAGTACCGGCTCGACGGCACGCACGACGCAACGGGCGAACAGCGTGCCTAGTTCCGGTGCCGTGACGAAGTCGCCCTCGGCCCCGAACTTGGCCTTGCCCGCGCTGTAGTAGCCCAGCCCGGGTGTGTACAGGCAGCGCTCCATGAAGCGCGAGAAAGGCATGGGGCCGTGCGAGGCGATCTCCTCGCGCAACAGGGCCACGAGGTGATCGGAATGGGCGCGCTCGTCGGCGCCTGGTGCGGGGAGGTTGACGTTCATGCCATGCGTATTCGTAGACGAATGCGCAGGATAACGGAAGCCCCGCCCAGGCGGCGTCAAGCAGCGAACCGGGGCCTCAGAAATCCTGCTGCAGCGACAGGAACAGGCCGCGGCGCGGACCGAACTGGGGCGCGCCCACGCCGATGCCCGAACCATCGCGGATCTCGTAGGTGCGATCCAGCGCGTTCACCAGGGCCAGCTGCGCATGCGTGGCACCGGCCGGGGTGAGATGGAAATCCCGAGAGACGCTCAGGTTGAGCTGGAAGTACGCCGGCATGGTGTCGCCGTTCGGCACGATGCCGTCGCGGCGCAGGCCGGAGCCGAACAGATAGTCCGCGCCGATCCGCGTCGAGTCCGCGAAGGCGTAGCTGATGCCACCCGACGAGGTGTACTTCTGGTCGTGGTCGAGATGGATGAAGTGATCCTGGATGTAGGCCAGGTCGTCCGGGTTGAAGTTGTACTGGCCGGTGATAATCCGCTTGCCGACCGAGCGGTTGTACGCGAAGTTGAAGTACGCGGTGAGCGCGCCACCGTCGTAGTTGATCGTGAGCTCGTCGCCCTTGACCTTGCCCTGGTCGTAGTTGAACGTGGAATAGACCAGCGCGGTGCCGAACTGTCCTTCGTCCTGGATGCGCTGCACGTGGCGCGAATAGCTGTCGAGGCCGACCGTCCACGCATCGCCCAGCTTCTGCGAGATACCGATGTCGTAATAGCTGGAACGCTCGGCCAGCGGCGTGTCGTTGCCGTTGTCCGGCAATGCGTTGGTGGTGCCGGCGAACTTCGCGATCGAGGTGGGGCTGATCATCTCGGAAGCCGGCGGAGTGAAGTAACGCGAGAAGCCCGCATGGATCGTGGTGCTATCGGTGGGCTGGTATACCACGCCGACGCGCGGGCTCAGCTGGCTTTCCGTGCGGAAGGCTTCGTAACGGTCGGCGCGGACGCCGTAGTTCACCGTCCACTTCTCGCCGATGCTCCACTCGTCCTGCAGGTAGAGGGCATAGGTGCGGGCGATGATGCGGCTGGCGTCGACGATGTTCAGCGGCGTCGTGGAGGTCTGGTTGCCGTCCGCGTCGGCCGGGAACACGAGCGCGTCGTTGGTGGCGTTCGCCCTTTCGAACGAGCCGTAGATGCCATAGCGCAAGGTGTGGCTGTCACCCAGTGGCGTGGAGAAGTCCGCTTGCAGCGTGCTCGCGCGATTCGCCCGGCTCACGTCGGAAGCGACACCGTTGAACATCAGGTCGCCGATGTCGTCCGGGGTGAAGTCCAGGCTGCTGTAACGCTGCCCCGCCGAGACCTGATATGCCGTATCGCCCATCTTGCCCTGCAGGCTCAACACACCGAAGCGCGTCTTTTCCTTCTGGCGCTCGTTGAGCTGGGCCGAGTCGAAGTTGGTGACGTCGAGGTAGCCGAATTGCGGCGTCTGGCCGGGGTTGTTCGGAATCTCGAAGCGGTTGTTGGTGGCGCCGAACAGGAAGCTCAGGCGCGTGTCGTTGTCGATCAGGTAGGAGATATCGCCGAACGCCTTCACCTGGTTGGTGTGGTCGTGGATCGGCTTGCGGCTGGCGGTCGGGTTTTCGATGCCGACGTCGTTCTCTAGATAGTTGGCCGTGAGGAACCAGCTCCATGCACCACTGCGGCCGAACAGGGTCGCGTTCGGGTTCAGCGTGCCGAACTGGCCGCCCGTGATACCGACGCTGCCACCGACGCCGTCTTCCTTGGGCGATCGCGTGGTGATGTCGACGATGGCCGCGGTGCGCTCACCGTACTGCGCGGGCAAGGCGCCCGTGAGCAGCTTCACGTTCTGGATCATGCGCGCGTCGAGGGTCTGGCCGAAGCCGCCGATGCTTTCCGGGATCAGCACGCCGTCGATGCGGTACTGCAGGTTCGCGTGGTCGCCGCGCACGTGCAACTGGCCGTAGGAGTCCTGGACCACGCCCGGCGCCTGCAGGATCACCTGGTTCAACGGCGTCGAATCGCCCAGCGGCAGGGCCTGGATCGTCTGCCGGTCCATGACGTACTGGCTGCTGCCCGTATCGGGCGACAGGCTGTTCCGCGCTTCGTCCAGCCGGGCGGTCACGTCCACCTCGCCAAGGTCCGTGGCCTTCGGCGGCGGCCTGTCGTCGGTCGCGAAAACGGGTGCGGCGGACAGGGCAAGGGCGATGCAGAGCGCGAGGCGAGCAGGGGTCATCGTGGATTTTTCCAAGGATCGAAATGTTATAACGTATCTTCTTGCGGACACGCCAAGGGGGAATTGGGCGAGGCGACTGTGCCGGGTGTAGCTTTCTGCCAGCTTTCACGGCGCTTCATGATCGACTCACGCCGTCGCGGCGACCATGCCCGTCCTGACCCGTGGAGAGACCGATGGCGAAACGAGACGCCACATCGACATCGAAGGAAATCGTCGCGACCAGCGCCGGACGCGCCGACAGCCCCGTCGCCAAGGCCATCCTGGAGTTCGTCAGCCGGATTCCCGACAGCGACGTTTCCCCCGCCAGCAAGGGCACGGCGGAGGAAGAAGCGCGCCGCCTGGCCAGCGCGGCCGCCAACAAGGCCGCGGTGACGGCCGGGTCGCTGGCCTTGCCACCCGGTCCGTTGGGATGGTTGACCGTGCTGCCGGAGCTGGTCGCGATCTGGCGCATCCAGGGCCAGCTGGTCAGCGATATCGCCGCCGCCTATGGCAAGACCGCCCGGCTCGGGCGGGAACAGATGCTCTGGTGCCTGTTCCGCCATACCGCCGCGCAGGCCTTCCGCGACGTGGCCATCCGCGTCGGCGACCGCCTGGTATTCCGCACCGCCGCCACAGGGGTATTGCAACGGCTGGCCGGGCGCATCGGCGTCAGTATCTCCAAGCGCGCCGTCGGCAAGGGCATCTCGCGCTGGCTACCCATCGTCGGCGCCCTGGGGGTGGGGGCCTACGCTTATTACGACACCGGACAGGTGGCGCGGACGGCGATCGAACTGTTCAGCGGCGAGGTGCATGTCGAGGAAGACGGACATGCTTCGTCGGAAGCGGACGCGTAGTGATGCCCGGTGACGTGGGCGCCGGTTTGCGGCAAGCTCGCGGGCGCATCTACAGGGAGTCACGATGAACAAGCAGCCGGTCGTCCTCGTCACCGGAGGCGCGCGCCGCGTCGGTGCCGCCATCGTCCGACGCCTGCACGCCGCGGGCTGCGTCGTGGCGATCCACTACCGGCGTTCGGCCGGTGAAGCCGACGCGCTGGCGGGTGAACTCAATGCTGTCCGCGCGGGCAGTGCGGGCACGTTCGCCGCCGCCCTGGAAGAAGACGACGCCTTGCCGCTCCTCGTCGACTCCGTGGTCGAGCGCTTCGGCCGCCTCGACGGACTGGTCAACAACGCCTCCGCGTTCTACCCCACCCCGGTCGGCGCGACCACGCCCGCGCATTGGGACGACCTGTTTGCCGCGAATGCGCGTGCGCCCTTCTTCCTCGCCCAAGCGGCCACGCCGGCACTGCGCGAGGCAAAGGGAGCGATCGTGAACATCGTCGACATCTACGCCGAGCGCCCGCTCGCCGGGCATGTCGTGTATTCGATGGCGAAGGCCTCGCTGGCGATGCTCACCTTCGCCCTGGCGAAGGACCTCGCCCCCGATATCCGCGTCAACGCCGTGGCGCCCGGCGCCATCCTCTGGCCCGAGTCCGGCAAGCCGGAAGAAGCCGCGGAAACCCTTATCGCGAAGACACCGCTGGCCCGCAAGGGCGAACCAGCGGACGTCGCCGAGGCCGTCCGCTGGCTGCTGCTCGATGCACGCTACACGACCGGTCAGGTCGTGCGCGTGGATGGCGGGCGGGCGCTGACGATCTGAGCGTCAGTTCTTCGGGCGGAACGCCGATTCCAGCAGCGCGCGGTCGAAGCCCTGGCCCGGGTCGCCTTCCTGCGTGTAGCGGTACAAGGCCGCCGAATACACGCCATGCATCGCCGCCTGGAACAGGCTGAGGGCCACGAGGCCGACGAGGGCGATGACGCCCACCGCGACCATCAGTGCCACCGACTGCGTGCTGGCCGCGGCGAAGAACAGGATGCCGCTGACGAAGATCAGGCAGAAGGTGAGGATGCCACCGGCCAGGCCGATGCCGGCGTTGCCGATCAGGTTCTCGCCCCAGGTCTGCTTCAACGCGCCGGCGCTGCGCTTCACCGCATCGACCGGGCCGACGTCCTGCGCTGCGAGCACGGGCACGACGAGGAAGGTGGCCACCGTCCAACCGAAGCCGATCAGGCCGACCACGAGACGGCCGACGAAGCCGAGGCGTTCCTGCAACGCGCGAAGGATCATGCCCACCGTCGCGGCGATCAGGGCGTAGCCGAGGATGTTCGGCAGCTTGCCCATGGCCGTGCGGATGCCGTCGCCGAGGGTCGGATTGCCGCCGTCCAGACGGATCAGCGCGGCCGAGGCGAGAGCCACGTTGAAGAAGATCACCACGGTGTACTGGACAAAGTAGAAGAGGAAGCTCACCAGCATGAACATCGGCGAGACGTGCTGGCGCTGGCCCTCGAATTCCGCCTGGTTATGCGAAACCAGGGCAATGACAGGCCATGCGAAGGTAGCGATCACCACGAGCGAGGCCAGCCCCGCGAGCAGCGGGAAGAGCATCAATTCCTTGTCCTGCCGGAGGATGTTGGCGCTAGCTTTCATCAGCGCCCAACTGCGTGCGAACTTACCCATTTCCTTGATTCCCCTTGGTCCGATGTGGACGCGTTGTAGCATCTTGCGGGAGTAGTCGCCAGCGCCATCGGCCGGAAATCTGGTGGGAGCCGACCCTGCCGATACCTGGTGGGAGCCGACCTTGTCGGCGATCCGCGGCAGCGGCCCGACCATGGCAAGCACCCATCGCCGACAGAGTCGGCTCCCACCGGAAAACCGGTTTCCGAAAAACACTTGTTACTGGAGCCGGGCCACGGCGCGCGTGCAGGCTTCATCCACCACTAGCGGCTCGCTCTCCTGTGGGAAGGCCGCCCACAGGTCCGCCATGGTCCGGCCATTCACCGGGTGACGCAGCGTCGGCGCGATATCGGCCATGGGTTTCAACACGAAGGCGTGACGCAACTCGCCGCGAGGGATCTCCAGATGGCCTTCCCCGCGCAGCACGAGGTCGTCGTAGAGCACGATGTCCACGTCGAGGGTACGACTCGCATAGCGCTCGCCACCACGGACACGCCCATGGCGATCTTCCAGCGCATGCAACCAGTCATTGAGATCGTCGGGGCCGAGGTCGCTGTCGAGCGCGACGGCGAGGTTGAGGAAATCCGGCCCGTCGAAGCCCACCGCCGCGCTGCGGTAAACCGGCGAAACATCGAGCACGCCGAAGCGGCGGCGCAGTTCGGCCACCGCGAGGCCGAGCCAGTGTTCCGCATCGATGTTCGAGCCCAGGCTGAGGTAGGCGCGTCCCACGTCAGTGCTTGTCCACCGGGCGGATCATTCCGGGCGCGTGCCGCGTTCGATGCGAACGCCGACCGCGCGGGCCCCGCGCACCGCACCGGGTTTGGAAAGCTTCAGGCGCACCCAGGCCACGCCGAATTCCTCTCGCACGATCTCCGCGCATCGCTCGGCGAGCGTCTCGACCAGGCCGAAGCTCGATGCCTCCACGTAAGCCTGGAGGCGCTTCGAGATCGACTTGTAGTTGAGCGTGTCGGCGATGTCGTCGCTGGCGGCGGGCCGGCGATTGTCGAAGGCCATCTCGAGATCGAACGACAGGGTCTGCCGAATGCGGCGTTCCCAGTCGTAGATGCCGATGACCGCGTCGATGCGCAGGTCTTCGATGAAGACGATATCCATGGAGTCAGGTGCTGCGAAGGGTCTTACAGGGTCCGCGAGGAGGGGCGATTTCGCAAGCACTCAAGCCGCGGGCGGCAACGTTTCCAGGCTCCAGCGCGGATACACCTGGATCGTCTCGTCCTGGTGCTGGCCGGACGCGAGCCGGATCGCCCCGGCCAGGGCGATCATCGCGCCGTTGTCGGTACAGAACGCCAGGCGCGGGAAATACACCCGGAAGCCGTCAGCCGCCGCAGCCTGTGCCAGTTGTTCACGCAGCCGCCTGTTCGCACCCACGCCGCCGGCGATCACCAGCCGCTTCGCCCCGGTGGCCTCCAGCGCACGCCGGCACTTGATGGCCAGGGTGTCGACGATCGCCTCCTCGAAACCGCGGGCGATGTCGGCACGGGTCTGCTCGGTCTTGTCCGACGCCTGCCAGGCCAGCAGCACCTGGGTCTTCAGGCCGGAGAAGCTGAAATCCAGGCCCGGCCGGTCGACCATCGGGCGCGAAAAGCGGAAACGCCCGGGCGTGCCCTGCTCGGCCAGCTTCGCCAGCGCCGGGCCGCCCGGGTAGGGCAGGCCCATGAGCTTGGCCGTCTTGTCGAAGGCTTCGCCCGCGGCGTCGTCGAGGGTGTCGCCGAGGATTCGGTACTGGCCGATCGCCTTGACCTCGACCAGCATCGAGTGGCCGCCCGAGACCAGCAAGGCCACGAAAGGCGGTTCCGGCGGGTCGTCCTCGAGCAGCGGCGCGAGCAGGTGGCCCTCCATGTGGTGCACGCCAATGGCGGGCACGCCCAGTGCCCAGGCCATGGCGCGGGCCGCCGAGGCGCCGACCAGCAAGGCCCCGACCAGGCCGGGCCCCGCTGTATAGGCCACGCCACCGAGGTCCGCCGGGGTCATGCCGGCCTCCTTCAAGGCCTCCCTGACCAGGGGCAGCAGCTTGCGCACATGGTCGCGACTAGCCAGTTCCGGCACCACGCCGCCGTACTCGGCATGCAGGGCGATCTGGCTGAAGAGGGCATGGGAAAGCAGCCCCCGGCCAGGCTTCTCGGGGTCCCAGCGCAGCAGGGCCACGCCGGTCTCGTCGCAGGAGGTTTCCACGCCCAAAACGGGCTTTGAATTTTTCATCTCGATCACGTTATAATCCACGGCTCACCCGGATTCACGGGTCAGTTTAATCAAGTGGAGTTTCCATGCCGAGCGTTAAAGTCCGCGAGAACGAGCCGTTTGAGCTTGCCCTTCGCCGCTTCAAGCGTACGTGCGAGAAGGCTGGCGTGCTGGCCGAAACGCGCAAGCGCGAATTTTACGAAAAGCCGACCCAGGAGCGTAAGCGCAAGCGTGCCGCTGCTGTGAAGCGCCACCTGCGCCGTCTGTCCCGCGACACGACGCGCCGGACCCGCATGTACTGATGTACCAGCCGGTCCTCGTGGCCGGCATGGTAACGCGGTTGGCGCGTTTACGCTGCCCCCGCACTCAGGCGGAAATCCCGAGCCGGCTTCGCCGAAAGGTGAAGCCGGCTTTTCGTCGTCCCGGAGAAAAGACATGAGCCTCAAGGCAAAGATCACCGAAGACATGAAGGCCGCCATGAAGGGCGGGGAAAAGGACCGCCTGGCCGTCATTCGCCTGGTCCTGGCGCAGATCAAGCAGCGCGAGGTCGACGAGCGGATCGAGCTGGACGACAACCAGGTGCTTGCCGTGCTCGAGAAGATGCAGAAGCAGCGCCGCGATTCGATCGAGCAGTACGACAAGGCAGGACGCACCGACCTGGCCGACATCGAGCGCTACGAGATGGGCGTGATCGACGGCTACCTGCCCGCCAAGCTGGGCGAGGCCGAGCTGGAAGCCATCATCGATGCCGCCATCGCCGAATCCGGGGCCACCACCGCCCGCGACATGGGCAAGGTGGTCGCGCTGATCAAGGAAAAAGCCGCCGGCCGCGCCGACATGGCCGCCGTGGCAGGCAAGGTGAAGGCCAAGCTGGCCTAAGCTGTTTAAGGTGGGAACCGGCTCTGCCGGCGATGGGTGCTTGCCGTAACCTGGCCCGCTGCCGCGGGATCGCCGACAAGGTCGGCTCCCACCAAGCCAGGGCTAGCACCCATCGCCGACTCACCCATTCACGGCTTCGCCACGGCGCTGCCAGCATCCTGCGCGGCGCGGCTGGCGGGCCCTCCTCCGGCGCCTGACGGAGGATTCCCATGCTCAAGTACGCCATCATCTTCGGCCTTATCGCCCTGGTTACCGGCGCGCTCGGCTTCAGCCGCGTCTCGGGCGTCGCCGCCACCATCGCCAAGGTGTGCTTCGCCATCTTCCTGATCCTGTTCGTGATCGCGATCCTGGCCGTCATCGGCGTCTTCAAGCTCGCCTTCTAGAGGCACGCCAGGCTCCATACGGAAGCGGATGCATGGCATCCTAGGGGACTGATGCGTGGCCGTATTCCCGACAATTTCATCGATGAACTGCTGACTCGCGTCGACATCGTCGACGTGATCGAGCGGCGCGTGCCGCTGAAGAAGGCCGGCCGCGAATGGACGGCATGCTGCCCCTTCCACAACGAGCGCTCGCCGTCGTTCTACGTGAGCCCGCAGAAACAGTTCTTCCACTGCTTCGGCTGCGGCGCACACGGCAGCGCGATCAAGTTCATCATGGATTACGACCGCCTCGAATTCCCCGACGCCATCGAGGAACTCGCCCAGTCGGTAGGCATGAAGGTGCCCTACGAGGGCGGCCGGGACGACAAGCCGCGGGAAGACCGCAGCGACCTCTACTCCCTGCTCGACGATGCCGCCAGCTTCTACCAGCGCGAACTCGACAACAGCGCCGAGGCCCGTGCCTATGTCGATCGGCGCGGCCTCGACGACGAGATCGTCAAGCGCTTCCGCATCGGCTGGGCGCCCGCCGGTTTCGACGGCGTGTTGAAGGCGCTGGGCACGTCCGACCGTCGGCGTCAGCTGCTCAACGAAGCCGGCATGGTCGCCAGCAACGAGCGGGGCAATCGCTACGATCGCTTCCGCGAGCGGGTGATGTTCCCGATCCTCGACCGGCGTGGCCGCGTGATCGCCTTCGGCGGACGCGTGCTGTCGTCGGAGCAGAGCCCGAAATACCTCAACTCACCCGAGACACCGCTCTTCCACAAGGGCCGCGAGTTGTTCGCCCTGTGGCAGGTGAAGCAGGCCCACCAGCAACTCACCCGGATCATGGTGGTGGAGGGCTACATGGACGTCATCGCATTGCACCAGGCCGGCCTGCCCATCGCCGTCGCCACGCTCGGCACGGCAACGACGCCGGAACACGCAGAAGTGCTCTTTCGCGCGGCACCCGACGTGTATTTCTGTTTCGACGGCGACCGCGCCGGCCGTCAGGCGGCATGGCGCGCGCTGGAGTCGATCCTGCCGCGCATGCGCGACGGGCGGCAAGCCCATTTCCTGTTCCTGCCCGACGGCGAAGATCCGGACACCCTCGTGCGCAAGGAAGGCAAGGACGGCTTCGAGAAGCGCATGAAGGAATCCATGCCCATGTCGGAGTATTTCTTCGAGGAACTGGCCCGCGATGTCGACGTCAGCCGGATCGACGGGCGCGCACGTCTCGCGGAACGCGCCCGTCCACTGATCGCCAAGCTGCCCGATGGCGCTTTCCGCGACCTGATGGCGCAGGAGCTGGAGCGCCGCACGGGTGCGAAAGCGGTTCTGGAAACCGAGGCCGCACCTCAGAAAACGGCCGCCCCACGCCCGTCCGGCGGCGGCCAACGAAGCCTCGTCCGTAGCGCGATCACCATGCTCCTCGCACAGCCTGCGCTGGCCGAGGAGGTGGAGATCCCCTACCCGTTCCTGCGCTACAACCGGAACGGTGTCGACCTGCTGGCCGAACTGATCGATATCGCGCGAAGCCGCCCGGGCATCAATTCCGCGGTGCTCGTGGAGAACTTCATGGATCGCCCGGAATACCCGGCGCTGCAGAAGCTCATGCAGCTGGGACTGCTGGTCGATCCGGACGCCCAGCGGTCGGAGTTCCGTGGCGCGCTGATCAACATGCAGAACCAGGCTGTGTCGGATCGACGCGAGTACCTGATCGCCAAGAGCCGCGAAGAGGGCTTGGACGATACGGAAAAGGCCGAGCTTCGCGTCCTCCTCGCCGCCCGCGCCGCGCCCGCCCCAGCGGACGGCGAATGATGCGCCGCATCGTGTACGTAACGCGATCCGTGGGATCATCCCGGCCTCGTTCCTCCAAGGGACCGGCCCCAGCCGGATTCGCGCGCTACTGATGGACCTGCTCAACGACCTCGTCGATTTCTTCGGAAGGAACGGATACCTCGCCGTCTTCTTCGCCCTGATGCTCTGCGGGGCAGGCATCCCCTTGCCCGAGGACATCACCCTCGTGGCCGGAGGCATCATCACCGGCCTGGGCTACGGCGACGTCCATACGATGGTCGGCGTCGGCATGGCCGGCGTGCTCGTGGGCGATTCCACGATGTTCCTGCTCGGCCGTCACTTCGGCGGGCGGATCATGAGCTGGCGCCTCGTCGCGCGCCTGCTCACGCCGGAGCGCTATGCCAAGGTGCAGGAGAAATTCGAGCGCTACGGCAACCGCATGATGTTCGTCGCCCGCTTTCTTCCGGGCATGCGCACCGCGGTGTTCATCACCGCCGGGGCCACTCATCGCGTCGGTTTCTTCCGCTTCCTGCTCCTGGACGGCCTGGCCGCCGCCATCAGCGTGCCGTTGTGGGTCTACCTGGGGTACTTCGGCGCGCACAACCACGAGTGGCTGGCGATGTGGATCCACCGCGGGCAAACCGGCGTCTGGCTGGCGATCGCCGCCGCGCTGATCGTGCTGGGCGTCATCTGGTGGCGCCGCAGGAAGGCCACGCGGGACTGCTAGCACGGTCATTGTGCAGACTGTGGGCCTGCGGCTCCCACAGGGATGCGAATCGCCGACAAGGTCGGTTCCCACCGGGCTCCGGTCAACCGGCGGTCGTGATCTCGGCGAACAGCCAGTCGCGGAAGACCGTGGTTTCCTCGCGCGGCTCGGCATCGCGGGACACCGCCAGGTAATAGGTGTGATGCAGCGGCAGCGCCAGGTGGAACGGGGCGACGAGGCGGCCCGCGGTCAGGTCGTAGGCCACCAGCAGTTCCTGGGCCAACGCCACGCCCTGCCCCTCGATCGCCGCCTGGAGCATCATCGTGCCGTCGCTGAAACCCATCTCACGCGACACTGGCCCCGGTTCGACACCCGCGCGCTCGAACCACTGGTCCCATCCTGTCGCCGCCGCGGCACGTCGGCCAGGACGTTCGTGCAGGAGCATCTGCGCGGGCAGGTCCGCGGGCCCCCTCACCTGTTCGGCGAGCGCGGGGGCACAGACCGGCGTGTAGCCACTCACCACGAGGATCGACTGCC
Organism: Luteibacter sp. E-22; assembly: GCF_049913125.1. GTDB lineage: Bacteria > Pseudomonadota > Gammaproteobacteria > Xanthomonadales > Rhodanobacteraceae > Luteibacter. Next base: position 3,826,997 of record NZ_CP183975.1, read on the forward strand.
CGGCGCCCTCGTTCACGCGATCGTCGATGGCAAGGTCCCAACCACCCTCGTCGCCACCATCGGTGACCACTTCCACGGCGATGTCCGGATGCTTCGCGAAGAAGCGGAACAACCTCGGCACCAGCCATTTCGTACCGAAGGTGGGTGGCACGGAGACGCGCAAGGAAGCGTTGCGCTGTCCCATCACCTGGTCCGTGGCATGCTGCAGCGCACGAAAAGCGTCGCGGATACGCGGGAAATAATTTTCTCCCGCCGTCGTCAGCGACAGCCGATTGTTGCTTCGCACAAAGAGCGGCGTGCCGAGGTAAGACTCCAGCAACTTGACTTGTGCACTCACCGCCGCGGCGGTCAGCGAGAGTTCCTCGCCCGCCTTGGTGAAGCTCATATGCTGCGCTGCAAGCTCGAACACGCGCACGGCATGGAGGGGTAATGAGCGCTTCATTGCGGACTCGTTCAAAAAAACTTGGGGAAACCCCGAAGAATTTCTAGTTTGCCTGCCTCGGCAGGCAACGCCAAGAATCCATGGCGCTTTCGATCGGACCCTCGATGAACATCCTTACCGTCGACACCGGAACCACCAACACCCGCGTCACCGTCTGGCACGACGGCGACGTGGTCGGACAGGCCGCCCGGCAGGTAGGCGTGCGCGATACCGCCATCACCGGCAGCACGGCGAAACTGGAAGAAGGCGTGCGCGAAACGATCGCCGAAGCCCTCGCGGCGGCGAACCTCGGCAAGGCCGACATCGGCCGCGCCATCGCCTCCGGCATGATCACCTCCAACGTGGGCCTCTGCGAAATCCCGCACGTGGTCGCGGCCGCCGGCATCGACGACCTCGCCGCCGCCATGCGCGAGAGCCTCATCGCCAACGTGTGGCACGAGCCGATCTGGTTCGTGCCCGGCGTACGCAACGCGGTGGACCACATCGGCCTGCACAATTGCGAGGCGATGGACATGATGCGCGGCGAGGAAGTGGAATCCTTCGCCCTGGTCGAACGGCTGGGACTCGACGAGCCCACGGTCATCGTGCTGCCAGGCTCGCATTCCAAGTTCGTCAGCATCGATTCGAAGCGCCGCATCGACGGCTGCGTCACCACGCTGGCCGGCGAATTGCTGCACGTGATATCGCACGACACGATCCTCGCCGGTTCGCTGAAGGACGGCTTCGCCAAGCGCATCGATGCGGAAATGCTGCTGGCCGGTGCCGCCTCGGCGAAGAAGATCGGACTGGGCCGCGCATGCTTCAGCGTGCGCATCCTCGACCAGTTCGCGGTGTACGACGCCAACGCACGCGCCAACTTCCTGCTCGGCGCGGTGCTGGGTTCGGACCTGCTGACCCTCAAGAATTCCAGCGCGATCCGGATGAGCCCGGGCACGCGCTTCGTCGTCAGCGGCAAGCCGATCCTGCGCGAGGCCATCGGCCGGCTGGTCGAGGGCGACGATTTCTTCTCCGGCACGGTCACCGTGCTGGGCGACGACGAGCAACGCGATCTCGCGGGTTACGGCGCCATCGCCGTCGCCCGCCGCCGCGGGCTGGTCGACTGACAACACGGCCCATGGCCATCCGTATCACCCGAGGAGGGAACGCATGAAGACGAAGATCGCCCTGGGCCTCCGCGCCCTCGCCCTGGCGCTGGCCGTGACCGCCGCGCCCGCTTTCGCCGCCGACGACCCGGTGAAGATCGGCTTCGTGGTGAAGCAGCCCGAGGAACCCTGGTTCCAGGACGAGTGGAAGTACGCCGAACAGGCGGCGAGAGAGAAAGGCTTCACCCTGGTGAAGATCGGTGCGCCGGACGGTGGCCAGGTGCTCACCGCGATCGACAACCTGAAGTCGCAGCATGCGCAGGGCTTCATCATCTGCACGCCCGACGTGAAGCTAGGCCCTTCGATCGTGGCCAAGGCCAGGATCGACAAGCTCAAGCTGATGACGGTGGACGACCGCCTCGTCGACGGCTCCGGCAAACCGATCGAATCGGTGCCGCACATGGGCATCTCCGCATCGAAGATCGGCGAGCAGGTCGGCGAGGCGATCGCCGCGGAGATGAAGAAGCGTGGCTGGAAGCCGGAGGAAACCGGTGCCCTGCGCATCTCCTACGACCAGCTGCCGACGGCCAAGGAGCGCACCGACGGCGCCATCGCCGCGCTCACCGCGGCTGGCTTCCCGAAGGCCAACGTGGTCAACGCGCCGCAGGCCAAGACGGACACCGAGAACGCCTTCAACGCGGCGAACATCGCCATCACGCAGAACCCGAAGTACAAGCACTGGATCGCCTTCGGCCTCAACGACGAAGCCGTGCTCGGTGCCGTGCGCGCGGCCGAAGGGCGCAACTTCCGCGCCGACAACATGATCGGCGTGGGTATCGGCGGCAGCAAGTCGGCGCTCAACGAGTTCGCCAAGGCGCAGCCGACCGGCTTCTTCGGTAGCGTGCTGATCAGCCCGAAGCGCCACGGCTATGAAACGTCGGTGAACATGTACGAGTGGATCAAGAACGGCAAGGCGCCGCCGCAGCTCACCTTCACCACCGGCCAACTGATCACCCGCGCCAACGCCGCGGAGATCCGCAAGGACATGGGGCTTTGACGATGACGAGCGCCCCGCGCCTCGAGTTCCGCCACATCGGGAAGACCTTTCCCGGCGTGCGCGCACTCAGCGATGTCGGCTTCACCGTGCGCGCCGGCAGCGTGCACGGCCTGCTCGGCGAAAACGGCGCGGGCAAGTCGACCATGATGAAGATCCTCGGCGGGGAGTACATCCCCGACGAGGGCGAGGTCGCGATCGACGGACACGTGCAGCACTTCCGCAAGGCGGCCGATGCCATCGACGCGGGTGTGGCGGTGATCCACCAGGAACTCCAGTACGTGCCCGAGCTCTCGGTCATGGAGAACCTCCTGCTCGGCCGCCTGCCCACGCGCTTCGGGCTGGTCGACCGCCGCCGGGCACTGGCCTGGACCCGCGAGCGCCTGGATGCGCTCGGCGTGGACCTCGACCCCCGGGCGAAGCTGAAGCAGCTTTCCATCGGCCAACGGCAGATGGTGGAGATCGTCAAGGCGATCCTGCGCGACGCGAAGATCCTCGCGCTGGACGAACCCACCAGCTCGTTGTCGCATCGGGAAACCGACGTACTCTTCCGCCTCGTGCGCGACCTGCGCGCGCAGGGCAAGGCGATGATCTACATTTCGCACCGCCTCGACGAGATTTTCGAACTCTGCGATGCCGCGACGATCTTTCGTGACGGCCGCAAGGTCGCCGACTTCGACACGCTGGAAGGTGTCACCCGCGACGCGCTCGTGCAGCGCATGGTCGGCCGCGAGATCAGCGACATCTTCGGCTACCAGCCGCGCGAGCACGGCGACGTGCGCCTCTCGGTGAAGAACGTGACCGGCCGCGCCGTGCCCCTGCCGGTGAGCTTCGAGGTACGCGCGGGCGAAATCGTCGGCTTCTTCGGCCTCGTCGGCGCTGGCCGCTCCGAGGTCATGCGCGTGGTCTACGGCGCAGACCGGCGCACGGCCGGCGAGGTACGCGTGGACGGGCAGAGCATCAAGGGCTCGCACATCCGCGACGCCATCCGGCACGGCCTCGTGTTCTGCCCGGAAGACCGCAAGGAAGACGGCATCATCGGCGTGCGCTCGGTGTCGGAGAACATCAACATCAGCGCGCGGCGAAACCACCTCACCGCCGGCCTCTTCGTCAATGACCGTAACGAAGCCAGGACGGCCGACAGCTACATCGAACGACTGCGCATCCGCACGCCGCACCGCCGCCAGGAAATCCGCCTGCTGTCCGGTGGCAACCAGCAGAAGGCCGTGCTCTCGCGCTGGCTGGCCGAGAAGGACCTGCGCGTGCTGATCGTCGACGAGCCCACCCGCGGCATCGACGTCGGCGCGAAGAACGAGATCTACAACGTGCTCTATGAACTGGCGGCGCGCGGCGTGGCCGTGGTGATGATCTCCAGCGAGCTGCCCGAGGTACTCGGCGTCTCCGACCGTGTCGTCACCATGTGCCGTGGCCGCATCACCGCCCAGTTCGACCGCGCCTCGGCGAACGAGCAGAACGTCCTCGCCGCCGCCCTGCCCGAAAGCGCGGGATCCACCCCGATAAGGAACGCCTGACCCATGACCGAGTCCAACGCCGCCGCCATCGCCGCGACCCGCGAGACGCCCGAGGCCCACCGCCGCGCCCTGCTCTGGCAGGTCGTCGACGACTACAGCCTGATCGGCATCTTCGTCGTGCTGTTCGCCGTGCTGAGCATGACCGTGCAGTACTTCTTCTCATGGGACAACGTGGTCGGCCTGGCCCTGTCCGTGTCGCAGATCGGCATGGTCGCCTGCACCATGATGTTCTGCCTGGCATCGCGCGACTTCGATCTCTCGGTGGGTTCGACGGTGGCCTTCGCCGGCGTGTTCTGCGCGATCGTTTCCAACGCCACGGGCAGCGTGGTGATAGGCATCGGCGCCAGCCTGGTCGCGGGTGCGCTGGTCGGCTTCGTCAACGGCGCCGTCATCGCCAAGCTCAAGATCAACGCACTGATCACCACGCTGGCCACCATGGAAATCGTGCGCGGGCTGGCCTTCATCGCCTCGCACGGCCAGGCCGTGGGTGTCACCAGCGAGGCCTTCTTCACCTTGGGCAGCGCCGAGTTCCTCAGCCTGCCGGTGCCGGTATGGGTCACCCTGGCCTGCTTCGTCGTCTTCGGCGTGCTGCTCAACAAGACCATCTACGGGCGTAACACGCTGGCCATCGGCGGCAATCCCGATGCCGCACGCCTCGCCGGCGTGGCGGTGGATCGTGTTCGCATCGCCATCTTCCTCATCCAGGGCCTGGTCGCCGCGCTGGCCGGCATCATCCTCGCCTCGCGCATGACGAGTGGCCAGCCCAACGCGGGCGAGGGCTTCGAGCTCAACGTCATTTCCGCGTGCGTGCTGGGCGGCGTCTCCCTGATGGGCGGCCGTGCGAGCATCAGCGGCGTGCTCGTTGGCGTCCTCATCATGGGCACCGTGCAGAATGCGATGAGCCTCATGAACATCGACGCCTTCTACCAGTACCTGGTCCGCGGTGCGATCCTGCTAATCGCCGTGCTCGTGGACCAGCTCAAGAACCGCAGGCAATCCCGCTGATGACCGACACCTTCAAACCGCTCTCCTCCCACCGCCAGGCCCATGCCGAGGGCGTGATCTGGGACGACATGGCAGGCCTGGTCCGCTGGACCGACATCGCCACTTCGCAGCTGTTCTCGTACGACCCGGCCACGGGCGTCGTGAAGGACTGGAAGCTTCCGGCGCGCCTGTGCTGCTTCGCCCTCACCCACCAGCCCGGCGTGCTCCTGCTCGCGCTGGAGAAGCAACTCGCCCGCTACGACACCCGCGACGGCACCTTGCACGTGCTCGAGGACGTCGAGCCCGACTTGCCCGGCACGCGCACCAACGACGGCCGCTGCGACCGTGGCGGCAACTTCATCTTCGGCACCCTCAACGAGCGTGGTCCGGAGAAGGTGGCATCGTTCTGGCGCTATACGCACGACGGCAGGCTCGACCGGCTGGCCCTGCCGAAGGCGGCCATCACCAACAGCATCTGTTTCAGCCCGGACGGCGCGACGATGTACTTCACCGACTCGCCCACGGCGCAGATCATGGCCTGCGACTATGATGCGGCGACCGGCGAGATCGACCGCATCCATGTCTTCGCCCAACTGGACCAGGGCATTGAACCGGACGGCTCGACCATCGACGCCGAGGGCTTCCTCTGGAACGCGCAGTGGGGTGGCTCGCGCGTGCTGCGCTACGCGCCCGATGGCCGCGTGGACGCGGTCATCGACCTGCCCGCGCGTCAGCCGAGTTGCGTCACCTTCGCCGGCGCCGCGCTCGATCGCATGGTGGTCACCTCGGCGCACAAGGGCTTGAAGGACACCGTGATCGCCGACGAACCCACGAACGGCGCGATCTTCATCGGCACGCCACCTCGCGGTCGCGGCTTGCCCGAGGCGCGTTACGGTCACGGATCGGGCGCATGACCGGCACGACGAAGGCCGATCCGCGCACCACGCCCTTGCCACGCCTCGCGGGCAAGGTGGCCATCGTCACCGGCGCCACACAGGGCATCGGTGCCGCGACGGCCGCGCTGTTCGCCGCCCACGGCGCGAAGATCGTGCTCAACGTGATTCAGGACAACGCGCAGGCGCGTGCCACGCTGGCCGGCCTCGACACCCAGGACGCCATGCTGTTCGAAGCCGACGTGACCGATCCGGCGGCGGTACGGCGCATGGTCGACGCCGCGACGGAACGCTTCGGCGCACCCGACGTCCTGGTCAACAACGCCGGCATCAACGTGTTCAACGATCCGCTGTCCCTGAGCGACGACGAATGGACGCGTTGCTTCGAGGTGGACCTCAAGGGTGCCTGGAACTGCGCGAAGGCCGTGCTGCCGGGCATGCTCGGACTCGGTCGCGGCAGCATCGTCAACATCGCCTCGGTGCACGGGCACAAGATCGTCCCGCACTGCTTCCCCTATCCCGTGGCGAAGCATGGATTGATCGGGCTGACCAAGGCGCTGGGCATCGAGTACGCCGCGCACGGCATTCGCGTGAACTCGATTTCCCCGGGCCTGGTGCTGACCGCCATCGCCGAGGCCGGCTTCGCCGCGGCTGCCGATCCCGAGGCGGAACGCCGTCGACAGACCGAGATCCTGCCCAACAAGCGCATCGGCGAGCCGGAGGAGATTGCCTATACTGCGCTGTTCCTCGCTTCCGACGAAGCGCGCTATATCAACGCCGCCGACATCCGCGTCGACGGCGGCCGTTCCCAGCTCTATCACGAGTGACCCCATGGCCTGGCCGACTGCGCTTCCCCTCATCGCCATCCTTCGCGGCATCACGCCGGACGACATCGTCGGCCACGTCGAGGCCCTGCTCGAAGCGGGATTCGACGCCATCGAGGTGCCGCTCAACTCGCCCGACTGGCAACGCAGCATCCCCATGGCGCTGGAAGTCGCCGGTACCCGGGCACTGGTCGGTGCGGGCACGGTGCTGACGCCGGACGCGGTCGACGCCGTGGCCGACCTGGGGGGCCACCTGCTGGTGACGCCCAATACCGACCCCGCGGTGATCCGCCGCGGCCGCGAACGCGGGATGTACACCTCCATCGGCTTCAGTACGCCAAGCGAAGCTTTCGCGGCCATCGCCGCGGGCGCGCAGTCGCTGAAGTTGTTTCCCGCCGCGCAATGGGGCCCCGGCTACGTGAAAGCCATCCGCGCCGTGCTTCCGCCCGATTTGCCGTTGCTGGCCGTGGGTGGTGTCACGCCGGAGAACATCGGCCAGTTCCTCGACGCGGGCTGCATCGGTGCGGGATTGGGCGGCGACCTGTATAAAGCGGGGCAACCCGTGTCGCGGACGCGTGAGCGCGCGAACGCCTTCGTCAAAGCCTATCGTTCGGTCTGAGCATGAAGATCACCAAGATCACCACGTATCGCGTCCCGCCCCGCTGGATGTTCCTCAAGATGGAAACCGACGAAGGCGTCGTCGGTTGGGGCGAGCCCGTGGTGGAAGGCCGTGCGCGCACCGTCGAGGCGGCGGTGCACGAACTTTCCGAGTACGTCGTCGGCAAGGACCCGTCCCGCATCAACGACCTCTGGCAGGCGATGTATCGCGGCGGTTTCTATCGCGGTGGCGCCGTCTTCATGAGCGCCATCGCCGGCATCGACCAGGCCCTGTGGGACATCAAGGGCAAGGTGTTGAACGCTCCGGTGTACGAGCTGCTCGGTGGCCGCGTACGCGATCGCATGAAGACCTATTGCTGGGTGGGCGGTGACCGCCCGGCCGATGTCATCGCGCAGATCCGCGAGCGCTTAGCCCATGGTTTCGACACGTTCAAGATGAACGGGTGCGAGGAAATGGGCATCATCGGTTCGAGCAAGGCGGTGGACGCGGCGGTGGCGCGCGTGGCCGAGATCCGCGAGGCCTTCGGCAACACCATCGAATTCGGGCTCGACTTCCATGGCCGGGTATCCGCGCCGATGGCCAAGGTGCTGGTCAAGGAACTGGAACCGTTCCGCCCCTTGTTCATCGAGGAACCGGTGCTCGCCGAGCAAGCCGAGTACTACCCGCGCATCGCGGCGCACACGTCGATTCCCATCGCCGCGGGCGAACGCATGTACTCGCGTTTCGAATTCAAGAGCGTGCTGGAACGCGGTGGCATCTCGATCCTGCAACCGGATCTCTCGCACGCCGGCGGCATCACCGAATGCGTGAAGATCGCCGCGATGGCCGAAGCGTACGACGTGGCCCTGGCGCCGCATTGCCCGTTGGGACCGATCGCGCTCGCCTCTTGCCTGCACGTGGACTTCGTCAGCTGGAATGCCACGCTGCAGGAACAGAGTATCGGCATCCACTACAACAAGGGCGGCGAGGTCCTCGATTACGTCCTCAACAAGGACGCGCTCGCGTTGGACGATGGCGGCTATGCGTTGCCGTTCAGCGGTCCGGGCCTGGGCATCGAGGTGAACGAGGAGCTGTTGATCGAGCGCAGCCGGGAAGTGGCCGACTGGCGGAACCCGCTATGGCGGCATCCGGATGGGTCCGTGGCGGAGTGGTGAAGTGCCACCACCTGTCGGCGATGCTTCTTGTGGGAGCCGCTTCAGCGGCGATCCCTACGTCAGCGAGCCACCCGGGAATCGATCACCCGTACCTGCCCGACCCCCAACCCATCCAGCCGGTAATCCCCCACCGCCTCGCGCACCAGCCGCAACGTCGGCAACCCCACCGCCGCGGTCATTCTCCGCACCTGGCGATTCCGCCCCTCACGCAGCACGACGCGCAGCCATGCGTCAGGTACCGTCTTGCGAAACCGCACCGGCGGATCGCGCGGCCATAGCCAATCCGGCTCACCGATGGCTTCCACCACCGCCGGCAACGTCGGCCCGTCCTTCAGCATCACGCCGCGCCGCAGCCGTTCGAGTGCATCTTCCGTCGGCACGCCCTCCACCTGGACCACATAGGTCTTCGGCTGCTTGTGCTTCGGGTCGGCCAGCCGGTGCTGCAACTTGCCATCGTCGGTGAGCAACAACAGCCCTTCGCTGTCGTGGTCCAGCCGCCCCGCCGCGTACACGTCCTTCTGCGGCACGAAGTCGGCCAGCGTGCGCCGGCCGGCTTCGTCGGTGAACTGGCAGAGGACCCCGAAGGGCTTGTTCAACGCGACCAGCACCTTACTTGGCGGTGGCGGGCTTCACGAAGCGCAGGGTCATGCGGTCGGATTCACCGATCGCCTGCCACTTGGCCTTGTCCGTCTCGCCCATGTCCAGCGTCGGTGGTAACGTCCACACGCCCTTGGGATGGTTGTGGTCGTCCTTCGGGTTCGCATTGATCTCGCTTTGCGCATCGAGCTTGAAGCCCGCATCGGTCGCCAGCTTGATGACGTAGTCGGTCGGCAGGTAGCCGGAGTTCACGACCTCGTCGAGCTTCTTCCCCGCATCCGCCCGATGGTCTTCCACGCCGAGCACGCCGCCGGGCTTGAGCACGGTGAAAAAGGACTTGAACATCGCCTCGGCGCTGCCGTCGGCGGCCCAGTTGTGCACGTTGCGGAAGGTCAGCACCATGTCGGCCGAACCCGGTGCACCGAGCACGGGCGCCTTGTGGTTGAACTCCACGATCTTCGCGTTTCCGTACTGGGCCGGCGCGAAGGAGAACTTCTTCTGCAACGCCGCCGTGCTCTTCGAGCCCTTCTCGACCGCACCGATGTAATGGCCGTTGTCGTGGAGGAACGGCGCGAGGATCTCGGTGAACCAGCCACCCGAGGGCCAGATCTCGATCACGGTCATATCCGGACGGATGCCGAAAAAGGTCAGCATCTCGCGCGGATGACGGTATGCGTCGCGCGCCTTGTTCTCCGGAGAGCGCCAGCTGCCGGCGATCGCCTTGTCCAGTTCGGCGGCGGTGAGCTGCCCGGCACTGGCCGGCGGCGTCGCCCGGGCGGGCTGGTCCGCGTCGGCGGCGAGGGTGGTGTGCGCGAACGCGAGACCGAGCAGTCCAACGCAGGCGAAAGCGAGCTTCTTCATGGCGACACCGGAAGGTAGGGGACGTGGGCGGGAAGGCTAACACGTGTGTGGAAGCGCTTCAGCGACGACCGCGCAGGAGGCGAGCCGGATCGTGAGCTTATGCATACAATCCCTTCGGCATCCTGTCCGCCCCACCCCAGGGAACCCCACATGCGCCCTCCCCACCTCCGCCCGCTGGCGGGCGGCATCTTCATCGCGCTGGCCTCCGGCGTGGCCGCCCAGGATGCGCAACTCGCGCCCGTCGTGGTCACCGCCACCCGTACGGCGCAGTCGCCCTACGACATCCCCGCCGCCATCGACGTGGTCGCCACGCCGCCGGACGGATCGCTCGACGTGAACCTGTCCGAGCGCGTGCAGGCGATCCCGGGCATCGTCGCCCGCGACCGCCAGAATTACGCGCAGGATACCCAGGTATCGATCCGCGGTTTCGGAGCACGCTCCACCTTCGGCATCCGGGGGGTGCGGCTCTACACCGACGGCATCCCGGCGAGCATGCCGGACGGCCAGGGCCAGGTGTCGCACTTCAACCTCGACTCGGCGGACCGCGTCGAGGTATTGCGCGGACCCTTCTCCGCCCTCTACGGGAACGCGTCGGGGGGTGTGGTGCAACTTTTCACCGCCGACGGCACCGAGCCACCGGAACTGCGCTTCGGCATCGCCGGCGGCAGCAACGGCAATCTCCGCGCTTCGGTGAACGCGCGCGGCGTGGACGGGCCGGTCGACTACAACGTCGACTTCACCCACTTCCGTACCAGCGGCTATCGCGACCACAGCGCCGCGCGGCGCGAGTCGGGCAACGCGAAGATCGGCTGGAAGATCGACGACGATGCCAGGCTGACCCTCGTGGTCAACACGTTGGACGTACCCGACGCCCAGGACCCGCTGGGACTCACCCGGGCGCAGTACCGGGCCGATCCGCGCCAGGTCGCCGCCGTGGCGAACACGTTCGATACCCGCAAGTCGGCCGACCAGCAGCAGGCGGGCCTGATCTACGACCAGCGCATCGACGACGCCAACAGCCTGCGCGTGATGGGCTACTACGGCCAGCGCGGGGTCACGCAATACCTGTCGATTCCGGTGGCGACACAAGTCGCCCAACCGGGAAACTCCGGCGGCGTCGTGGACCTCGACAACGAATACGGCGGAGGCGACGTGCGCTGGACCTGGCGCGATACGCTGGCCGGACGGCCGTTCGAACTGGCCGCTGGCATGGCGTACGACAATCAGGAACAACACCGCCAGGGCTACAACAACTTCGTCGGCGGCACGCTCGGCGTCCGCGGCGACAAGCGTCGCGACGAGATCGACCGTGTCTTCGACTTCGACCAGTACGCCCAGGCGACGTGGCGCATCGCCGACGACTGGAGCCTGATGGGCGGTGTCCGGCACAGCGACGTACGCTTTCGTTCCACCGATCACTACATCGCGCCGGGCAATCCCGACGACAGCGGCACGGTGAAGTACAGCGCGACCACGCCCGTGTTTGGCGTGCTCTGGCGTGCGGTACCGTGGATGCACGTGTACGCGAACTGGGGCCGCGGCTTCGAGACGCCGACCTTCTCGGAACTCGGCTACCGTGCCGATCGCGGTGCGGGCCTGGCCTTCGACCTCAAGCCTTCGCGATCGCACAACGCGGAGCTGGGCCTGAAGTTGCGTCCCGCCGATGGCATCGAGACGGGGCTCGCCGTGTTCCGCGCGGACAGCGACGATGAACTGGCGGTGGCGACCAATCTCGGCGGCCGCACCACCTACCAGAACATCGCGCGGTCGCGGCGACAGGGAATCGAGGCTTCGTTCAGTGCCGGGCTTGCGCGGAACCTTCGGTTCGTCGCGTCGTACACGCACTTGCAGGCGACCTTCCGCACACCCTTCCTCACGTGTGTGGCGGCGGGCTGTCCCGCCCCGGATACATCGGTGCAGGCCGGCACGCGTATTCCGGGTGTGCCGCGTTCGACGGGTTATGCGGCGCTGAAGTACGGCGGCGAGCGCGGGTGGCAGGCGGGGCTGGACATGAATGCCATGGGTGCGACGTCGGTGAACGACCTGGGCACGGAATCGGCGCCGGGGTATGCGTTGTTCGGTATGTCCGGCGGATACGTGTTCGACCAGGGGCCCTGGCGGGTGAACACCTTCGCCCGCGTGGACAATCTGGCCGACCGGCATGTGATCGGGTCGGTGATCGTCAACGATGGGAATGGACGGTATTACGAGCCGTCGCCGGGGCGGACGTTCCTGGTGGGGGTGGATGTGCGGTGGCGGTGAGGTTGACGAGCTGTCGCCGCTGAAGCGGCTCCCACAGTGGCCTTGGCTCTCTTGAGGGGAAATGCTGCTTGTTCTGCTGGAGGTGGTGAGGAAACGTGTATCGCCGACAGGGTCGGCTCCCACCAAGACCTGCCTTTGCCTGGCTTACCGCCGACAGGGTCGGCTCCCACCAGAGCATGCAGGTCCTTAGAGCATGCGGGGCCTGGTGGGAGCCGACCCTGTCGGCGATGCGCGGATGCGCCTGTTGTGGGAGCCGCTTCAGCGGCGATGCTCTTAGCCGGAAATCGCCAGGCGCTCCGACCGGTACAGCAGAGCCGTGCCCCATACCGCCACAACGGCCGCGGCGAAACCGCCGGCGAGACACAGGCCGAGTTGCCACCCGGGCACACCGTCCCCGCGCAGCAATTGCACGATGCCCAGGTTCTGCCCGAGCAATGGCACCGCATACATCCACGGCTCCGCACGCACGGGGATCACCGAAAGCAGGGCGCTCGGCAACACCGGGATGATCATCAGGATCGACAGATAGGTCTGCGCCTCGCGGTAGCTCTTGGCGAACGCCGATACGAGCGACTGCAATGCCGCCAGCAGCACGATCAAGGGCAGCATCAGCAACACCACCTGTGAACCGAACCGCAGCCCGAGGTCCAGCGCGATGCCCAGCTTCTCCACCGGGATGAACAAGGGTGCGGTGGCGAACGCCGCCACGCTGAGCAGGAGGCTCACCAGCGAAAAAGTGCAGATCGCCGCGAGCTTTCCCGCCAGGATCTTCCAGCGTGCCACGGGATTCACGAACAATGGCTCCAACGACTGACGTTCGCGCTCGCCGGCGGTGAGGTCGATGGCCAGGTACATGCCCCCAAGAAAGACCGTGAGCACGAAGAAATACGGCAGGAAGGAAAACATCAGCGCCGAGCGCGATTGCGACGTGGCCTGGTCCCTATCGGCCACCTGCACCGGCCACGCCGTGGTCGGTGACAGGCCTCGCGCGATCAACCGCATCGCACCTTCGCGTTTTCCGTATGACTCGACCACGCTGCGCACGCGCGCCACCGGCGTGGACGCATCGCGCCGCGAGGAATCGTAGATCAGCTCCACCTGCACAGCCTGGCCCTTGCTCCATGCCTGGGCGTATTCCGGCGAGATGCGCAGCACGATGTCGGCGCGCTGCTCGCGCACCGCGTTCTCAGGATCGGGCACGGCCGGGTCCGCATCGATGCCCGCGCCCTTCAACGCGGCGACGAGGTTCGGTGCGACATCCGCACCGATCACCGGCACGGAGATCGGCCGGTCGGACTTGGCCAGTTCGCGGTTGACCATCACGTTCATCAGCATGATGAACATGACCGGTCCCAGCAAGGGACCGGTGATCAGCGCATTGACGAGCGTGCGGCGATCGCGGAGGTTCTCCCGCACTTCCTTCCAGTAAACAGCGATGAAGGCGCTCATGCGGCGAGTCCTTCATCGGTACCGATGATCTTCACGAAGGCATCCTCGAGGCTGGTTTCGCCGGTTTGCGCGAGCAAGGCGGAGGGGGCCTCATCGGCGACGACACGTCCATGGGCGATCACGACGATGCGGTCGCACAAGGCGGCCACCTCCTGCATGATGTGGCTGGAGAAAAGCACGCAGCGCCCCTCGTCTTTCAGTTCCCGCATGAAACGGCGCATCGCACGCGTCGCCATCACGTCCAGGCCGTTGGTCGGTTCGTCGAGCAGTACGTTGCGCGGGTCGTGCACCAGGGCGCGGGCGATCGCGGTCTTGACCCGCTGCCCCTGGGAAAAACCCTCGGTACGCCGCGTGGCGATGTCACGCATCTCCAGCGCATCGATCAGGGCCTCGCGACGCTGGCGGAGCAGCCCGGGTTCCATGCCGTGCAGGCGGCCGAAGTAATCGATGTTCTCCGTCGCGGTCAGGCGCTTGTAGAGCCCCCGCGCATCGGGCAACACGCCGAGCTGGCGGCGGACGGCGAGCGGATCGACCGCCGCGTCCACGCCGTCGACCAGCACCTGGCCGGCATCCGGCGTCATCAAGGTGTAGAGCATGCGCAGCGTGGTGGTCTTTCCCGCGCCATTGGGGCCGAGCAGGCCGGTGATCTCGCCATCGCGCGCGGTGAAGCTCACGCCGTTCACGGCGCGTACCTCGCCGAACGCCTTGTGCAGGTCCTTGACCTCGATCATGGGGTGGCTCCGTTGAATCCGACGAAGACAGGCAAGGGCTTGAGGCGATCCAGGCACGACGTGTCGAGGCCCTTCGCATCCGCCTTGTCGATGAAACGGTCGAGCAGGCGGGGCATGCAACCCCGCGCGACCACGTTGTGGCCCTGCCCCTTCAGCACGACGTGGCGCCCGTTCGGCAATCCCTTCACCACCTCGTCGCCATAACGCGGTGGTGTCACGGGATCGAACTCGCCGGACATCAACAGGGTGGGCACGTCGCTTTTCAACGGCTCGTGGAAATCCGCCGGACGAACGCCGTGAGGCCAGACCGAACACGCCGCACGAAAGGCTTCGATCATCGTGTCACCGAGGATGGTGTCCTTGTCCTGCGGTCGCGGTTGCAACAGGTCGGCGTCTTCGGAACAGATCACGGAGTACTGCATGCCGCCGTCCATGGTGTCGCCAAGATCACCGGTGAGCAGTTTCGCCTGGCCCAGCAACGGCCCGACATCGCCGCGCGCGGCGGCGTCGATCGACAACGGCAACAAGGCGGCGGTTTCCGGGGAGTAGGCGAACATGCGTACGACGGTGGCCAGGGAGACTTCGCTCAACACGCGCTGCACTGACGCGTAGTTCTGCGGGTCGCGGAAACTCACCTTGTGCGGGTTGGCGCGCAGGGCGTCACGCAGCTGGTAGAGCGTCTGGTACGGATCGCTGAAACGCGCGCGACACGCCTCGTCAGCTTCGCAGCGGGCGAACTGCGCCTTCAGCGCGGCATCCAGGTTGACCGCGAAATCCTCGCCCAGCACGAGCGAGTTAGGCGCGATCCCATCGAGGATCAACGTTCGCAGGCCGTCCGGGTGCCGCATCGCGTATTGCTGGGCCACGCGGGTGCCATACGACACGCCGAGCAGGTCGAACTTCGGTGAACCCAGCGCGCGCCGCACGTCCTCCAAATCCGCCACGGCATCCGTGGTCGTATAGAAGCGCACGTCGGCGTCCTTCGAGAGCTGCTCCAGGCAGTGGCGGGTTTCCTTGCGCACGGCCTCGGCATCGAAGCCATGCGTTTCCTCCGCGCCGCCGGGCACGCCCAGTTCGTCTTCGCGGCAGCTCAACGGATGCGATCCGCCGGTACCGCGCTGGTCGAGCAGGAGCAGGTTGCGGTGCGCCAGCAGCGGCGCCATCGCCGGCGCGATCGCCGGATAGCTTTCGGCGGCGGACTGCCCCGGGCCACCGGCGATGAACGCGACCATGTCGGGGGCCGGCACCTGCGCGCTGCTGCGGACGATCGCCAGGCGCAAGGCGATCTTGCGGCCGTTGGGATTCGCGCGATCCTCCGGCACCTGGAAAGGCGCGCACCACGCCGCCGTCGACAAGCCCGAATGCGGCTGCGGCAGTTCGCACGGCTTCAGTTCCAGCGACCCGAGCTGCCATACCCGCGGCGGCGCGGGACGCGTCGCGGCAGGCGCCTCCGTCGCGGGTTTTTCCGTCCGGTGATGCATCCATTGCCGTCCCGAGAGGGCGGCGGCGACGATCGCGATGACGACGGCGATCCGTGGCGCTCGTTTCATACGCTCATTCCCCCGGGGTAAAGATGGATTCGATGGGCAGTTCGAACAGTTTCGCGATCTTGAAGGCGAGCGGCAGGCTGGGATCGTATTTCCCGGTTTCCACCGCGTTCACCGTTTGCCGGGACACGTCCAGTCTCTCGCCGAGATCGGCTTGCGACCATCCGAACGCCGTTCGCAGTTCACGGAGGCGGTTGTTCATCGGGCACGGTAATACAAGCGGACGGCGCACTTGACCACGCCGAAGCAACCCAGCAGCACCGGCAACACCCAGATCGCCACCGCCTCGGCGGGCGGCGCGGCGATCACCCGCGCGTTGAGCAACATGCCGTAGGTGAAGAAGCCGAAGGCACCGATGCCGCCGGCGATAGCGATGGATTCAAGGTCGATGCGACGTTCGAACTCGTCCTGGTCGCGGATCACGCGCACCATCGCGCGGATGACGAAGGCGATCGGCAACACGGGCAACAGGGTTACCAGCGTTCGCGCGAGACTGCCTTCCAGCGTTTTCAACCAGCCGACGGAAAGAAAGAGCAGGATCACGTAGGCCAGCATCGCCGGGAAGAATTCACGCAGGTAACGCTTGTGCACGGCACGCATCGCCACTCCCCCGATGGATGTAGTCGGACTACCGCTGTCGCGCGGCCGAAGGCGTGTCAAGCACGCTTTACATCATCATGCGGCGACCTCCCCCGCTCTGTCAAGAGTCCTTGACACCAGTCGATCTGTGCTCTTTCGGCATCGATAGGTCGATACGGCAAGCGGGCCGTAAATGCACACCGGCACATTCGCCTTTCCCCGATCCTTGCTTCCGACGGACGTACCCGTGCCGATCGGCCGGACCGCTCCGCCACCAGGGAGACACGCCATGCATCCTGTCATCCGCCTGTTCGCCGGCACCGTCGCCATCGTCCTCGGCACGACCAGTTCCGTGGGCTACGCCGCCACCGCCACGACCACCTTCAACGTGCGTGTCACGATCACCGCCGCTTGCGACATCACCACGACGGCACCGACCGACGTCAACTTCGGCAGCCAGCCGTCCACCGCGACCAACGTCGACAACCAGGGCGCGCTCAACGTGAACTGCACGCCCAGCGCTCCCTACACGATCGCGCTGGACAACGGCCAGAACGGCACCGATGCGAACTCGCGCAAGATGAGCAACGGCTCGGCCCTGGTGCCTTACCAGCTCTACCGCAACGCCACGCGCACCGCGGCCGACGTCTGGGGCAGCACCACCGGCGCGGGCGGCAACGTGTACGCGGGCACGGGGACCGGCAGCGTGCAGAACATCCCCGTCTACGGCCGCGTGCCGAGTACCAATTTCACCGCCGGCAGCTACACCGACGTCATCACCGCCACGATCACGTACTGACGGTGTGCCGATGGGCGCTCCGCGTGGCGAAGGCTGCCGCGATGGCCATCGCGGTCATCGTGGCGCCGGTGGCGTCGGGCAGCGGATTGCAGGTGACGCCCATCGGCCTTCGCCTCGCGACGAAGACATCGGCCGAGGCGCTGTGGCTGACGAACACGGGCAACGACCCGGTCCAGGCCCAGGTCCGCGTATTCCGTTGGACGCAGGTGAACGGCGAGGATGTCCTGGCGCCGTCGCGCGACCTCGTGGTGAGTCCACCGATGGTGGCCATCGAGCCGGGGGACCGCCAGCTCGTGCGCGTGATTCGGCAGGCCACGCCGCCGGCAGGCGGCGTGGAAGCCGCCTACCGCATCCTGGTCGACGAATTGCCGGTGGGCATGGCCGCCAAGGGCGGACTGACCTTCGTCCTGCGCTATTCCATCCCTGTTTTCCTCGCCCCCGCCGGCGACCCGGCGACGAAAGCGGCGTTGGAAACCATCTGGGAAGAAACGGCGGAGGGTACAAGCCTGCGCGTACACAACAGCGGAAACGGCCATGCGCAAATCGCGGACGTGACCTGGCAGGGGCCGGAGGACCGGCGCAACGTGCTCCTGTCCGGGCTGGTCGGCTATGCCCTGCCGGACTCGACGATGCGCTGGAATCTTCCGGCGGACGTGCCGAGGGGCGGCGTATTGCGCGCGAGGATCAACGGTGACGCGTCCGAATCGACGCTGGTCGTTGACCCTAGGGGCCCTTAGTGTCCTGGCGCTCGACTCAGGCAACAGCCACGCCTTGTCCAACGAACCGGCCCCCGTCCCGCCTCCGCCCACGGTGATGCCGCGCACGCGAACCACGGGAGAAGACCTCTATCTCGAAGTGGTGCTCAATGGCTCGTCGACGGAGAAGCTCGTGCATTTCATCCATCGCGGGGAGACGCTTTGCGCGCTGGCCGGGGACTTGCGCGGGCTGGGTTTCATCCTGCCGCCCGGTGACGGCGAACGCTGCCTGCCGGATATCGAGGGTCTTCGCTATGCCTACGATGTGCGCCTGCAACGGGTGGACATCCAGGTACCGAACGAACGCCTGCACCTGCCCACGCACATCCTCAATCGACAGGAACGCCCCGCATTGCGCGCCACCAGCGGTACCGGTGTCCTGCTCAACTACGACATCTATGCCGCGCACGGTGGTGGCGAGGGCAACATCAGTGGACTCGCGGAGTTGCGCGGCTTCAGCGAAGGCCTGGGCGTGCTCAGCACCACCTCGTTGACCCGTCGTTACCAATCCCACGGCGTGGGATGGCGGGGCGATTCCGTGCGGCTGGATACCCAGTGGCGTCTTTCGTTCCCCGATCGTGCGCAGGTGCTGACCGTTGGCGACACCTTCACCGGCTATCTCGCCTGGACGCGGGCCACGCGTATCGGCGGAATCGCCTATGGCACGGATTTCGCCACCCAGCCCTATCGCGTGACGACGCCCCTGCCCCAGTTCTTCGGCGAGGCCACGGCGCCGTCGTCGGTGGAGCTTTATGTCGACGGCATCCGCCAGTACAGCGGCAAGGTACCGGCTGGCCCGTTCCAGCTCACCGCCGTTCCCGGCATCGACCAGGCCGGTCAGGCGCAAGTGGTGCTCACGGACGCGCTCGGCCGCAGCAGCACGGTCACGTTCCCCTTCTATGCCGCGAGACAACTGCTGCGCGAAGGCCTGGATGACTGGTCGGTGGAGCTCGGCACGGTACGCCGGGCCTATGGCATCGACTCCTTCTCGTACGGCGACGCGCCTGTCGGCAGCGCTACGTGGAGACATGGTGTCTCCGACACGCTCACCCTGGAATCGCACGCCGAGGCAGGCGACGGGCGCGGCACCGCGGGCGCGGGCGGCGTGTGGAGCCCGGTGGGGGCGCACGTCCTGAATGCGTCACTGTCCCTGTCCCGAGGTGGCGGCCGGCAGTATGGATTCGGCTACGCATGGAACGGACACTATATGAATGCGTCGATCGACACGTTGCGTGGCGATGTCCGTTACCGGGATGTGGCCGCAGGCTATGGATCGCCCCCGCCACGCGTCAGCGATCGCGCGCTCATCGGCTTCAACGTGCGCGAATCCAGTTTCGGCGCCAACCTCGTCCGGCTCCGCTACAGCGGACAACCCATCTCGCGATACGCCGGCCTGTTCGCGCTGCGCAACGTCGGTCGCGGCGTATCGTTGAGCGCCAGCTACAACCGTAACCTCGACGATGCCTCGGATCGCAGTTTTTTCATCGGCGTGACCGTCGCGTTGGATCTCCGCGCTACCTTGAGCGCATCCATGCAGCGCGACCGCGAACGGACCTTCGGCGTGGTCGACGCCAGCCGCGCCATCGACGGAGACGGCGGCTTCGGATGGCACGTGCAAGGACGTTCGGGCGCGGATGCGGGTGGTCTTGGCGAAGTGGGCTGGCTCGGCAACCGTGGCCAGATCACGGTCGGTGCCAGCGATGTGGGGCCGTCCTCGTACAGCTATGCCGACGCCAACGGGGCGATCGTGCTGATGGGTGGGCACGTATTCGCCGCCCGTCGCATCGACGATGCCTTCGCCCTCGTGACGACCGAAGGCGCAGCGGACGTGCCGGTGCTGCTCGAGAATCGCCGTACCGGCGTGACCGACAGCCGTGGGTTGCTACTGGTCTCGCGGCTGAACGCCTACCAGGACAATCGCCTCGCCATCGATCCCCTCGACCTGCCCGCCGACGACCGTGTGCAGCGCGTCGAAGCGACGATCGCGCCCGCGGACCGTTCCGGGGTGATGGTGCGCTTCCCCGTGAAGCGGGTGCGCGCCGCGCTGGCCACGCTCGTCGACGAATCCGGCGCGCCCCTGCCCGTGGGTTCCACGGTCGCGACGGGCGATGGTGGAAACGCCATCGTCGGTTACGACGGCATGGTCTATCTCGACAACCTGGAAGGCAGCACCATCCTGGATGTGGGCATACAAGGCGGTGGCCATTGCAGGGCGACGCTCGACTACCCCCCGCATGCACACAACCTTCCCGATCTTGGCCCACTGGCATGCCGGTCCCGCACGCCGTGAAGTGGCTGGCCGTCATCGTCATCGCGCTTGCCGCGTTGCTGGCGGGACCGCGGGCGGAAGCCACGACCACCTGCACGATCACCGGGATCACCACGCTCGCCTTCGGCCCCGTGGACCCCACGTCCGGCACCGTCGATGGTACGGCGACCATCGACTACAGCTGCACGTACAGCGGCGGCCTGCTCGGTGGCCTCTATGGGGTCTACCTCACCGGATGCATCGGGCTCGCTCCGGACGACCTGGGCAACGTCTCGCCGCGCACCGCCATCAACGGCAACAGCGATCGCATGCAGTATCAGCTGTACAAGGATTCGCCACGCAGCAATGTGTGGGGTCCCATCGGAAACGCGACGTACACGCCGCTGACCTTCCAGTTGACCTTCACCATCCTGTCGAACCCACAGACACGCACCGGCTCGGTCACCGTCTACGGACGGGTGCCCGCCGGCCAGTCGACGTTGTCGAGCGGCACGTACAGTGGGACCCTTGCCGGAGGATTGAACGCGAACGGACTCGCGTATCGCTACAACGAGGTGCTGCTCAGCCTCGGCACGTATCCGGCGAGTTGCCAGAGTGGCGGTGGCGGTGGCGGTGGCGCCAGCGGGGCCGGGCCGTCCTCGACGGTGACGGCATCGGTATCGAACCTGTGTACCCTCGCCACGGCGAGCGATCTCAACTTCGGCAGCGTATCGGGCCTGCTGCAGACGAACACCGACCAGACCTCGTTGCTGCGCATGACCTGCACCAACCGCGCGGCATACCAGGTGGGGCTGGACAATGGACAGAACGCATCCGGCACGACGAGACGAATGACATCCGGGGCCGGCTTCGTGAACTACGAGCTTTACCGTGACACCCAGCGCACGCTGCGCTGGGGAGAATCGCTGAACGTCGACACGGCGACGGGCACGGGTTCCGGCGCGGAGCAGACACTGACGGTGTATGGCCGCCTGCCGATGCAAGCGGCCGTTGGCGCTGGTGTGTACAGCGATGTGGTGAAGGTGACGGTGACTTATTGAGGGGCTGGGACTTTATTGAAGGGTTGGTGTGGGAGCCGCTTCAGCGACGATGGGTGCTTGCTTCCGGCTGGCCCGCTACCGCGGGCTTTTTCCTGCCCGACCTGGAATGCATTCCTAGAACGCGAGGGCTACTCCGGCGCGTGCGGTGATCCCGGCCTCACCACCCTGCCCGATGCGAACGCGCCGGACCGCGTCGACATGGGCCGTCATGCGCGACCACAGATGAAAGGTCGCACCGATCGACAATTCGGCCGCACGCGTCGCCCGTTCCATGGGAAACCGTTCACCGGACAGGTCGGTCGATCCGCCCGAAGGACGGATGAGCGCATGCCGAAGCTCCAGGTAAGGCGTCCACGCATGCAGCACGCCGCCTTTGGGCGCGAGCACCAGCGACGCCCTTGCCCCACTCCGCAGCATCACGCGCCGTGGCATGCCGCCGAGCACGTCGAGCCCGTCGCCATCGACCGCGCGGCTGAAACGGAGCCGCTGCCAGAGCAGGGACGAGCCCGGTTCGATGGCCAACCGATCCGTGACCTGCCAGCGATACCCTGCGGAAAGCGCCTTGTCGTCGCCATTGGCCCGCAGTCGCCCCAGCACCTCACCCCGCGTGGGTGTGTGCACGCCGATCCGGTAATGCGTCATGGCGTAGCTGGCCGCCACCTGCCAGCCACCTTCCGTCGCCAGCTGCGCATGCAGTGCCACGCCGCGAGCGCCAACGCGGGCTTCGCTTCGTCCATCGACGATTCGGGGCGACACGAGACTGCCGCCGAGCGAAGCCGCCCCTCCCACGCGCCACGTCGTATCGCCATCGGCATGGACGAGAAAATCGCCGGCGACCTGCACGCCGCGGTCGCGGCGTCGGTAGTCCACGCCATAGGAGGTGAATGGCAAGGTACTGCGATAGGCCATGTCGCCACCGAACGCGCGTACGCGCCACGCCGGATCGCGGGCGACGTCCCGTTCGTGCGGATGGAGCGCATCGAGCGCCGCCGCGCCGTAACCGAACAACGCATGGTTCAACACCAGGTAAGCGGGGGCTTGGGGGGCAAGCGCGGGACGCATGGCGGGTGCCGTCGAGCGGCTTCGTCCCTCGCGCCCCTGCGCGGGACCTTCGACCTTCCTGCTTTGCAGGCGGAAATCCCAGAATCCGCCGCCCTCGCCCTCGACCAAACGCTGGCGGGCGTCGCTCCCGCCCGGCTCATAGGCCTGCAAGGCGTAACTCCATGGCCCGACCGCCACGTGGTCTCCCGCCAACTGGAAGGACCCGGCGCTTGCCCTGCCGCCGACCTGCACGAGACTGATGCCATCGTCGGAGCCGTTGCCCCCATCGCGTCCCGCGGTCGCCGCCCCCTTGCCGCCGGCATGGATCACGTGCACCACGGTGTTGCCCGATGCGTCGCCGCTGACGAGCAGTCGGTCGGTCGCCTGCCGGCGCAACGATCCGCCGGCATCGAGCCGGGTGCCGAGCATGATGCCGACGGCACCCGCATCGGCCGTCCACGTGCCGACCCGGAGCGTCGTGAAGCCCGGCCGGGTCCGGTCGAACGCGACCGTACCGCCGCGGGACAACCGCAGTGCGTCGACGGCACTGTCCCCGCCCACGATCCAGGTGCTGTCTTCGAGAGCGACGCTCGAAAGCCGCCCCGCCTTGCCTCGCCATGCGCTGCGCAGCATTCGCAGGTCGAGCGCGCCCGTGCCCTCGCGCATGATGTCGCCGTCGATACGGCCGGCGACGGATGTGATGCCGAGACCTACCTCGCCACTGCCGATACGGCCGCGGATCGTGGAGTCCTCCAACTGCACCCGTGCGGTTCCGCCACCGGGGAAATGCGTGGCGATGGCGTGGCCACGTCCTCCATCGATCGAGGACCCATGGAGCCACGCCGTGCCGCCGGCGAGTGCCAGCGCGATGGACTTGTCTCCCGCGCCGCTGGACACCTCGACGCCGGAATGATCCAGCTCGATCGTGGCGTGGCGTTGCGCCTGCACTCCGATCGTGCGGCGTCCGTTCAATTGGATTCGGCTGTTGGCCAGCGATACTTCGGCACCATCGATGGCGAGGATGCCGAACGCATGGCCGGTGGGGACCGACGCGCCATCGTGGATGATGGTCAGCGCTTCCGCGTCGAAGGTGGCACGCGAGGCCACGCGGATACCGATGGCCATGTCTCCGGAGACATGGATGATGTCGCCAGGGTCCAACTGCGCGGCTTCACCGCGGTCGACGACGATGCCGGCCTTCCACTCCGTGGATTGCGCAGGCGAGGCGAGCGCGCCGACGAGGGCCATGGCGAACGCGCCGCGCCCGCACGATACCGTGGCCATGATGGCCTCCTTGCATGCCGATAGGGACAAGCAAGTTAGTTACCGGGGCGCGCGGTGTATGTCGGTTGCGGGCGTGATATGTGTAGGGTGATGTGGTGCTTGCCGCAAGCTGGCGCGCTGCCGCGGGATCGCCGACAAGGTCGGCTCCCACATCAGCCGGCGGTATCAATCCTCGCTGCGGGACCAGTCGCCGCGGCGTGGTTTGCCGCTGGTCTTCGGGGCCGCCTTGCGCTTCAGGCGAGCTTCCAGCGTGGCGGCCTGCTCCTCCCGTTCGTCATGCAGCTTGAGGTAGTTGCGCCAGCGTTGCGGCGACAATTCGCCCGAGGCGAGTGCCGCCTGGATCGCACAGCCCGGCTCGTTGCCATGACTGCAATCGGCGAAACGGCATTGCGCGGCGAGCGTCTCGATATCGGCGAACAGGTCGAGGTTTTCCTCGCCGGTGAGCTTGAGTTCGCGCATGCCAGGGGTGTCGATCAGGCAACCGCCGGTCGGCAGGCTCAACAGGGCGCGATGCGTGGTGGTGTGCCGCCCACGGCTGTCGTTCGTGCGCACCGCGCCGGTGGCCATGCGTTCCTCACCCAGCAAGGTGTTGGTGAGCGTCGACTTGCCCGCGCCCGACGAACCGACCAGGACCGCGCTCATGCCGGGACCGAGGTACGCCGCCAGCAGGCCTACCGTGGCCGGGTCCTTGGCATTGATCGCGTGAACGGCGGCATCGGCGGGCAGGCGGGTCTCCAGCGCGGCGATGGCCGCGGCCACGTCCACGCCCGTGTCGGCCTTGCTCAGCAGTACCACGGGATGGGCACCGGAGCCTTCCACCAGGGTAAGGTAGCGCTCGATCCGCGAGGGATTGAAGTCGCCATCCAACCCGGTCAACACCAGCACATAGTCGATGTTGGTGGCGATGATCTGCCGTTCGTAACGTTCGCCGGCGGCGGCACGGGTGAGCACCGAACGCCGTGGCAGCACCGCTTCGATCACCGGATGGCTGGCATGGTCGAGGAAGACGAAGTCGCCCACCGCGGGCCGCAGCGAGGGGTCGATCCCTCGCTTGAGGAAAGGCCCCGCCGGCTGCGCGTTGAACGCCACGGAGCCGTCGTGCACCTCGTAGCCCGCGCGATGCTGTGCCACCACGCGCGCGAGGCGGCGTGGGTCGTCGGGCAAGGCGGGGTCGCGCCAGCCGATGTGGCGCAGGCGCGCCAGGTCCGAGGAATCGGTCATGGGCGGGATTATGCCCGCTCGCGGCCCGTTTTCCGCCTCGCGACGCCGTAAAGACGCTGTTAGGATCGTGACACGACCGCCGGGAAGGGCCCGGCAGGTACGCAATGGAAGTCCCGACGTGTCCTCGATCAAGCCCAGCGCGCACCTGGCGGAAGTGCGCTATGAAATCCGCGGCGCCCTCACCCGGCGTGCGCGCGAGATGGAAGCGGCGGGCCAGCCGATCATCAAGCTCAACATCGGCAACCCCGGTCGCTACGGGTTCACGACCCCGCCGCACCTGCGCGAAGCCATCGGCGCGCATCTGGTGGACAGCGAGGCCTACGGCCACGAACAAGGCCTGGAAGAAGCCCGCGAGGCGATCGTCGCCCAGCAAAGGAGCCGCGGCGCGACCGGTGTCGATGTCGAGCACGTCTTCATCGGCAACGGCGTGAGCGAGCTGATCGACATCTCGCTGCGCGCCCTGCTCCAGCCCGGCGACGAGGTCCTCCTGCCCAGTCCGGACTATCCGCTGTGGAGTGCCGCGACGATCCTCAACGACGGCAGCCCCCGCTATTACCGCTGCCTTGCCGAAAACGGCCATCTGCCCGATCCCGATGAGATCGATGCACTGGTCGGGCCGCGCACGCGCGCGCTGGTGCTGATCAATCCGAACAATCCCACCGGCGCGGTCTATCCGAAGGCGCTGCTGGAACGCATCGTCGAGGTCGCCCGTCGGCACGACCTGCTCCTGCTGTGCGACGAAATCTACGACGAGATCCTCTACGACGGCACACCGTTCCAACCCCTGGCGGCCGTCGCCGGCGACCATCCGTGCGTGAGCTTCGGCGGGCTGTCCAAGGTCCATCGCGCCTGCGGTTACCGGGTGGGCTGGATGAGCCTGTCGGGCGACCCGCGTCGCACCGCGGACTATCGCGACGCCCTGCAGTTGCTCGCCGCGCTGCGCCTGTGCGCGAACGTGACGGCACAGTGGGCCGTACGCCCGGCCCTGCTCGACAAGCCGACCATCGGCGCACTGACCGCACCGGGCGGCCGCCTCCACGAGGCCCGCCGCATCGTGCTCGAAAGCGTCGCCGCCAGCCCGTTCCTCGAGACGGTGGCACCGGGCGGCGCGATCTACGCCTTCCCCCAGATCCGTGCCGACGCCATCGCGCATTTCGACGACACCGCCTTCGCCCTGCGCCTGCTCGAAGACGAGAACGTGCTCGTCGTGCCGGGCACCAGTTTCAACCTGTCCGCGAGCCGCCACCTGCGCCTCACCTTGCTGCCGCCACCGGAACAGCTGGCCGAGGTCTTCGTCCGCATGGACCGCGTACTCGCACGCATGGCCGACGAGGCGATTCCCGCCGCCAGCGCGGTCGCCTGATCGATGACAGATCCTGCGTTTCTCGCCCTGGGCGATTCGTACACGATCGGCGAAGGTGTTCCCGAGGAAGGCCGCTGGCCGGTGCAACTCACCGTGCGGCTGCGTGAAAACGGGATCGCCGTGGGTGCGCCGCGCATCGTCGCCACCACGGGCTGGACGACGGATGAACTCTCCGCGGCGATGGACGCGGCGGCGCTGCAACCCGGCTATGCGTTCGTCACCCTGCTGATCGGGGTGAACAACCAGTACCGCGGACGAACCACGACGGAATACGGCGAGCAATTCCTCGCCCTGCTTCGACGGGCGGCGGAATTATCCGGCGATGCCCGCCGCGTCGTCGTCGTGTCGATTCCCGACTGGGGCGTGACCGCCTTCGCGGAAGGGCGCGACCGCGCGGCGATCGGCCGCGACATCGATGCGTTCAACGCCATCGCGCGCGATGAAACGCTGCGGATGAATTCGCGTTGGGTGGACGTGACGCCCGCTTCGCGCGAAGCGGGGGCGAAGCCCGGCATGCTGGTGGACGACGGGCTGCATCCGTCGGCGGCGCAATATGCGGAGTGGGTGAAGCGGATACTTCCCGAGGCTCAAGCCGTGTTGCGTGAAGTTCACCGCTGATCGCCGATGAATCGGCTCCCACAGGAGCATCGGCAGATCCCAGGCTCCCCTAGGAGCGTCGTTAAAGTCCGGCTCCCATAGGGCTTGAAACCATCGGTAGATCCCATCGCCGACAGGGTCGGCTCCCACCAGAGCCTTGAATGTCCATGTGCCTTGACTGTCAGACCCGGCAGGGTGGGAGCCGACCTTGCCGGCGATGCTCCTGTGGGAGCCGATTCATCGGCGATCCGGTGCGAAGCACCGGCACGGCCGCAACACCCCTGCAACACCTCCGCCACGCACCCGTTACTTCCGAGCCCGAGACTGGGCACCCGGGACAACCCCGGGAACCGATGCCATGGCGAAGCTCACCTGCCGCAGCGCCTTCATCTCCGACGTGCACCTCGGCACCCCCGACTGCAAGGCGGCTTATCTACTCGACTTCCTTCGCCACCTGGAGTGCGAGCGGCTCTACCTCGTCGGCGACATCGTCGACCTGGAAGCGCTGGCGAAGCGCCATTGGTGGCATCCGGACCATAGCGCCGTGATCGCCGAACTGGTCGCCATCGCCGCGCGTGGCGTCGAGGTGATCTACATTCCCGGCAACCACGACTTCCAGATGCGCGGCCTGGCCGGATCGAGCATCGCCGGCATCCGCGTGGAACTGGATGCCATCCACGAAGGTGCCGACGGCCGCCGCTACCGGGTCAGCCACGGCGACGAATTCGATCCCGAGCACGTCGGCCGCCGCTGGATCGCCTGGCTGGGCGACACCCTGCATCGCTTCATCTGCTGGGCCAACCGCCGCGTGCACGCGGTGCGCCTGCGCCTGGAACTGCCCTACCTGCCCCTGTCGATCATCCTGAAGTCGCACGTCGGCGCGGCGCTCGAGTACATCCGTGGCTACGAGCAGCGCGTGGCCCGCGACGCCCGTGAGCGCGGCCTCGATGGCCACATCTGCGGACACATCCATTTCGGCCACGTCCGTCCGATCGACGGCATTCTCTACCTGAACGACGGCGACTGGGTGGAGCACTGCACCGCCCTGGTCGAGGATGCCACCGGCGCCATGGAGCTGATTCACTGGACGGAGCGGGTGACCCCGCTGGGCCGGGCCAGCCGCGAGACCGTGCTGCCATCGCCAGAAGCGGTGCTCGGGTTCGCCCCGCTGGCCGACTGCCGGGCGGATCTCTCCACCCTGCGCGGCACCGGAGTGTCGATAGCGGGTTGAAACGGACCGGATAGGGCCCATGTGCGGTGGATGCCGGTAAAATGGCTCCCTTCCTTTTCCGCGGTGACCCCATGGCCCTCGATACCCCCACCCGCGAGCGCATCGAAACCCTTCTCGGCCAGCACGACGTCGTGCTGTTCATGAAGGGCTCGCGCCAGCAGCCGATGTGCGGTTTCTCCGCGGCGGCGATCAACACCCTCAACGACGTGATTCCCGCCTACCACACGGTCGACGTGCTGCAGGACCCGGAGATCCGCGAAGGCATCAAGGAATACGGCCAGTGGCCCACCATTCCGCAGCTCTACGTGAAGGGCGAGCTCGTCGGCGGCTCGGACATCATCCGCCAGCTCTACACCAGCGGCGAGCTCTACACCATGTTCGGCGTCGACGCCCCGGACCGCACCCCGCCGGAAATCACCATCACCGAGAAAGCCGCCGAGGCCATCCGCGGTGGCATGGCCAATGCCCAGGGCATGGCACTGCACCTGGAGATCGGTCCTGACCACAGCGCCGGGTTCCAGCTGGCACCGGCCGGCGACCACGACATCGTCATCCTCGCCAACGGCATCGAAGTGCATTTCGATCCCGGCAGCGCCGCGCGCGCGAAGGGCATCGTGATCGACTGGGTGTCCACGGTGCAGGGCGAAGGCCTGAGCCTGAAATTCCCAGGCGCGGTCGAGATCGGCTCGATAAGCGTGCAGGAACTCAAGGGCAAGCTCGATGCGGGCGACGTGGTCCTCATCGACGTCCGCCCGGCCCAGAGCCGCGCGATGGTCGCCCCGATCGACGGCGCACGCATCCTGGAAGATGAAGGCTACGAAGGCCTCGGCCAGTTGCCGAAGGACACGCCGATCGCCTTCATCTGCAACGTCGGCATGTCCAGCCGCGCCGCTGCCGAGCGTTTCGCCGCCCACGGCTTCACCCGCATCTTCAACGTCGAAGGCGGGATGGAAGCATGGATGCGTGAAGTAGGCGGCTGAGCGAAGGGTTTTCCCGGGGCTCCCCCCCTAAGAGGTGGGAGCCCCAGGCTGGGAGTATGGCTTCCCGGACTGTGGCTATCCGGGGTATCGATGTTCAGCCGTGGATCGCCACGAGTGCGACCAGCGTCGCCGCTTCGACCAGCTCTACAAGTGCACCGGCGGTATCGCCGGTGAAGCCGCCGAGGCGGCGGATGCAGGCGCGCCGCCATAACCAGCCGGCGACGGCGGCGGCACCGAGCGCCAGCAAGCCGGCGTATCCGAAACACGCGGCCCACCCCACGGCAAGCAGCAGCGCCACGCGGCAACCGACGGCCGGTGCACCGCGCAATGGCTCGCCAAGGCCCTGCCAGCGCACGTAACTCGTGGTGAGGAACCACGAGACGATCGCGGCGCGCCCCAGCAGCGGTGGCAACACCAGCCACCATGTGCCGCCGAGCGTCGCCAGCGCCGAGAACTTCAACAGCAACACGAGCACCAGCGAGATCACGCCGGCCGGGCCGCTGCGAGGGTCCTTCATGATCGCCAGCGTCCGCTCGCGATCGCCCATGCCGCCGATCCACGCGTCGGCGCTGTCGGCGAGTCCGTCCAGGTGCAAGGCACCGGTCAACGCCACCCATACGACGAGGACGATCGCCGCCGCAGGCAGCACGGGAAACGCATGCAGCAGGTGCGCCATCGCGACCAGCAGGCAGCCGATCACCAGTCCCACCAGCGGATACCATTTCAGCGATGCCGCCTGCGCGCCGGTCCCGAAATTCACCCGCGGCACCGGGAGGCGCGTCAGGAAGGCGAAAGCGACCGCCAACCCACGCATCACCGGCTCCAGTGCAAGGCGTGCAGCGACGCATGCGGTACATCGATACCGGCCATGTCGCCGAAGCCTCGACCTTCCGCGACACAACGCAACAGCCGGATCGCACCGCCATGGGTGACGACGAGGACACGTGCATCGACCGCCTCCGCCGCGACATCGTCCAGTGCCGAGGACAAGCGCGCGTGGAACGCGTCGAAGCGTTCCGCCCCCGGCGGCGGATACGCGACGGGATCGGCCCAGAAACGCTCCAGGCCCGCACTGTCGCTCGCCGCGATCGTCTCGATCGGTACGCCCTGCCAGTCGCCGAAATGGTATTCGGCCAGGCGCGCGTCGATGCGCAGAGGCAATCCGCGCCGTTGCGCGAACTCCGCCGCGAACGCGGCGCAACGCGTCATCGACGACGACACCACGCGATCCCACTCACGGCCTTCGACGGCCTCGCGCAATTGTCGCCAGCCTGGCTCGCTGAGCGGATCGTCCAGTTGCCCGCGATAGCTGCGCTGGCCCGTGTCACCGTGGCGAAGCAGGTCGATGCTCATGCTTCGGACACCCCAGCCTCTGCGAAGGTCGCCATGGACCCATGCAGTGCGCAGGCCATGCGCAGCAGCGGCACCGCGATGGCCGCGCCACTCGCTTCGCCCAGGCGCAGACGCAGGTCGAGCAAGGGCTCGGCTTCCAAGGCCGCGAGCACGCGCGCATGGCCACGCTCCTGCGAGCGGTGCGAGAAGATCAGCCAAGGTTTCGCATCCGGACGCAGGGTGACCGCGGCGAGTGCCGCCACGCTGGTGATGAAACCGTCGACGAGCACCGGCAGGCCATGCTGCGCGGCGGCGATGAAGGCACCTGCCAACGCCGCGATCTCGAAGCCGCCCAGGCGACGCAAACGTTCGCGCGCCGTGTCCGCTTCCGCATGCATGGCCAGGGCACGCGCGATCACGCGCTGTTTTCGCACGATGCCTTCGGCATCCAGTCCGGTCCCCGCGCCCGCAAGTGCCGCCGGGTCCGCGCCGAGCAAGGCACAGGCCAGGGCGCTGGCGACCGTGGTGTTGCCGATACCCATGTCACCACCGATATAGACGTCCATTCCCGCGTGCATGGCGTCTGACACGCTCGCCGCACCCGCTGCCAGAGCGGCGTCCAGTTGGGCATCCGTCATCGCCGGGCCGTCGCAGAAGTTCGCGCTCGACGAAGCGATCACGCGACGCTGAACGCCGGGAACATCGCCCGGATCGTTCACCGTGCCCAGGTTAACCACCTCGAGTGTGGCGCCGAGTTCACGCGCCAGCACGGCGATGGCCGCACCGCCACCGGCGAAATTGCGCAACATCTCGCCCGTCACCGCCTGCGGGAAGGCGGACACGCCTTCCGCCGCGACGCCATGATCGGCGGCGAACACCGCGATCCAGACCCTGGCGGCGGAAGGTCGCTCACGTCCTTGCAGGCCGGCCAGTTGCACGGCGAGTGTCTCGAGCCGGCCCAGCGAGCCCGGGGGCTTGGTAAGCGTGTCCTGTCGCGCGGCCGCGGCGTGGGCGGCGGCGGCGTCCGGAACGCGGGCGGGTGCCGCGAGCCAGTCGATCATGGCGGTGTTCCTTTGAGGGTCAGGGGCAGGCCGGCGGCCACGAATACGACACGATCGCAGCGTTGCGCCAGGGCCTGGTGGAGCCGCCCCGCTTCGTCGACGAAGCGGCGCGTGAGTTCGCCCAGCGGCGTGATGCCAAGGCCGACTTCGTTGCTGACAAAGACGATGTCGCCAGGCAAATCGCATACGCCATCGAGCAGGACATTCCGCTGTGACGCGAAGTGGGCGCCCTCGTCGATGCCGAGCAGGTTCGACAGCCACAGCGTCAGGCAATCCACGAGCAGGAAGCGGTCCGCCCGCGCATGCTGGTGAAGCACGGCAGCCAACGCCAGCGGCTCTTCGACCAATACCCAGCCAGCCGGTCGCCGCGCACGGTGATGCGCGATGCGGTCGGCCATCTCGCCGTCGAGCGCCTGCGCGGTCGCAACGTAGACGACCTCACGGCCACTTTCATGGGCAAGGCGCTCCGCTAGCGCGCTCTTGCCCGAGCGCGCGCCACCAAGGACAAGGCTCAGCATCGGCGCACTCCGAATATCCGTTCCAGCGTAGCGACATCCATATGCGCGTCGACCGTGTCGGCCAGCCGCTCCAGTGTCGCTTCGCGCTGTGCCTGGATGTCGAAACGCATGGCGGCGTGCAACCCTGCGTCGCCGAGCCACGCGCCCAGCGCTTCGGGATGATCGAAGATGCCGTGCAGATAGGTGCCGATCACCCGTCCGTCGTCCGAGCGCGCACCGTCGCCACGACCGTCCTCCAGCCAGACGGCCGGGTCGGCGGTGGCCGGGCCTTCGCTCACGCCGCAGTGAATCTCGTAGCCGCTCACGGCGGCGTGGCTCCCCGCCAACCTGCCCCGCACGTTGCGTAACTGCTTCGTCGGCGCCAGCGTGGTTTCCAGGTCCAGTAACCCGAGGCCTTCGCTGGACCCTTCCTGCCCCTCGATGCCAGAGGGGTCGTGCACGGCCCGGCCAAGCATCTGCATGCCGCCGCAGATGCCGATCACCCGGCCGCCATAACGCACATGACGAAGGATCGTCTTGTCCCACCCCTGTGCGCGCAACCAGGCGAGGTCGGCACGCGTGGATTTCGAGCCGGGCAGCACGATCAGGTCGCAAGGCGGGAACACGTCGCCTGGACCGACGAAGAGGCAGTCCACCTCCGGGTGCAAGCGCAGCGCGTCGAGATCGGTATGGTTGCTGATCCGTGGCAGCGCGGGCACCGCGACGCGCAAGGCGGACCGTGGACGTTCGTCGCGATGTCGCGGCAGGGCATCCTCGGCTTCCAGGACCAGGCCATGCAGGTAGGGCAACACGCCGAGCACCGGTTTTCCGGTTTCGCGCTCCAGCCAGTCCAACCCCGGCTGCAGCAAGGCGCCGTCACCACGGAACCGGTTGATGACGAAGCCCACGACGCGTGCGCGCTCGCTCTCGGAGAGCAAGGCCAACGTGCCGACGAGATGCGCGAAAACGCCGCCGCGATCGATATCGGCGACAAGCATGACGGGACAATCCACGGCTTCGGCGTAGCCCATGTTCGCGATGTCGCGGTCGCGCAGGTTGATCTCGGCCGGACTGCCCGCGCCCTCGACCACCAACGCGTCGTACTGCCCCGCCAGACGCGCATGCGAGGCGAGCACGGCCGCCATCGCCACGTGTTTATAGGCGTGATAGCCGACGGCATCCATGTTGCCGATGGCATGTCCGTGCACGATCACCTGGGCACCGGTATCGCTGTTCGGCTTCAATAGCACCGGATTGAAATCGGTATGCGGAGGCACCCCCGCCGCCTGCGCCTGCACGGCCTGCGCACGGCCTATCTCGCCGCCGTCCACCGTCACGGCGGAGTTGAGCGCCATGTTCTGTGGCTTGAACGGCGCGACGGCAACGCCGCGGCGGTACAACCAACGGCACAGCGCGGCGACGAGGGTGCTCTTGCCCGCGTCGGACGTGCAACCCTGCACCATGAGTACACGGGCGCTCATCGCATGACCTCCGCGAGTACACGATCCAGCCGCGCGAAGGCGGCATCATCCGTGGGCAAGCCGAAACGAAGGGCCTGCGGTGTTTCGAAGCAGCGGACGAGGATGGCGTGTCGCGCCAAGGCCCTGGACAAGACCTGTGCGTCCACGCGCTCGCAGTACTGGAAGAATTCACAGCCACCGGATGGTCGCAGGCCGTGCGTCGTCAGCAGGCCGCGCAGGCGTGCGGATGTCTCGTGCAACCACTCGCGCGCGGAGGCCTGCCACGCATGGTCCATCAGCGCCCGTGTCACCACGTGCCGAGTCGGCCCGGTCAGCGTCCACGGGCCGAGCACTTCCGCCAATGCGTCGAGCAAGCCCGGCCAGGCGGCGACGAAACCCGCGCGTGCGCCAGCCAGCCCGAAGAACTTGCCGACGGAGCGAAGCACGATGATGCCATCACGCGCATACGGCACCAGGCTTTCGTCCGGCCGCGTGTCGATGAAAGCCTCGTCCACGACAAGCCACGGTTCGTTACCGCGCACTCGTTCAGAAGCTGCTGTCAGCCCTGCCCCCGCGGGGCCTGTTGCGGGATCTATCGCATAACCTGCTGCGGAACCTGCTGTTGTGGGAGCCGCTTCAGCGGCGATGGGTGCTCGACTCGACCTGGCCCGCTGCCGCGGGATCGCCGCTGAAGCGGCTCCCACAAGAACGGCTTCCACACGAGTGGCCTGCAAGGCCAGCAAGGCCTCGCGATCGATGCAGGCGCCCGTGGGATTGTTCGGACGGATCACGATGACGACGTCGAATTCCGGAGCGCGAGCGAGCAGCTCCGGAAGTGGCAGTGCCACGACATCGTGGCCCGCCTGCCGCCACGCGTGCGCGTGCTCCGAATAACCGGGTGCGATCACGCCTACCCGCGAACGCGCGCGCAAACGCGGCAGCGCGGCAATGGCGGCTTGCGATCCTGCGACGGGCAACAGGTGTCGGGCACCGTAATAGGCGCGCGCGGCATCCAGAAGACCATCGTCATCCTCGGGAAGACACCGCCACGCATCGGCCGGGACGAGAGGGACCGGCCACCCACGAGGGCTCACCCCCGTCGACAGATCGAGCCAGGCTTCGCGCGGTATGCCGAACTCGCGAGCGGCGCGTGCGAGGCGTCCTCCGTGTTCAAGCATGCGCCACCACTCCCGCCAACAATACGACGGCCAGCCAGGCGACGACCGCGCGATCGACCAGACGCAACGCGCGAACTATCGAGGATGCGTCGGGCGGCTCGCCCTCGCCAAGCACGGGCCGGTCCTCCCAGCGGCCGTGATAAGGAGCCGGACCACCCAGACGCACGCGCAACGCACCCGCGCCGGACGCCATCACCGGCCCCGCATTGGGGCTGTCCCATGACGGGGCTTGCGTGCGCCAGCAACGGAGGGCCGTGACGGCATCGCCCATGGCGGCATAGCCGAGCGCGGTGAGCCGGGCCGGCACGTAACCGAGCACGTCGTCGGCTCGCGCCGCCGCCCAGCCGAAGCGTTCATACCGAACGGTCCGGTAACCCCACATGGCGTCCAGCGTATTGGCCAGGCGGAACAACAAGGCGCCGGGTGCACCGAGCACGACGAACCAGAACAGCGTGCCGAACACGGCATCGTGTCCATTCTCCAACACCGATTCCGTGCCGGCCGCGGCGACATGCGTGGCATCCAATGCGTCCGTGTCGCGGCTCACCATGCGGCCTACGGCGGCACGCGCCCGTGGCAGGTCGCCATCGCGCAAGGCGGCAGCCACCGGCCGCGCGTGTTCAGCAAGGCTTTGTCGTCCCAGGGCGAAGTACAGCACGAGCACCTCCATGGCAAAGACCACGACCGGCTGCGACACGGCACGCAGTCCACAAAACGATGCCACCGGCAGGAACACGGCGAGCGTCCACGCGGCGATGCCCGACACGCGCCGATCCACATATAGCTGGCGCTCCACCGCGTTGGCCAGCGCACCGAAGCCGACCAGCGGATGGAAACGGCGTGGCTCGCCGAAGACGGCATCCAGCGCCAAGGCCAGCAGCATCGCCAGCACGATAGTCATCGCAGGAAGAGCCGGCACGCCGCGTCGGGATTC
Organism: Luteibacter sp. E-22; assembly: GCF_049913125.1. Classification (GTDB taxonomy): domain Bacteria; phylum Pseudomonadota; class Gammaproteobacteria; order Xanthomonadales; family Rhodanobacteraceae; genus Luteibacter. Next base: position 3,862,649 of record NZ_CP183975.1, read on the forward strand.
GACGGAAAATAGAAGTGCACGAAGCTCGCCGTCATGCGCTCGCGGCGATAGACCTTCTCCGCCGTGGGGCCGCCATGGGGATTGCTTACCACGGCCAGCGATGTCGCTTCCACCGTCGCCTGCGCATAGTGGAACGAGTGGCCGCGCAGGCTTCCCTCCGGTAGTTCGATGGCTTGCATGCCCAGCGCCGCCAGCCGGGGCTGAATCGCCGCGTGGCCGGGCAACAAACCCACCATCGCACCTTCATGACCATCGCGGTCGGCAAGGCGGTCCAGCGCATAGAGCAACCCACCGCACTCGGCGAGCAGCGGACGGCCCGCATCGACGTGCGCATGCAGATCGCGACGCAGGTCATCGTGTGCGGCGAGTGCGTCGATATGCAGTTCGGGATAGCCGCCGGGCAGCCAGACCGCATCGCAATCGGGCAGCGAATCGCCTGCCACGGGCGAGAAGAACGACAGATCCGCACCCGCGTCACGGAGCACATCGAGGTTGGCGGGATAGAGAAAGGCGAATGCAGTGTCGCGTGCGATGGCGATGCGTACGCCGTCCAGGCGTACGGAAAGGACGGTCACCCGTGGCTCATCGAAGGCGACCGGAGGCGGCAGATCCATCGGCCCTTGTGCCAGCAACGCATCCGCCAGCGCATCCAGGCGCGCGTCGAGATCGGCCAGTTCCGCCGCCGCGACGAGACCCAGATGCCGTTCCGGCAAGGCCATGGCCGCGTCGCGCGGCAATGCGCCGTACCACGCCATGTCCGGGGGCAGGCTGTCGCGCAACAATCCCGCGTGATACGCGCCACCCACGCGATTGGCGAGAACGCCTTGCACGCGCAAGCCGGGACGATAGCTCGCCAGCCCATGTGCCAGCGCGCCGAAGGTCTGCGCCATGGCGCTGCCGTCGATCACCGCCATCACCGGCAACCCGAAAGCCATGGCCAGGTCCGCGCTCGATGGCGCACCGTCGAACAGGCCCATCACGCCCTCGACCAGGATCAGGTCCGCGTCGACCGCGGCGGCATGAAGCCGTGCGCGAACGTCGTCGTCCCCACCCATCCAGGGATCGAGCTGGTATACGGGCGCTCCGCTCGCACGCTCCAGGATCATCGGATCGAGGAAATCCGGCCCGGTCTTGAACACGCGCACGCGGCGTCCCTGCCGCACGTGGGCGCGGGCGAACGCGGCGGTGACACTGGTCTTGCCCTGCCCCGACGCAGGCGCTGAAACCAGTAGCGCGGGACAGGCGCGGCTCACAGCTCGACGCCCTTCTGCGCGCGGATGCCTGCCTGGTAAGCGTGCTTGACCACGCGCATCTCCGTGACGGTATCGGCGGCGGCGACGAGTTCATCCGGCGCACCACGGCCGGTGACGACGACATGCTGCCGTTCGGGCCGCAGGCGCAGCGCGTCCAGCACGCGGTCGAGCGGCACGTAGCGCTTCACCAGGGCGATATTGAGCTCGTCGAGCAACACGAAGTCGTAGGCGGGGTCGCGAAGCATGCTCTCCGCCACCTCCCATGCCGCCATCGCCGCGGCGACATCGCGCGCCTTGTCCTGGGTCTCCCAGGTGTAGCCCTCGCCCATCACGTGGTAGTCCAGCGGGCCGTCCTCGAACATGCGGAAAAACGCCTCCTCGCCGGTGGAGAAACTTCCCTTGATGAACTGCACGACGCCACAGCGGAACCCGTGGCCGAGCGACCGCGCCAGCATACCGAAGCCCGACGAACTCTTGCCCTTGCCGTTGCCGGTGTTCACCACCAGCACGCCGCGGTCGATCGTCGCCTTGGCGATGCGCCGGTCGACCAGTTCCTTCTTGCGGCGCATCCGGTCCCGATGGCGCGCATCCTCGTCCATGTCCTGCCAGGGCACCGCGTCGTTCATGCGCTGGCCGTCTTGCCGCCGCCCGCGCGAGGCGCGAAGCGGAACACCAGGGCCTGGACCAGCTGGGCCGCGAGCACGTAACCGGCGGCGGCACGAACGAACAACGGCGCCCATTGGGCGAAACGCTGCACGTACTGGACCATGTTCGGTTCGGTATAGCGGCCACCCAGCCAGTAGAACGCGCCGTTGGAGATCGCATAGGAGACCGTGGCGCTGACCACGATGCCCGCGAAGACGATCGCGTGCGAAGCCAGCGATCCGTCGAAGCGCGGCGCCACGAGACGCCCCGCGTACCACAGCACCGCATAGGCCAGCGGCAGGAATGAGTAAGCCACGGTGATGCAGAAGTCGCTCACCCCCGCATAGCTCACCGAGTACCAGTCGATCAGCACCGAAAGAACGACTAAGCCGAGAAAGGCCAGGTGCTTGCGCAGGTAGAGACCACCCAGGAAGAACAGCGCCATCGAGGCGTCGGGCAGGTGCAGGGCATCGCCGAAATGGGAGAAGCGCGTGCCGATCATGAGCAAGGCGAACAACGCGGCGAGGGCGGCGAACAAGGGGCGCGAAAGCGGTTTCATCAGAAGTACCTCGATGTATGCACGATCATGAACGGGGCTGGTAGCGCAGCGTGAGCATCCAGTTGCGACCCGGCTGGTTGAAATAGCGGGCCGTCTCGTAATGGCGATCGAAGATGTTGTTGGCGGAAAGCTCGACCTTCCATGCCACGTCGAAGGCGTACGCCATGCGCAGGTCGGTCAACGCGTAGCCGCCGAGGCGATGGGCATTGGCGGTGTCGTCGTAGCGATAACCGGAGGCGAACACGCTCGCACCGGCACTGAACGCGCCGAAGCTGCGATCGACATCGACATGCGCGGTGCGGCGCGCGCGGCGCGGCAGCAGGTTGCCGCGGGAGGCATCGTCGCTATCGTCTTCCGGCTGCAACCATGTCGCGTTGCCGGCCAGGCGCCAGTCCCCGAGGGTGGTGTCCGCCGCCAGTTCGACGCCGCGAATGCGCGAACGATCGATGTTGTTCGCCCCGCCGAAGGGAAACAGCGGTCCGCTCAGGCTGGAATCGAACACGATCAGGTGGTCGATCTTGTTCTGGAAGGCGTTGATCGACCAGTTGCCCCAGCCAGGCGTGCCACGCACGCCCAACTCCCAGTTCCGGGAGGTCTCGGGGCCGAGGTCGGGGTTACCGTAGTCGGGATAGTAGAGATCGTTGAACGTCGGCGCCTTGAACGCGGTGCCATAGCTGCCCGTGACACGCAGGGTCTTCGTCAGCGCGTAGCCATATTGCAGGCTGCCGGTGGTTTTCCCGCCGAACTGGCTGTTCTCGTCGCGACGCAGGCTAGCCTGTACCGAGTTGGCACCGAACTCCTGCTGCCACTGCGCGAACAGCGCGTGGTTGCGCCGCGCATCCACGAGATAGTCGGTATTGCCGACGACGCGATCGCGTTGCCAGTCGAAACCGAGCGTGGTGAGGCCGGCAGCGCCACCCACGCGGCCAAGATCGGCCTGCACCGAGGCGACGTCGCGATGCGTGTTGAACGTATCGGCGTAGACGCCGTTCTCGTAATCGGTGGAGAGGTCTTCACTACGACCCAGGTTGGCCGTGAAGAGCATGTCCTGCGACGGCTTGTAGCGCACGCGACCACCCACGACCTGGGTGGCGGATTCGGCGAAGTTGCTGCTCGTGCCATCGTAGTGGTTGCGTCCCTCCGTGCGCGTGGCGCTGGCGTCCGCGTCCCATTGCTCGTCGAATCGCCAGCCGCCCTTCAACGACAGCGCGTTGTTGCGGTAGCCGTCCTTGTCCGGTTCATAGGTGAAGCAGCCGCCACCGCCCGGGCTGGGCTTGCCCCGGCAGGCGTTGATGCCATCGGTCTGGTCGTGGCTCGCCTCCACCGCATACCAGCCCCGGGCGCCCCGACCGGCGAAGCCCGCCGAGCCGCGCAGCGTGTCGTAGCTGCCCACGCCCACGGAGAAATGGGGAACGAAGCCGCCCTCGGGATGGCGGGTGAAGATCTGGATGACGCCACCCAAGGCGTCGGAACCATACAGGCTCGAATACGGGCCACGCACGATCTCGATGCGCTCGATCTGGTCGACGGGAATATCCTGCAACGCCGCGGTGCCGGAGGTGGCCGAGCCGATCTTCACGCCGTCCACCAGGACGAGCACGTGGTCGGCCTCGGTACCGCGCAGGAATACCGAGGTGGCCTTGCCCGCACCACCGTTGTTGGCGATCGAGACGCCCGGCGTGCCGCGCAACAGGTCGGCCAGCGATCGCGGTTGCAACCGCTCGATCTCGGCCCGGTCGATCACCGTGGAGGCGGCGAGCACCTGATTGAGGGTCTGATCGGTGCGGCTGGCGGTGACGATGACCTGATCCAGGTCGGTGGACGCATCGGCGAACGCCACGGCCGGCGTGAGGAAGGCCAGCGCGATGACGACCGCGAGGCTGGAGGAACGAAATGACACGGGGTGACTCCCTGCTCACCGCGCCTACCCGCGCGGCATGAATGGCGAGGGACGGGAAGCGGGATGGCGGGATCGCCGGCGGCGGAAGGCTGTCGGCCACCCACGACATGGCCCTCCGCCTGTCCGGTGTACCTCGAGGCCGGTCTCCGGGCTCGCGAGCGCAGGGAATCCCTGCGGGGACGGCGCCTTCCCATGCCTTGGCACAGTGGCTCGATGCCGACCTTTTGCTCGCCTACCGTTGCGGGGGCAGCTCCGGAATGGCGGCGACCCTTGGCAGGCCGCGCACGTCACCGGATTCCCGTTTCAATCCGCGGCGCTGACGCCGTGGATCACCTTGGGCGGCGACAGTGTATCCGAACGCGCGGCGCGCTTGTCGCGCCAACGCAGGAAGGGTCGTTCCACCGCGTAGTGCAGGACAGCGCCACCGGCCAGGGTCGCGGCCGCATAGATGGCGAAACGCAGGAACCGGTGGTCGGCCAGTTGGCCGTCCAGGGCGGCCTGCACGAGGTGGAAAACGCCCTTGTGGCTGAGGTAGAGGCTGTAGGAGGCGCGGGCCAGCCAACCCGCACCCGGGATATCCAACCGCGCCAGCCACGTATCCCCGCTGGCTGCGGCGACGAAGGCGGCCATCGCCAGCGCGATCAGTGGATAACCGGCAACGCAGGGCCAGAACCCGGTGCGCGCGCCGTCGAACAGCACGAGTGAGGACGCGAGCAGGAGCACGCCACAGGTGAGCACCCTGTTCGGCCGCGCACGCAACCACGCCATGGCCTGCGGCCAGTGCACGCCGCATACCGCGAGCGCGACACCGGCCAGCAGGCCATCGAGACGGGCCCATGTGGGGTAGTAAAGGAATCGCAGATAGACGGTCCCCGCGTTGTCGTCCGCCGCTTGCGCCGGCGCGAACCAGTGCATCCACGACCATCCGCGCACGAGCATGCCGCCGACGACCACGACGGCGCATACGACGGCGAACGTCCAGGCGGCTGGCTTGCGCGTCAGGGCGAAGGCGAGGATGGGAAACACGAGGTAGAAGTGCTCTTCCACGCAAAGCGACCACACGTGGGAGAAGGCGTAGTTCTCGCCCTTATCGAACAGCAGGTTGAAGGTGAAGGTAGGGAACTGCCACAGAGGTTGCATCCCAGGCGTTTCCCGCCACGCCGGCCACAGCACGTACAGTGCAAGCACCGTGAGGAACGCCGGCAGGATGCGCACCGCGCGTCGCCCGTAAAAGGCGGCGAAGTCGAGCCGGCCCGTGGCGGCCAGGGATTTCAGCACCTGGGAGCCGATGAGATAACCGCTGAGCACGAAGAACAGGTCGACGCCCATCCAGCCGGACTGTTCCAGCTTCGAGAAGCCCTCGCCGAGGCCGCCGACGAGGTAGCTGTGGAAAAGCATCACCCAGGCGATGGCGGCGGCGCGGAGCGAATCTAGGCCTGGCGTTCGATGCATGGATTTCCCCTGTCGGCCGGGGCATGGTGAAGCCGCCGCCGGCCGGACCGGGGGCTCCTTCATGGCATTCCCGGGGCAAATGCAGGTGGCCCCTGCCGTCGGGCCCGACGGGCCGTGCCCCACCGCGCTATGATCGCCACGCGCACGGGCACCGGGGGAGGTGGTCCGGCGTCTCATCAAGGGGCAAACATGTCTGACGTTATCGATTTCCTGGAACGCATGGGCGGCGACGCCACGTTACGCGCCGCCGGCACGGCCGAACTCGCCCGCGAGCTGGACGAGGCCGCCGTCGATGGCGCGCTGGCCGCCGCGATTCTCGCCGGTGACGAGAAAACACTGCGCGACCGCGTCGCGCCGGGCACCTTCAACAGCATCCAGCTCGGCGACACGCCGCAGAGCGAGGAAGACTCCGAAGCGCCTGCGAAGGATGCACCAGAAACACCCGACGTCCCCGATCCTTCCGACGCCTGAGCGCGAGGCCACGGTGGCATGATCGGTCGCTTCGGACGCCGGCTGGGGCTGGCGATCGCACTCACGCTGGTGTCCCACGCCGGCGCGGCCCTCGCTCAGCTCACACCGGGCGAGGACGCGACGGCGACGCTCGCGCATGCCGACGCGACCAAGACCTCCGACCATCCCGCCTTCATGGATACGGTGGCGCGGCTCGGCCGCGACGCTCCGAGGCTGACCGCGGCACAACGGGCCCACCTGCATTACCTAGAGGCCTGGCAAGTCGCCTATGCCGGCGATTACGAAGCCGCGGTGCCGTTGCTCGAGGCGGTGATCGGCGGCTCATCCGATACCACGCTGCGCTTCCGCGCCACCGCCACGCTGATCAACATCCTGGGCATCGGGCATCGTTACCAGGAAGCCTTCTCCCGCCTGACCGAACTCACCGACAGCCTGCCCGAGGTAAGCGACCCGCAGGCCCGCCTCCAGGGCCTGGGCGAGGCAGCGCAGATGCTCACGTCCGCCGGCCAGTACGACATCGCCGCCGAGTACGCCGAGCGGATGATCGAAAGCACGCCCACCGGCGACAGTGCCTGCAAGGGCACCTTCATCAAGCTCCATGCGCTCTATCGGGGCAAGCGCATCGAGGGAGCCGACCCGCGCTTCACCCAGGGCATCGCGGCATGCGAGGCCGCCGGCGAGAACCTCATCGCCAATGCGCTTCGTGCGGACGTGGCCGAAGGGACCATCCGTGCCGGACACGCCGCCGAAGCCGTCGCCATGCTGGAGAAACACTATCCGGCGGTCGTGCGCGACCAGTATCCGAGCCTGATTTCCCAGTTCGAATCGCTGCTCGCCGAAGGCCATTGGCAGACCGGCGATGTAGAGGTGGCGGAAAAATATGCCCATGCGGCGGTCGACAGCTCGATCGTGGGGGAATACTCCGAGCCCCTGGCGGTGGCGCTGCGAACGCTATACCTCGCTGCCAAGCGGCGTGGCGACTTCCGCGCCTCGACCGATTGGCTCGAACGCTACATGCAGGCGGACAAGGGTTATCTCGACGACGTGACGGCACGTGCACTCGCCTACCAGGTGGTAAAGCAACAGGTGACCTCCAGCCGCATGGAAGCCGACGCGCTCGATCGCCAGAACCAGATCCTGCACCTGCAACGCGAAGTCGACCGGCGTTCCATGGAGACGAGCCGGCTCTACATCCTGTTGTTGCTCACCGTGCTGGCGGCGATCGGCCTGTGGCTGGTCCGCACCAAGCGTTCGCAGTTGCGTTTCATGCGCATGGCACGCCGTGACAGCCTCACAGGCATCTGCAACCGCCAGCATTTCGTCGAGGAAGCCACGCAGACCTTGCAGGGCGTCCGCAAGAGCGGCAAGCCCTCGTGCCTGATCCTGTTCGACCTGGACCATTTCAAGCTGGTCAACGATACCTACGGGCATGCCGAGGGCGATTGGGTGCTCCTGCGCGTCGTCGCCGAATGCCGCGACCACATCCTCGAGGGAGACGTGTTCGGACGGCTGGGCGGCGAGGAATTCGGTATCCTCCTGCCGAACGCCGACGAGACCGCCGGCGCTAAGCGTGCGGACATGATCCGCATGGCGCTCGCCGCGCCACCCGCCGGCGGTCCCTCCACGGCCCATGTCACGGCCAGCTTCGGCGTGGCGTGCACTTCGCGCCACGGCGAACAGCTCGACCGGCTACTGGCGAAGGCGGACGAGGCCCTCTATCGGGCCAAGGCCGCCGGGCGCAACCGCGTCGAGATCGCCTTGCCTGACGAACCCGAATCCGCGTCCCCCGAAGCCATGCCGGCCGCTTCGTCGGCCTGGGCCACCCGGCACTAGGCGATGCGATGCAGCGCCGCGAGCAAGGTCTCGATATAGGTACGGCTTGCCCTGAGTGCCGTGCCATCGCGAAGGCGTAACACCGCGTCGCGATTCGGTCGCGGGCGCAGTTCCTCCACCTGGTCGATGCGAACGATCGCCGACCGGTGCACACGCACGAATCGCGCGGGGTCGAGCCGGCGCGCAAGCGCGTGCAGCGGTTCGCGCAACAGGTGCCGTTGCCCCTGCATGTGCAAGACCGCGTAGTCGCCGTCGGCTTCGATCCATTCGACCTCGTCCGCATCGATGAAGCTCAATCGGGTACCGACCCGTATGGCGAAGCGCCGCGTCGGCGCCGCCATCGTCGGTCCACGCAATTGGCGCCTCGTCCGATCGATCGCTTCGCCGAAACGATCGTCGTCGATGGGTTTCAGCAGGTAATCCACCGCCTGGAGCTCGAACGCGCGCACGGCGAAGTTCTCATGCGCGGTGAGGAGAATGGCCAGTGGACGTTCGGCCACCGGAATCGTCGCCAGGGCGTCGAGGCCATCGCGCCCGGGCATCTGGACATCCACGATCACCACGTCGACCGAGGGGCGGCGAAGCGTGGCGAGTTCGTGCCCATCCACGAACTCGCCGACGACCGTGACATCGGGCTCGCCGCGCAGCCGCGCCACGACGCCGGCGCGGGCCAGCGGCTCATCGTCCACCACCGCCACGCGGATCATGCGGCCACCCGCCATGGCAGTTCGATCGCGACACGCCATTTCGCCTGGACCGGTGCGGACTCGAACCGGTATGCGCCGGGATACAATGCATCCAGCCGTGCGCGTACGTTCGCCAGTCCCACGCCAGTCGTCCGGTGATCCACGGGAAATGGCGCGTCGTTGTCGACGGTCACGCACAGGCGATCGTCCTCGCGCACGATGCGGATGGCCAACTCCCCCACGACTCCCCTCGGGGCGATGCCATGGTGGATCGCGTTCTCGACCAATGGCTGGAGAAGGAGGTACGGCAGGGTCGCGTCGAGGACATCCGGCCCTGCCCGCATATCCACACGCAGGCGATCGCCCAACCTGGCTTTTTCGATGTCCAGGTAGGTGGAGGTGAAAGCGATTTCCTCGGCCACGCTGACTTCATGCCCATGGGTTTCCTCCAGCGTGGCGCGGAGGAAATCGCCGAGGCGGGCGATCATGCGGCTGGCTTCCCGTTTTCGATCGTCGGCGACGAGGGCGGAGATGGCGTTGAGGGTATTGAAGAGGAAGTGCGGCTGTAGCTGGTAGCGCAAGGCACGCAGTTCGGCATCGCGCGCCGCGAGACCTGCGAGCCTCACGCGCTCGCCCTCGGCCTGGAGGGCCGCACGGTGCAGCACGATCGCCTGCAACCCGCAGAAGGCGATGAGGGCAAGCCAGCAACCGTCCAGCCCGCCGAACACCCAGGTCCAGCCCAGGCGTGCTCGCGCGTCCTCGCTGGCGATGAAACGCAAGGCGATCACGGCGTTCAGCACCGACATCGCATAAGTGGCCGGAAGAAGCACGGCGGCCATCGTCCACCCGCCGGCACCGCGCCGCCACAGCCAGCGCTGCAGCCAACCCACCGGCACGATCCAGAACAGGTAGGCGACGGCGTAGAAGAGTCGAAAGGCCAGCACGTGAGCGTCGCCGACCGACGGCAAGCCCATGACCAGCATGCAGCCCAGCACGGGCAGGCCCGCGATCCAGGCCATGCCTGGCGACACCGTCACGCTGCGATCTTCACGCATGGCCTTGCCCGTGGCTTCCGTGCGCGCAGTATCGTTCAGAAGTTGGAGGAGTACAGCATGGAGGCGATTTTCCAGCCATCGTCGGTACGAATCAGCTGCCAGGTCTCCGCTCCCCGGTTACCCACCTTGCCATCGGCCACGAATTCGAAATCGAAGTAAACCGAGGCCACGCTACCGTCGGTCTCGATACGGACGTTGTGGAAGCGCTCCTCGATACTGGCCTTGGTGCTGCCGACGTAATCGGCGAACTCCTGCCAGGTGCTCGCCTTGTAGCGGGTGGCTTCCGGGTGTTTCGCCTTGACCTTGCGGTAGCTTTCGTCACCCAGCACGTTCCACCAAGCCTTGCTGTCGGCGAGGAAGAGGCTTGCCAGCGCGACGCGGTCGTGGTTTTTCAGGGCCCCCTGGAAACGCGTCACCACCTGTTCGATCTCGGCCTTCGGCGAATCGGCGGCGGCACAGGGGACGGCGGCCATGAGGGCCAACAGGACGAGAATATGACGGAAGCGCATGGCGTGACCTCGATGGTGGGTGCATCGAGCAAACCAGCGGAACCGCCCCGCCGCCAGTAGGCGTGCGGCGGGACGGTGGATCAACGCTGTGAAACGGTGGTTACAGGCAACCCACCAGCCCGTCGTAAACCGAGTAACGCGACATCGGCAACTTCGCGTGCAGCGCGTCGTCGCCGTTCATCACCTCGTAGAACTTGTCCACCGGGGTGTCCTTGGCGAGCAGGAGCTTGCATTTGAAGAGCTTGGCGGCGGTCTGCACGGCACCGGATTTGGGATTTACCGCGGCGGTGCTGCCCGAGAACAGCCAGAGACACTGCTTCATGGTGCCCTTGGTGCTGTCGACCGAACAGCGAAGCTGCATCGGGCGCAGGTTGGCATATTCCCCTTCGCAGAAGGTATCGCCGCAGATCTTCTCGAAGCCGGCGTTGAGCCGGACTTCCGCCTCGAAGAAGCGGTCCATGCCCTGCTCCGACGCCGGCCAGTCGATGGCGTCGACATAGCGGGCGGGAGCGGGCGCGGTCTGGGCGAAGACAGCGGCAGGCAGGATGAAGAGAGCGGCGGCGAGCGCGTTTCGAAGCATCATGGTGACTCCTTGGTTGAGGAGCCACCATGAGACGCTCATCGCGAAGGCGCGTATGTCCCGCTACGCCCACACATGCGTGTAGCCACCCGGTCAGCCGCCAGGTAGGAAGAATCTATAGCCAGCGCCCGTAGCGCCGGATGTAGATCGTCTTCACCACCTGCGTAAGCACGCAGTAGCACACCAGCGTCAGCGCCAGCCAGGCGAAATAGATGCCCGGCAAGGGATGCATGCCGATGCGCGCGCCGAGGCCCGAATACGGGATCAACATGCCGACGACCATGATCGCCCCGGTCAACGCCAGCACCGGTGCGGACGCCATGCTGCGCAGGAACGGGATGCGCCGCGTGCGGATCATGTGCACGATCAGGGTCTGCGAGAGCAGGCCCTCGATGAACCAGCCCGATTGGAACAGCGACTGGTGCGCGACATCGTTGGCGCCGAACCAGTGCCACATCAGCCAGAACGTGGTGATGTCGAACACCGAGCTGACCGGGCCGATCCAGACCATGAAACGGCCGATGTCTCCGGCGTCCCACTTGCGTGGCTGGCGCAGGTAGTCCTCGTCCATGCGATCGAACGGGATCGACAGCTGGGAGAGATCGTAGAGCAGGTTCTGCACGAGGATCTGCAACGGAAGCATCGGCAGGAACGGAAGGAAGGCGCTCGCCACCAGCACGCTGAACACGTTGCCGAAGTTCGAACTGGCGGTCATCTTGATGTACTTCATGATGTTGCCGAAGGTGACCCGTCCTTCGATCACGCCCTCCTCCAGCACCATGAGGTTCTTTTCCAGCAGGATGATGTCCGCCGATTCCTTCGCGATATCCGTCGCGGTATCGACCGAGATACCCACGTCGGCATCGCGCAGGGCGGGTGCATCGTTGATGCCGTCGCCAAGGAAACCGACCGTATGCCCCTTGCGCTGGAGCGAGCGAACCACGCGAGCCTTCTGCACCGGCGACATCTTCGCGAAGACGGTGGTCTTTTCCACCATCGCGTCGAGCGCCTCGTCGTCCAGTTGCTCGATGTCGCGGCCCTGGGCCGACGCTTCCACGTCGAGGCCGACCTCGGTGCAGATCTTCCGCGTGACCGCTTCGTTGTCGCCGGTGATCACCTTCACGGCCACGCCATGGTGGTTGAGCGCGCGGATGGCGGTGGCGGCCGAGTCCTTCGGCGGATCGAGGAAGGCCAGGCAGCCCACGGCGGTGAGGCCTTGCTCGTCCGCCACGCCGTAGGCGCGGTCGCCCGTCGGATCGCGGCGGACGGCCACGACCAATACGCGCAGGCCGTCCTCGTTGAGGCGACGGGTCATCGCGCGAATCTCGGTGCGCTTCTCGGCCGTCATCGGCTCGGTCACGTCGCCGATGCGAGCCTCGCTGCAGATCGCCAGCATCTCCTCGACCGCGCCCTTGCAGACCAGCAGCTGCTCGCCCTTCCCGTCCGCCACGACCACCGACATGCGGCGGCGCTGGAAGTCGAAGGGAATCTCATCCACCACGTGGAAACGGTGCGCCACGGGCTCGAGGTCGCGGTGGGCCAACACCGCCTTGTCCATCAGGTTGCGCAGGCCCGTCTGGAAGCGGCTGTTGAGGTAGCCGTATTCCAGCGCCTCGTCCGAGTCGTCGCCATTGAGGTCGACGTGGCGCTCGAGAACGATCTTGTCCAGCGTCAGGGTGCCGGTCTTGTCCGTGCACAGCACGTCCATCGCGCCGAAGTTCTGGATCGCGTTGAGACGCTTCACCACCACCTTGCGCTTCGACATGGCGAGGGCGCCCTTGCCGAGGTTGGCGGTGACGATCAACGGCAGCATTTCCGGCGTCAGGCCCACCGCCACCGAAAGCCCGAACATGAAGGCTTCCAGCCAGTCGTGCTTGTCGAAGCCGTTGATCAGGAAAACCACCGGCACCATCACCGCCATGAAGCGGATCAGCAGCCAGCTCACCGAGGAGATGCCCCGGTCGAAGCTGGTCTGCACGCGCTCGCCCGACAGGGTATGCGCCAGCGATCCCAGGTAGGTGCGCCCGCCCGTCGCCAGCACCACGGCGGTGGCGGTGCCGGACACCACGTTGGTGCCCATGTAGCAGATCGTCGGCAGGTCGAGCGGCCCGGACGAGGTATCGCCGGCCGTGGTGCCGTTGGGCGCGGCTTTCTCGACCGGGATCGACTCGCCGGTGAGGATGGCCTGGCTGATGAAGAGGTCCTTCGTCGCCAGCAGGCGCAGGTCGGCGGGCACCATGTCGCCGGCGCCGAGGTGGACGATGTCGCCGACGACGAGTTCCTCGACCGGCACCTCGATGCGCTCGGCGTGGCCGTCGTCCGCGCGGCGGGTGACGGTGGCCGTGTTGCGCACCATCGCCTTGAGCTTCTCCGCCGCACGCGAGGAACGGAATTCCTGGGTGAACGACAGCAGCACGCTGATCGCCACCATCACCGCGATGATGACGGGACCGGTGACGTCGTCGGGCTCGGTGAACAGCTGCACCCCCGCGAGCACGAGCAGCACGATGATGAAGGGATTGCGGAAAGCCCGCAGCAGCTGGATCGACCAGTGCGGCGGCTTCTCATGGCCGACTTCATTGATGCCGTCGCGGTCGAGGCGCTCGGCGATGGCGGCCTCGTCGAGGCCGTCCGGCCGGGCGTCCAGCGCGCGCAGCAATTCATCCGCGGGACGATAGGCGTCCGCGGTGGCCTGGGTGTAGATCTTGGCGGCGACGGCCGCCTGCGAGGTGTGGATCTTCATGGCTCGCTACCTCTCCGGACGCGCGGTCCGGTCAGGCGCGAGCGGCCGTCGGCGGTCAGCCGAAGGCGAGCGCGCCGGCGCGGAGCCGACGTTCGGTGTCGCTATGGATATCGACGGCGGACGGCGTAAGCCGCGCCGTAGTGTCTATGTCGCTGTTCATGGCCTCGGAAGCTTGCCATCCGCGGGTTTCAACGAGCTTTCAGCGGTGTCGAGCGAACGCGGCACGGTGATCGTGCGCTTGGCCGGTACCGGGCCGGTGGCACGACGGCGGGCGAGTGCGAAAGCGAGACGGCGGCCGAACATGCGCGGCGCGGTCTTGTCGAGCTGGAGGTTCATGGCTCAATCCTCGAATAACGGAAGCTCACGGCTTCCGACGAGGAGAGCCGGACTTTCCCTAGCGGAGGAAAGCGCCGGCCGACCGGGTGCGGTCGCCGCGGGCGATGAGTTTTGCCAGCGCCGGGACCCGATGCGTGCGGGAGCCGGCGCGTCGACTAGGGTAGACGTCCATATGCCTGGATAAGCTAAGAGGGTTGCCGCTGCACGAGACCCCGTGCGGTAGCCGGGGGATTGTCGCGCCGCAGCGAAGCGCGGTCAAGCGAAAGTCGCCGGATCGGGAGGATTCAGGCCGGCAGGGGCAAGCCGTGCCTGATACCCGCCTCGTACTCGGCCGCCTCGGCCAGCAGCCACTCGCGGAAACGTGCCACCCCGCTATGCGATTCCGAGCGCTTCGGATAGACAAGGTAATACGCCTCGGCGACGCGCATGCGCTCCTTGCACAGCACCGTCAACGCCCCGCACTCGATCAGCGAGCGGGCCATGACGAGACGACCCAGCGCCACGCCCATGCCTTCAAGCACCGCGCGCTGCAAATGCTCGGTATTGTCGAAGCGCGCGACATAGCGCGACGGCAACGGCATGCCGAAGGCCTCCGCCCAGTCGTTCCAACGGCCGGACGGATCGCCGAGCAGCGGCCATCCCGTGAGCGACGTATCAGGCAGGCCGCCCATGCGGCGCACCAGGGATGGGCTGGCTATCGGCACGATGTATTCGTCGAACAGGCGGTCCGCCTTCGTGCGCGGCCATGCGCCGAGGCCGTAACGGAACGCCACGTCCACCGTCGATTCGCGGTCGAAGTCGACCACCGACACCGACGAGTGAAGGCTGAGCTCCAGTTCGGGATGCTTGCCCACGAGTTTCGGCAGCCGGGGGACCAGCCAGCTCGACGCGACCGACGGCAGCACGCTCAGCGTCACCGCATCCTGGTGCCTTCCTTCGAAACGGCCCAGGGCATGCTCGATCCCCTCGAAATGATGGCCTATGGCTTCGAGCAGGTGGGCGCCGTCGGCAGTCAGGGTGACACCACGCGGCCCACGGTCGAACAAGGAGCGGCCCAGGCGTTCCTCAAGGTTGCGTATCTGGTGGCTCAACGCGCTGACCGTGAGGTTCAGCTGTTCCGCCGCACGTGACAGCTTGCCCGTGCGGGCGACCAGGACGAACCCCTGAAGCAGACCGAGCGGGAGGCGGGACATGTGAAAATTCCTCAAGGCCGGGTTGCAAACATATCGCTTTTTGGCCCGGGTTAGAACGGGCACCCTTTACCTCACCGAAAGCCGCAAGTCGTTGCGAACGGTGTAATGGGAGGGTGTCATGGCATCGATCTTCACCGGCCTTGCCTTCATGCACGGCCACATCGTCAATCGCGAACTCGTGCTCCGGCTCGGCCGTGAGGAAGAAGTCATCGATCGCGGCGCGGGTGCCCCGCGGACCTTGGCGACTCCGCGCAAGGAGAGCGTCAAGGCGGTGGCAGCACTGCCGGGAAGCCCTGCCTGCGCCACCTGCTGAAACACGCCGCCTGAACCTGGCTTGCGTCATCATGGGCGTTTCCGCCCTCATCGGAGATGACGCATGAAGTTACGCAACCTCGGGCGTTCGCCCCTGCGGGTAGCCCCACTTGCCTTTGGCGGCAACGTCTTTGGCTGGAGTGTCGACGAGCCACGCGCGTTCGAACTCCTCGATGCCTTCGTCGACCACGGCTTCAACCTCATCGACACGGCCGATGTCTACGAGGCGTGGGTACCGGGTAACGAGGGTGGCGAGTCCGAGACGATCATCGGCAAGTGGCTGAAGAAGACCGGCAAGCGCGACAAGGTCATCGTCGCCACCAAGGTAGGCAAGTGGAAGCGTTATCCCGGACTGGCGCCCACCAATATCAAGGAGGCGGTGGAGGATTCCCTGCGTCGCCTGCAAACCGACCACATCGACCTCTACCAGTCGCATGAGGACGATCCGAAAGTGCCTCTGGAGGAGACCCTGCGCGCTTTCGACGATCTCGTGAAGGCCGGGAAAGTGCGTGTCATCGGTGCGTCCAACTACGACGACACCCGGCTCGCCGACGCCCTGGGTACCAGTGCGTCGAAGGGCCTGGCGCGTTACGAGTCGATGCAGCCGGAGTACAACCTGATGGATCGCAAGGGCTTCGAGGAAGCCCTGCAACCGCTGTGCGTGAAAGAGGACGTCGGCGTGATCAGCTATTACTCGCTGGCCAGTGGCTTCCTCAGCGGCAAGTACCGGAGCGAGGCAGACCTGTCCAAGAGCAGCGCCCGAAGCGGAAAGGTGAAGGCCTACCTCAACGACCGGGGATATCGCGTCCTCGCGGCACTGGACGAAGTCTCACAGGCGCGCGGCGCGAAGCCGGCACAGGTGGCGCTGGCATGGGTGATGGCGCAACCGTCGATCGCCGCCGCCATCGCCAGTGCCACGTCGCTGGAGCAACTCGGTGAGATCGCGAAGGCGGCGACGCTTGAGTTGACACCGGCGGACCTGGCGACCCTCAAGGCCGCCAGCGCCTACTGACTGGCGGCCTTGAGGAAAAGCCTTGAGGAAAAACCCTGAGGGAAAGCCCCTGTGGGAGCCGCTTCAGCGGCGATGTGCTTGCGACGGGCTCACCTACCCGTCAGCGCGAGGCCACCAACACGTCCAGTGCCGCGTTGAACGTGGCACTCGGACGCATGGCGGCGCTCAGCCGCTTCATGTCCGGGTGGTAGTAACCGCCAATCTCCACATGCTTGCCCTGCGCACCGTTGAGCTCGGCGACGATCTTCGCCTCGTTCGCGGCCAGGGTCTTCGCCACCGTGGTGAAGCGGGCCTTGAGGTCCGCGTCGTCATCCTGCGCGGCGAGCGCCTCCGCCCAGTACAGCGCCAGGTAGAAGTGGCTACCACGGTTGTCGATCTCGCCGACCTTGCGCGCGGGTGACTTGTCGCTGTCGAGGAAGCGACCGTTGGCCTGGTCCAGCGTCTTCGCCAGCATGCGGGCGTGCTTGTTGTCGTAGCGCTCGGCGAGGTGCTCCAGCGATGCGGCCAGGGCCAGGAATTCACCCAGCGAATCCCAGCGCAGGTAGCCTTCCTCGACGAACTGCTGCACGTGCTTCGGTGCCGAACCACCCGCGCCGGTCTCGAAGAGGCCACCGCCGGCCATCAGCGGCACGACGGAGAGCATCTTCGCGGAGGTGCCCAGCTCCATGATGGGGAACAGGTCGGTGAGGTAATCGCGCAACACGTTGCCGGTGACGGAGATGGTGTCTTCGCCCTTGCGGATGCGCTCTAGCGAGAACTTCGTCGCTTCCACCGGCGAAAGCACGCGGATGTCGAGGCCGCTGGTGTCGTGATCCTTGAGGTAACGCTCCACCTTGGCGATGACCTGCGCATCGTGCGCACGGTTCGCGTCCAGCCAGAACACCGCCGGCGTCGCCGACAGCCGCGCGCGCTGAACGGCGAGCTTCACCCAATCCTGGATCGGCGCATCCTTGGTCTGGCACATGCGCCAGATATCGCCCGCCTCGACGGCGTGTTCGAATACGACGGCGCCATCGTCCGCGACGACGCGCACCGTGCCGTCGGCGGGGATCTGGAAGGTCTTGTCGTGCGAGCCGTATTCCTCGGCCTTCTGCGCCATCAGGCCGACGTTCGGCACGCTGCCCATCGTGGCCGGATCGAACGCGCCGTGCGCGATGCAATCCTCGATCACGGCCTGGTAGACGCCCGCGTAGGAACGGTCGGGAATGACCGCCTTGGTGTCCTGCAACTTGCCTTCCGCATTCCACATGCAGCCGGAGTCGCGGATCATCGCCGGCATCGAGGCGTCGACGATCACGTCGCTGGGCACGTGCAGGTTGGTGATGCCCTTGTCGGAGTTCACCATCGCCAAGGCCGGGCGCTGCGCATACTCCGCCTTCAGGTCGGCCTCGATCTGAGCGCGCGTGCCCGCGTCCAGCTTGTCCAGTCGTGCATAGAGGTCGCCGATGCCGTTGTTGGCGTCGAAGCCCACCTGCTTGAGCGCGTCGGCGTGCTTCGCCAGCACGTCCTTGTAGAACTCACGCACCACGATGCCGAACATGATCGGATCGGAGACCTTCATCATCGTGGCCTTCAGGTGCAGCGAGAACAGCACGCCCTTGGCCTTCGCGTCCGCGATCTGCGCGTCGATGAAGGTGGCCAACGCCTTACGGCTCATCACCGCGGCATCGACGATCTCGCCGGCCTTCACCGCAAGCTTGTCCTTCAGGACCTTCGTCGCGCCGTCCTTGCCAATGAACTCGATGCGCAGGCTACCCGCCTTGTCCAGCGTGGACGACTTCTCGCTGCCGTAGAAATCGCCGCCATCCATGTGCGCGACGTGCGACTTCGATTCCGGTGACCACTTGCCCATGCGATGCGGATGCTTGCGCGCATAGTTCTTGACCGAAAGCGGCGCGCGGCGGTCGGAGTTGCCTTCGCGCAACACGGGGTTCACGGCGCTGCCCATGGCCTTGCCGTAGCGCGCGTTGGTTTCCTTCTCTTCGTCCGTCGAGGGGGCATCCACGTAGTCGGGCAGGTTGTAGCCCTGCGACTGCAGTTCGCGAATGGCGGCCTTCATCTGCGGCACGGAGGCGCTGATGTTCGGCAGCTTGATGATGTTGGCTTCCGGGGTGGTGGCCAGCTGTCCCAACTCGGCGAGGTGGTCGCCAATCTTCTGCGCATCGGTGAGGCGCTCCGGGAACTGCGCCAGGATGCGGCCGGCGAGCGAGATATCCCGTGTTTCAACCGCCACGCCCGCGGTGCCGGCGAAGGCCTCGACGATCGGCAGGAACGAGGCGGTGGCGAGGAACGGCGCTTCGTCGGTGAGCGTGTAGATGATCTTGGGCGAGCTGGACATGATTCGGCGAGCCTTATGCTTGAGTGGGCCAGGTCATGGGGCGCACCGGCGCAGGCCACGTGGGCGCACCGGCGAGCGGGAAACCTGCCCATTGTGGCCCGATTCGGCGGGAGGGGGAAAGCGACCCGGGGGCATGGCCGTCATGCCGCATGGGAAAGGTGGGGCCTGGGGCGGCACCTAATCGCCGACAGGGTCGGCTCCCACCGGAGCCAGCAAATCGGGCAAGCCCGCGGCGGTCGGTGGGAGCCGACCCTGTCGGCGATTCAGGTGCCGGCGGCGCGCAGGGCGCGCCGTTCCCTCTTCCGCTCCTGCCGCCGCGCCTTGCGCGCCTTCCAGCGCTCCGACAAACAGGCGAAGATCACGTACAGCGCCGGCGTCGAAAGCAGGGTCAGGCTCTGCGAAATCACCAGGCCGCCGATCATGGCGATACCCAGGGGCCGGCGCAGCTCCGCGCCCTCGCCCAGGCCGATCGCCAGTGGCGTGGCGGCCAGGATCGCCACCATCGTCGTCATCATGATCGGGCGGAAGCGGACCAGGCAGGCCTCGCGGATGGCGCCCTTGTAGTCGAGCCCGTGCTCACGCTGAGCCACCAGGGCGAAGTCGATCATCATGATCGCGTTCTTCTTCACGATGCCGATCAGCAGCACCAGGGCGATCATCGCGATGACCGATAGTTCCGTGTCGGTGATGACCAGTGCGGCAAGCGCGCCCACGCCCGCGGCGGGCAGGGTCGAGAGAATGGTCACGGGATGGATGAGGCTCTCGTAGAGCATGCCCATCAACAGGTAGACGGTGACGATCGCGGCCAGGATCAGCAGCGGCATGTCGCTCTGCGACTGCTGGAAGCGGCGGAAGTCGCTGCCGGCGTCGAGGCGTATGTCACCGGGCATGCGCATGCCGTCGATCGTCTTCTGGATGATTTCCATCGCCTCGCCCATGCTGACGTTGGGCGCGAGGTTGAAGCTGACACCCATGCTCGTGTACTGGTCCTCGTGCACGATCTGGGTGGGTGCGAGCCCCGGCACCTGCTTGGTCACCGCGGTCATCGGTATCATCGCGCCGGAATTGGCCCGCACGTAGATCTGGTTCAGCGATTCCGGCGTGGCCGCCATCTGCGGCAGCGCGTTGACGATCACGCGGTACTGGTTGATGTCCGAGTAGATCGTCGAGACCGCACGCTGGCCGAAGGCGTTGTAGAGCGCGCCATCGATGTCGCCGATGGACACGCCCAGGCGTGCGGCCGTATCGCGGTCGATCACCATGTTCTGGCGCAGGCCCGCGGCATCGATGTCGCTGCCGACGTCCTTCAGCATCGGGTTCTTCTTCAACGCGTCGACCAGCCTGGGCAGCCAGGTCTGCAACTCGACGATGTCGTTGCCCTTCAGCGACACCGAATACTGGCCGCCTTGCGTGTTGCCACCGCCACCGCCGGTGGGCAGGTCCTGGATCGGGCGCAGGCGCAGGTTGAGGTCGGGATACTTGTTGGCCTTGGCCGACAGCCGATCGAGCACGACAAAGGTGCTCTCCTTGCGCCCTTCCGCCATGGTCTTCAGTTCGATGTTGAAGAAGCCGCTGGAACCCGTACGGCTGGTCCCGAGGCGCGAGCCCACGGCCTTCACGGCGGGATCGTCCAGCAGCATCTGGGTGAGACGGGCCTGGCGCACCTTCATTTCGCCGAACGACACCGTGGAGCTGGAGGTCGCGCGGGCCCCGATCAGGCCGGTGTCCTGCGGCGGGAAGAAGCCCCCCTTGACCATGCCGGCGAGCACGAAGGTCACACCGACCAGGATCAACGGGGTGATGGCCATGAGCAGGGCGTGCCGCAGGGTCCAGTCCAGGGCCACGCGGTACATCCCGAGCAGGCGCTCGTGCATCCGCTCCAGTGCCCGGCCAAGCTTCGATTCCGGCTTGTCGTCCTTGTGCGCCGTGAGGAAATGGGCGCACAAGGACGGGGTCAGGGTCAGCGACACGATGGCCGACACCACGATCGCGGCGACCAGGGTGATCGTGAATTCCTTGAAGAACATGCCGATGATGCCCGGGGCGAGCAGCAACGGAATGAACACCGCCACCAGCGAACCGGTGATCGAGACGATGGTGAAGCCGATCTCGCGCGCACCGAGCAAGGCCGCCTCGAAGCGTGGAATTCCCTCGTCCATGTGCCGGATGACGTTCTCGATCACCACGATGGCGTCGTCGACGACGAAACCGATCGCGATCACCAGGGCCAGCAAGGTGAGGTTGTTCAAGGTATAGCCGAACGCGTACATCACCACGAACGCGCCAGCCAGGGAGAGCGGCACGGCGAGACCCGCGATCACCGTCGGCGCCAACCGCCGCAGGAACAAGGCCATCGTCATGATGACCATGGCGAGGCTGATGAGCAGCGTGGCCTGCACCTCGTGCAGCGAGGCGCGGATGGTCGGCGTGCCATCGAAGAACGAATGCAACTGCACGCCCGCCGGCAGCCATGCCTGCATCGTCGGCATCTGCGCCTTGATCCGGTCCACCGTGTCGATGACGTTCGCATCGGCCTTCCTGTAGACGTACATCAGGATGCCGGGCTTGCCGTTGAACCACGCCGCCTGATAGGCGTCCTGCTGCCCGTCGTAGACCTTGGCGATGTCGGACAGGCGGATCGGCACGCCGTTGTTCACGCCGATGATCAGGTTGGCGAACTCTTCGGCCGTATGCAGCGAATCGGTGGCCGTCACCGCCATCGTGGTGACGCCATCGCTGAGGAAGCCCTGCGGTGAGGTCACGTTGGCGGCGGTGAGGGCGTTGCGCAGCTGGTCCGGCGACAGCCCCATCGCATTCAGCGCGCGCAGGTTCACGTCCACGCGAATGGCGGGCGTGGCGCTGCCGGCGATATCGACGGTGGCGATGCCTTCCTGCTGGCGCAGGCGCTGGGCGAGGATCGAGTCCGCCACGTTGTAGAGCGCGGTCGGCGCCACCGTATCGGAGGTGAGCGCCAGCACGATGATGGGATCGTCGTTCGGGTTGGCCTTGGTATACGAGGGCGCGTTCAACAGGCCCGGCGGCAGGTCGGGCTGGGCGGCGTTGATGGCGGATTGCACGTCGCGAGCGGCGGCGTCGATGTTGGTGCCGTTCTGGAAGAACAACAACACGAAGGCGCTGCCTTCGGAGCTGTTCGAGCGCATGGACTCCACGCCCGGCACCTGGCCGAGGTGGCGTTCCAGCGGTGCGGCCACGGTAGAAGCCATCGTGCTCGCGTCGGCGCCGGATTGCTGCGCCTGGACGAAGATCGCCGGGAACTGGATGTTCGGCAGCGCGGCCACGCCGAGCAACGCATAGCAGATGATGCCGACCGCGAAGATGCCGATCGCCAGCAGCGAAGTGCCGATGGGACGGCGAATGAAGGGGCCGGAAATGTTCATGGGGCGAAGCGGCTCATGGGGAGCGGGATGGCGGTGGGCATTCCCTGCTAACGCGCCAACCGGAAAAAGGTTTCGCCGGGCGGCGAACCGTCCGGCGAAGAGGGGGTATTTCCTTGGGAAGGGGCGATCCGTCATCAGCCCGCGGTTTGCGGTTCGATGCCGTGCGCCAGGGCGCGTCGTCGCTTGCGCTCGGCCAGCCAGTCGGAGAAACGCTCCATGTAGAGGTAGATCACCGGCGTGGTGTAGAGCGTGACCAGCTGCGAAAGCAGCAGGCCGCCGACGATCGATACGCCCAGTGGCTTGCGCAGTTCCGATCCGATGCCGTTGCCCAGGGCCAGGGGCAGCGCGCCGAGCAGCGCCGCCGCGGTGGTCATCATGATCGGACGGAAGCGCAGCAGGCAGGCGCGGCGAATGGCGTCCTGCGCGTTCAGGCCGGTGCGCTTCGCCTCGATGGCGAAGTCGATCATCATGATCGCGTTCTTCTTCACGATGCCGATCAGCAGCACGATGCCCACGATGCCGTCCACCGACAGGCTCATGCCGCACAGGAGCAGGGCGAGCAGCGCGCCGACGCCAGCCGGGGGCAGCGTGGAGATGATCGTCAACGGATGGATGTAACTCTCGTAGAGCACGCCCAGCACGATGTAGATGACGATGATCGAGGCCAGCAGCAGGAGCACCTCGTCGCCCACCGAGGACGAGAACTCGGCGGCCTTGCCAATGAACTGTCCACGCACTTCCGGCGGGAAGTTCAGCTCCTTCTCCACCTCGTGGATCGCGTCCACCGCCGACGACAGCGAGTAGCCCGGTGCGAGGTTGAACGAGATCGTCACCGCCGGCAACTGCTGCAGGTGGCTGACCACCAGCGGCGCGCTGGTGACCTGGGCGCTGGCGAGCGCGGCCAGCGGGATGGTGCCGCCACCGCCGACCTGGAAGCCCACGTTGCCGGTGTTGCCGATGCCCGCCGGGGTCGCCGAGTTGCTCGATGCCACCTGGCCGAAGCTGGTGGCGTTGGAGCCGGTCAGCGCGCCGTTGCCGTTGCCGCGCACCGTGAGCTTGTTCAGCAGGTCGGTGCTGGTGCGGTATTCCGGCGAGACCTCCAGCACCACGCGGTACTGGTTGAGCTGGGTGAAGATCGTGGAGATCTGCCGCTGCCCGTAGGCGTCGTACAAGGTGTCGTCGATCGTCTGCACCGGCACGCCGAGGCGGCTGGCGCTGTCACGGTCGATGGTGAGTTTCAGCGCGTTGCCCTTGTCGGCCAGGTTGCTGTCGACATCGGCCAGTTCCTCGCGCTTGCGCAAGGCCGAGGTCATCTGCTGCGCATAACCCGCCAGCGCGGTCGAATCCACGGCGGACAGCGAATACTGGTACTCGGTGGCGGACACCTGGCTGTCCAGCGTCACGTCCTGCACCGGCTTCAGGTACAGCGCCACGCCGGCGATGTGCGAGGCGGCTTCCTGAAGGCGCGGCAGCACCTCGTCGAGGCTGTCGCGGTCGCCGCGATCCTTCAGCACCAGGGAGATCTGGCCCTGGTTGAGGGTCGGATTGACCGAGCCCGCACCGATGAACGCAGCCACGCCCGAGACGGCGGGGTCCTTGCCGAGCGCGTCGGCCACGGCCTTCGTGCGCTTCTCCATCTGCGGGAAGGCGACGTTCTGGTCGGCCTGCACGACGGCGGTGATGAGGCCGGTGTCCTGCTCGGGCAACAGGCCCTTGGGGATGATGATGTAGAGCACGACCGTGAGCGCCACCGAAAGCGCCGCGACGGTCATGGTCAGCGGGCGGTGGGCGAGCACCCAGTCGAGGCTGCGGCCGTAGCCGTCGACGATGCGCGACCAGGTGGTGTGCTTGCCGGCGGCCGCGGCGTGTTCGTGGGCGTCGTCGGCGTCCGGCAGCTGGTCGGCCTTGAGCAGGTACGCGCACATCATCGGCGTGAGCGTCAGCGAGACCAGCATCGAGATGGCCACGGCGATGGTCAGCACCCAGGCGAACTCGTGGAACAGGCGGCCGGTGACGCCCGGCATCAGCAACAGGGGCAGGAACACCGCGATCAGCGAGACGGTCAGCGAGAGCACCGTGAAGCCGATTTCTTTCGCACCCACCTCGGCGGCGGTCTTGGCGTCCTGGCCCTGCTCGATATAGCGGACGATGTTCTCGATCATCACGATCGCATCGTCGACGACGAAGCCGGTCGCGACCGCCAACGCCATCAGCGAGAGGTTGTCCAGCGACATGCCGGCGAAGGCCATCACGCCGAACGTACCCATCAGCGACAGGGGCACGGCCACCGAGGGGATCACCGTGGCCCACAGGCGGCGCAGGAAGACGAAGATCACCGCGACGACGAGGCAGATCGTGAGGATCAGGGTGAACTGGACATCCTCGACCGACGCACGGATGGTGATGGTGCGATCGGAGAACACCTGCAGGTGCACATCGGCCGGCAGCACCTTCTGCAGGTCGGGAATGGTCTGGCGAATCTGCTGCACCGTCTGCACGATGTTCGCGCCGGGCTGGCGGCGGATGTCGAGCAGCACGGCCGGCTTGCCGTTCGCCCATGCGGCGAGCTGGTCGTTCTCCACGCCGTCGATCACGTTCGCCACATCGGACAGGCGCACGGGGGCGCCGTTCTTGTAGCTGATGATCGTGCCCTTGTATTCGGCGGCATCGGCCAGCTGGTCGTTGGTGCCGATACTGTACGACTGGGTCTTGCCGTTCAGCGTGCCCTTGGGCGCGTTGACGTTGGCCTGGGTGAGCGCGCTGCGCACGTCCTCCATGGTCAGGCCGAGGTTGGCCAGCTGGGCCGGGTTCACCTGGATGCGCACGGCCGGACGCACGTTGCCGGCGATGGAGACCAGGCCGACGCCCTGCACCTGCGAGAGCTTCTGCGAGAGGATCGAGTCGGCGAAGTTGTTCACGTCGCGCAGCGCACGGCTGTCCGAGGTGAGCATCAGCGTCATGATCGGCGCATCGGCCGGGTTCACGCGGTTGTAGACGGGCGGGTACGGCAGGTTGTTCGGCAGCGTGCCGCGCGCCTGGTTGATGGCGGCCTGCACGTCCTGCGCGGCGATATCGATGTCGCGGTCCATGTTGAATTGCAGGACGATCGTCGACAGGCCCGCCGACGAGTCGGAACTCATCATGTTCAGCCCGGAGATCTGGCCGAAGTTACGTTCCAGCGGCGTGGTGACCAGGGCCGCCATCGTGGTGGCGCTGGCACCGGGGTACTGGGTGGTGACGACCAGGCTGGGCGCGTCGATCTCCGGCAGCGCCGACACCGGCAACTGCCGGTAGCCGAGGATACCGAGCAACAGGACCGCCACCATCAATAGCGAGGTGGCGATCGGCCGGCGAATGAAGAGTGTCGAGAAACCCACGTTCTATTCCTGGTGTCGGGACCTTGCGATCCGTGGCGGCGCGTCCGTCGTGGACACGCCGCGCGCTAAGCGCTATCAGCCGCGGCGTCCGCCCTGACGGCCCTGCTGATCCTTCTTCGCCTTCAATTCCTCGGCCGTGGGCGCGGCGGGGACCTGCCCCGGCGCCAGCGGCTGCACCTTCGAACCCGGCTTGAGACGGAACTGGCCCTCGGTCACCACCTTGTCGCCGAGCTTCAGGCCCTTGCTGATGAGCATGTGGCTATCGCCCACCTCGGTCGCGGTTTCCACCGCCTGCATCTTGACCGTGTTGTCGCCCTGGACGAGGTAGACGTAATCGCCATCCGGCCCGCGCTGCACCGCCTGGGCGGGTACGACGAGGCCGTTCTTTACCGTGCGCACGCGGACGCGCGCATTGACGAACTGGCCCGGCCAGAGTTCGGTCTTCGTGTTATCGAACAGCGCGCGCAGGCGGAACGTGCCCGTGGTGGTGTCGATGGTGTTGTCGATGACGTCGAGCTTGCCGGTGGCGACCACGTGCGCGTCGACGCGGTCGAGCGCGGCGACTTCGAGCGGGGTGGCGCCTTCCTCGCGCATGGAGGAACGAACCAGGTCGAGATTCTTCTCGGGCAGGTTGAACGAGACGTAGATCGGATGGACCTCGGTCAATGTGACGATCGTGTCCGTGGTGGCGACGATGTTGCCGACGTCCACGGCGCGGATGCCGGCGAGGCCGTCGATCGGCGCGATCACCTTGGTGAAGCCCAGCTGCACCTGCGAGGCGCGGATCGAGGCCTGGTCGGCGACCACCGTGGCGACGGCCTGGTCGAGGGTGTTCTTGAGGTTGTCGAGGTCCTGCTTGGACACGTACTGCTGGCCGCCCTTGCTGACCAGGTTCTGCGAACGCTCGAGGTTGTTCTTGGCGGTGGCCGCGGCGGCCTGGTCCTGGCGCAGCTTGGCGACGGACTGGTCGTATTGCGACTGGATGGTGCGCGGGTCGATCTCGGCGATGACGTCGCCCTGCTTCACTTCCTGGCCTTCCTGGAAGTTGAGCTTCATCAGCTGGCCGGCGACCTGCGGGCGCACCACCACGGAATTACGTGCCTGGGCGGTACCGGTCGCGGTGAGGTAGACGGGGACATCCTGGCTGGCGACGGGCACGACGGTGACCGGCACCGGCGGCTGGTCCTTCCCCTGGCCCTCTCCATTGGCCTTGCCTCCCTGGGTCTGGGCTGCGTTCGCGCCCTCGGCGTGACGCAGCCGGGGAACGACGAATATGCCCGCGATCACCAGAACCACGATGACGGCCAGCGCGATCTTCCAAAAACGCGACATGCAAAACACTCCCAGGATGAATGACCGGACGGGGGTACCTGGTCCGACCGGCGCGCCGTGCGCCACGGGGGTTTATACCCCCAAAAGGTGAAAACCCGACGGCGCCAATATAGGTGTAGGTGAACGGCATTGAACAATGCCGGTTGACAGGGGTACAGCATGACTGACGGCACGTCTCCCGGCCGGTCCCCTGGCACGGCACCGGCATGCAGACCGCTGACTCCCGCGGAGGTTCCGTTATACTCGCGAAATTCGACGCCGCATTTGCGGCCGGCAGGCACGCCGGATCCCGGGGAGGGGACGGCACACCCAAATCAGTGGAGTCAATGCGTGAGCGGTTCTCCGAGCAAGTCCGACCAGAACTTCATGCGTCAGTTCTCGTGGCTGACCGCCGGCCTCAGTGTCCTGGCCCTCGTCCTGATGGTCATCGCCTATACCATCTACAGCAACATCCCCAAGGATCAGGACCCGGCCGTCGCCAAGCGCACCGAGGCCCGGATCGCCCCGGTGGGCGGCGTCTATGCCGGCGACACCGGCCGCGCAGCGATGCTGGCCGCCCAGGAGGCCGCCGCGAAGGCCGCCGCCTCGCAGGTCGCCTACGGTGGCAGCACCGACGGCAAGACCATCTACGACAACCTGTGCCACAGCTGCCACACGGCCGGCGTGGCCGGTGCGCCGAAGCTCGGCGACAAGACCGCCTGGTCCGCACGCATCGCCCAGGGCATCGCCGCCCTCACCAAGCACGCCATCGACGGCTACACCGGCCCCGACGGCAACCACATGCCGGCCAAGGGCGGCAACCCGGCCCTGACCGACGAACAGGTCGGCAACACGGTCAAGTGGATGGCCGACCAGGTCAAGTAAGCGGCGGGAGGCGGGCCACCCACTCCTTCGCGAACGCCCGCAGCTGCGGGAAGAACCGCTCGAAGGTGGCCTGCAACAGGGCGTCTTCCGCCATCAGCAGCGGCATGGCGTCACCGACGGGGTTGGCCCGGGATAGCCGCTGCGATATGCCGCGCAAGGCCTGGGCGATCGCCTCGGCCCGCGCATAGCCGGCCGGAAGGCCGTTGGCGTCCATGTAACCGAGGAAGCGCTTTAGCGCATCGGGCAACAGTGGACCGGCGGCATGCAACTCCGTACGCAGGTTCGTCGAGAAATCCTCCAGGGGCTGCGTGGACCAGTGCGCGAAATCGCGCGCCAGGCAGTGGTCGAACCACATGTCGAGAAGGATTCCCGCATAGCGGCGGAAAGGCGCGGGCAAGCGTTCGCGGGCCGCGCGGACCTCGTCGTGGCTGTCGGTGAAACTGTCGATCGCGCGGTGCAGGTGGATACCCTGGCGGACACGTTCGGGAATGGCCGGATCAGGCGTCCCGTGCACGAAGTCGCCCATGATGCCGCCAAGGCGCAAGGCCGCGTCGTCGCCCGCCAACAAGGCGTGTGCGAGGACGTTCATCGCCGGTCTTGGCCGCGGACCGGCCAGCCAGCGGGTATCATGGAGAGCATGAGCGAACTTCTACCTACAGCGCCGGATCACTTCCCGGACGAGAGCATGAGCTTCGCGCTCGCGGGCCCGGCGGGCAAGCTCGAATGCGAAGCCAAGGCCGCCACCGCCGACGTGGCCCGTCACGGCATCGCCGTGATCTGCCATCCCCTGTCCACCGACGGTGGCAGCATGCACAACAAGGTGGTGACCATGATCGAACGCTCGCTGCGCGAGTCGGGCATGGACACGGTCATCTTCAACTTCCGCAGCGTCGGCCGGTCGGAAGGCACGTTCGACAGCGGCAATGGCGAAAGCGACGATCTCGCCGCCGTGGTCGCCTGGGCGCGCAAGGTCCGTCCCGGCGCGGCCCTGTGGCTGGCCGGGTTTTCCTTCGGCAGCTACGTGACCCTGCGTAACGCCACCCACCTCGGTGCCGACGCCCTGATCAGCGTGGCACCGCCCGTGGCGGGCCGTGGCTGGGATTTCGCCCAGATCGAACTACCCACGAGCCACTGGCTCGTGGTCATGGGCGACGCCGACGAGATCGTCAACCCCCAGGCCGTCTACGACTGGGTCGACAGCCTGCCGGAAGACACTCGCCCGCAACTGGTGAGAATGGAGGACACCAGCCATTTCTTCCATCGCCGGCTCATGGACCTGCGCGGCGTCATCAAGAATGGCGTGAAGAACTGGTTGCCGGAGTCCCGCGCTGCATGACCTGCTCGGAATCGACGCCCGGCGAACGCTACCGGGACGGTATCGCCGGACGTCGCTGGGAATCCGATCCGGCCCAGTTGCCCGTCATCGCCGAGTTCGATCGCCTGCATGCGGCGCTCTGCGCACCCGAACCCGCCGCCGGCCTTTTCGGCCGCCTGCGCAGCATGCTCGGCAACGAACCGCGCGCCGCCGTGCACGGCCTGTACCTGTGGGGCAGCGTCGGCCGGGGCAAGACCTTCCTCATGGATCTCTTCGTTTCCAGCCTCGCCCCGGGCCTCGCCCTGCGTCGGCATTTCCATCGCTTCATGCTGGAGGTGCACGGCATGCTGCGCGAACTCGGCGAACGGCAGAATCCGCTCGACGAGGTGGCTGAACGCCTCGCCGCGAAGTGCCGCGTGTTGTGCCTGGACGAATTCCTCGTTTCCGATATCGGCGACGCCATGATCCTCGCCGGGTTGCTGGACGGCTTGTTCGCCCGCGGCGTCACCCTGGTCACCACCTCGAACACGCCGCCGAAAGGCCTCTACAAGGATGGCCTGCAACGCGCGCGGTTCCTGCCCGCCATCGCGGCGATCGAAAAACACTGCGTGGTCCATGAAATGGTGTCTCCGCACGACTGGCGCCTGCGCGCCTTGAGCCAGGCGCCGGTCTACCTCGTGCCGCCCGGCCAGGAAGCCGAGCGCTCGCTGACGAAGATCTTCATGGGCCAGGCACAGGGCGACATCGTCGAGGCTGGCTCCATCCTGCTCAGCGGTCGCGACGTGCCGGTGCGCAAGCGGGCGGACAATATCGTCTGGTTCGACTTCGCCGCGCTCTGCGAAGGACCGCGAGCCGTCGCGGACTACATCGAGCTGGCGAAATCGTATCCCGCCGTGATCCTGTCCAACGTGCCGCAGTTCACCGTCTACTCGGAGAACGAAGCCAAGCGCTTCGTGCTGCTGGTGGACGAGTTCTACGACCGCCACGTGAAGCTGGTACTCTCCGCGGCCGCGCCGATCACGGAACTCTACGATGGCCGCAAGGTTCGCGCCGAGTTCGGCCGCACCGAATCGCGGCTCATCGAAATGCAGAGCGAGGACTACCTCGGCCGTGACCATAAACCCTGATACGGCACGGACAGGACCGGCTGGCCGGTCGTATCGCCGGTCCGCCATGCTTCACCGGCGGGTCTCCCGCGCCATCTGACGAGGTACGCCATGGAACATTGCGAGCTGGTCCCGGGCCGCGGCATCCGCCGCGGCGACACCGACATCTTCTTCGGCATGCCGCGAAAGAAACTTCGCGACACGCTCGGCTGGAAGGCCGGCGGCGAAAACATGTGGGACGACGAAGACGAATACGCCGATGCCGCCGGAGACGAATGGCTGCGGCTGCGCTTCCTCGACGACAAGCTGTGCGACATCGAAGTGCTGGGCGGCCAGCTCACGCATGAGGGCACGGAACTGCTCGCCACGACGATGCCCGTCCTGCATGCGGCGCTGAAGAAATCCGGCATGGCGCTGGAGAAAACCGAATGGCTTTCCGAAGGCCACGATTGCGTCGACCTCCAGATCGTGGTGGCATCCCGGGAAGACACCGGGGACGTGGGCGAGGAGATCGCATGGGTCATCACCAGCAGCGACTTCCGCGTCGAATGACGCGAACGAGGGCCACCGTCGCAAGGCGCATCCGCCTCGCGGCGGTCGTGCTGGCGATCGCCTGTCTTGCCGGCTGCGCCACCGGGCCGCGCGTCGCACCGCAGCGCAGCGCCCTCGCCCACTGGACACCATCGCCCAACTTCAACGCGCGCAAGGCGCAGATCATCGTTTTGCACCACACGTCGATCGGTGACGCCGCGGAAGCCCTGCGCGTGCTGAGCACACGTAACAGCGAAGGCCAGGTAAGCGCCCACTACCTCGTCGAGTCCAATGGCCGCATCGACCAGCTCGTCGACGACAACGACCGCGCATGGCATGCGGGCGCCTCGCGCTGGGGCGACATGACCGACCTGAATTCCTCGTCCATCGGCATCGAGATCGACAACGATGGCGAGTCCCCGTTCACCCAGCCGCAGATCCAAGCACTGGTGAAACTGCTGGCCGACCTCACAGCGCGTCTGGGCATCCCACGCGAAGCCGTGGTCGGTCATGGCGACATCGCGCCCGGCCGGAAGAACGACCCGAGCGTGCAATTCCCCTGGGCGACGCTCGCCAGCTAC
Source organism: Luteibacter sp. E-22 (assembly GCF_049913125.1). Lineage (GTDB taxonomy): Bacteria > Pseudomonadota > Gammaproteobacteria > Xanthomonadales > Rhodanobacteraceae > Luteibacter. The sequence continues at coordinate 3,894,030 of NZ_CP183975.1, forward strand.
GGTTTCGGACTGTGGCCGGAGCCGAACCCGATCCCCGCACCGCCCGGCTTCGACAGCCTCGCGGCGATGCGCCTGGTCGGCTATGACGTATCCAATCCGCGCAACGCGATCATCGCCTTCCACCGCCATTACCGCGCGATGGAAACCGACACGCTCGATCTCACCGATGCCGCCCTTCTCTATTCGCTGCAACGCAAGCTGATGGCGCCTCGTCAGTAATCGAACGAAGCGAACGCGGCGATCGTCCGTTCGATGGCCGTGTCGTCGATGTCCAGGTGCGTCACCAGTCGGATCGACGGAAGATAACCGATGCTCAGTCGTACGCCGCGCGCGGCCATGTGCGTGGCGAGGTCCTTCAAGCGTACGGGCGGCACGTCGACGAAGACCATGTTCGTATGGCAACCCTTGACCTCGAGGCCGTCGATCCGGCGCAAGCCGTTCGCCAACCGGCTGGCGCGCGCGTGGTCGTCGGCCAGGCGTTCCACATGGTGGTCGAGCGCATGCATCGCCGCCGCGGCCAGCATGCCCGCCTGCCGCCAGCCACCGCCGGCGACCTTGCGCCAGCGACGAGCGCGGTCGATCAACGCCACGCTGCCCAGCAACACCGAGCCCACGGGCGCGCCCAGGCCCTTGGACAGGCACACGGACACGCTGTCGAAACCCGTCACGATCTCACGAGCCGGACGGCCATAGGCGATCGCCGCGTTGTAAAGACGCGCGCCGTCCATGTGCAGTCCGAGCCCGCGCCGTGTCGCCAGTTCGCGCGCGGAGGCGAGGTAGTCGAACGGAAGGGCACGACCATGCCAGGTGTTCTCCAGCGCCAGCAGGCGGGAGCGGGCGAAGTGCGGGTCGATCGGCTTGATCGCCGCCTCGACCAGGTTCAGGGGCAAGGTTCCGTCGACGTCCTGCGGGATCGGTTGTGGCTGGATCGAACCCAGCACCGCCGCACCGCCGCCTTCGAAGCGATAGGTATGCGCATCCGCGCCCACGATGTATTCGTCACCGCGTTCGCAGTGGCTCATCAACGCGAGCAGGTTGCCCTGGGTACCGGTGGGCACGAATAGCGCCGCGGCGAAGCCCAGGTCGGCCGCGATGCGATCCTGCAAGGCGTTGACCGTGGGGTCCTCACCGTACACGTCGTCGCCGACCGGCGCACGCAACATCGCCTCGCGCATGGCGTCGGTCGGCTGGGTGACGGTATCACTGCGCAGGTCGATGGTTTCCATGGCGTGGGTTCGAAAGGGACCAGTCAATGATGGTACGCGATGCCGTTCACGATTCCGTGGCCCGGAAGACGGCATGCTTCCGGCCATGATCACGATCGTCATGGGTGTTTCCGGCAGCGGCAAGAGCACGATTGGCATGGGCCTGGCGGCACGCCTGGGCCAGCCCTTCGTCGACGGGGATCACCTTCATCCCCAGGCCAACCGCGACAAGATGGCCCAGGGCATACCGCTCGACGATGCGGACCGTCAGCCCTGGCTCGCCGCCATCGTGGCGGAAATGGATCGCCACCGGCAGCAGGGCGAGTCGCTGGTGGTGGCATGCTCGGCATTGAAGCACCGCTATCGCGATTTCTTGCGCAGTGGACACGACGACGTGAAGTTCGTCTACCTGCATGGCTCGCGCGAACTGCTGGCCGACCGCCTCGGCCACCGGGCGGGACACTTCTTCGATCCGGCGCTCCTCGACAGCCAGTTGGCGACGCTGGAGGAACCCGGCGACGCGGAAGCCATGCGCGTGGAAATCGGCAAGCCGCCGGCCGAACTCGTCGAGTGCATCATCCGCGCGGATTGCCACGGTCCCCGGACCTAGGGCCCACGATCACGCCGGCAGTGGCCGCCTCGCCTCGCCCGTGTTCTCATATTCGCTCCCCTACCCCAGGAAAGCCCATGCAAGCCCCCGTCGACGCGGCGCTGGACGGCCGCCGCGCGGACACGACCGTCTATGGCGTGATCTTCGCGATCAGCTTCTGTCATCTACTCAACGACATGATGCAGTCGCTGCTTCCGGCCATCTACCCGGGCCTGAAGACCGACTTCCAGCTCGACTTCGGCCAGATCGGTCTCATCACGCTGACCTACCAGATGACCGCGTCGATCCTGCAGCCGCTCATCGGCCTCTACGCCGACCGCCGTCCCACGCCGCTCGCGCTTCCCGGCGGCACGCTGTTCTCGCTGTTCGGCCTGCTCGTGTTGTCCAAGGCGCACGCCTACCCGTTGCTGCTCGCCGGCGCGGCATTGCTGGGCATGGGTTCGTCGGTGTTCCATCCCGAATCGTCCCGCGTGGCGCGGATGGCCTCGGGCGGCCGCCACGGCCTCGCGCAGTCGCTTTTCCAGGTGGGCGGCAACGCTGGCCAGGCATTGGGCCCGCTCGCCGCGGCGCTGGTCGTGGTGCGCTGGGGACAGTCGAGCCTGGCCTTCTTCGCGCTGCTGGCCCTGCTGTCCTGCGCGATCCTGTGGAACGTCGGTCAGTGGTATCGCCACTACGGGCTGCCACGCCTCAAGAACAATGCAGGCAAGCATGGCCAACTCGCGCCACCCACGCGGGAGGCACGGCGTGGCATCGCCGTCCTGCTCGCGCTGATCTTCTCGAAGTACGTCTACCTCGCCAGCCTCACCAGCTACTTCACGTTCTACCTGATCCATCGCTTTGGCGTGTCGGTGGAGAACGCCCAGTTCCACCTGTTCGTCTTCCTCGGCGCGGTGGCGGTGGGAACGGTGCTCGGCGGCCCCGTCGGCGACCGCATCGGACGCAAGCGCGTGATCTGGTTCTCGATCCTCGGCGCCCTGCCGTTCACCCTCCTGTTGCCGCACGCCAGCCTGTTCTGGACGGCACCGCTCACCGTGGCGATCGGCTTGATCCTGGCCTCGGCTTTCCCCGCGATCGTCGTCTTCGCACAGGAACTCGTGCCAGGACGGGTCGGCATGATCTCCGGACTGTTCTTCGGCTTCTCGTTCGGCATGGGCGGCCTGGGCGCGGCGGTGCTCGGCGAACTGGCCGACCACATCGGCATCGAGGCGGTGTACCAGGTATGTGCTTTCCTTCCCTTGATCGGTTTGCTGGCCGCGCTGCTGCCTAGCCCCAAGCGGGGCTAGGCACATTCAGTCAGGCCGCCAGGGCAACCGAAACCCTGGTGGGAGCCGACCTTTCGTGGGAGCCGACTTGTCGGCGATGGGTGCTTGCCTCGACCTGGCCCGCTGCCGCGGGATCGCCGACAAGGTCGGCTCCCACAGGGTCGGTTCCGCGTACCTAAACATCCCTACCTGGGCAAGGCGTAGGCGATCACCCAGTCGCCTTGCTTGGTGCCCAGCGAGCCATGGCCGCCTGCCGTCACGAGCAGGTACTGCCGTCCGTCCTTGTCCGCATAGGTCATCGGCGTGGCCTGGCCGCCGGCGGGAAGACGTGCCTCCCACAGCTTCTTCCCGGTGCGCACGTCGTAACCGCGCACGTAGTAGTCCAGCGTGCCCGAGAGGAAGGTGACGCCACCAGCGGTGGTGACCATGCCGCCGAGGCTCGGGACGCCGAGCGGCATCGGGATCGGCAACGGTGCGCTGTCGACGATGGTGCCGTTCTTGTGCCGCCACATCATCTTGCCCGTGCGCAGGTCGACGCCCGCGACGTATCCCCACGGCGGCGCCTGGCAGGGAATGCCCAGCGGCGAGAGGAAGGCGGACAACTCGATGCCATAGGGAATGCCTTCGGCCTTCTTCACGCCTTCGGTCTCGCTCTTGGCGGGGCCGACCTCCATCTTGGCCAGCACGTCCTTCGGAATCAGGCGCGACTGGAAAGCCATGTAGCTCGGGTTGATCAACATCAACTGGCGCGTGGGATCCACCGACACGCCGCCCCAGTCGAACACGCCGAAATTACCAGGGAAAACCAGCGATCCTTGTTCCGACGGCGGCGTGAACATGCCCTCGTAGCGCAACGAACGGAAACGCACGCGGCACCAGAGCTGGTCCAGCGGCGTCGTGCCCCACATGTCCTTCTCGCGCACATCCGGTGGCGCGAAGTTGAGATCCGATAGCGGCTGAGTCGGTGCGGTGTGGTCGCCCGCCACGGCACCCTGCGGACGCGGCACTTCGCGAATGGGGACGATCGGCGTGCCGTCGCGCCGGTCGAGCACGTACACGCTGCCCTGCTTGGTCGAGGCCACCAACGCGGGTTTCATTCCGTCGGCGGTTTGCAGGTCGACCAGGGTCGGTTGCCCGCCGATGTCCATGTCCCAGAGATCGTGATGGGTGAACTGATAGTTCCACCGCACCTTGCCGGTGGCCACATCCAGCGCGACGATGCCCGCGCTGTACTTTTCCGACGTGGGCGTGCGACCGCCACCGAACTGGTCGGGCGTCTGGTTTCCCATGGGCAGGTAGACGATGCCGAGGCCTTCGTCGACGCTGAAGAGCGACCAGACATTCGGCGAATTGCGGGTATAGGTGGCGCCCGGCGCGATCGGCGCCGTGTCGTCGGGCTTGCCGGGGTCCCAGTTCCAGACCAGGTGGCCGTCGTGCACGTCGTAGGCACGGATCACGCCGGAGGGTTCGTTCGTCGATTCGTTGTCGGTGACATGGCCGCCGATGATGACCAGGTCCTTCGTCACCGCCGGGGGCGAGGTGGAGTAGTAGCCACCCGGCGTGAACGGGCCGATGTTCGTGCGCAGGTTCACCGTGCCGTGGTCGCCGAAGTCCGTGCAGGGCTGGCCGGAATCGGCGTCGATCGCCATCAGGCGCGCGTCGGCCGTGGGCAGGAACAGGCGGCGGGGGCAGGTCGCCGAGGCGGTGGATACCGCCGCGATCGCCGCGGTCGAGGCCGAGGCGGGTGCGCCGGCCGCGGTCGTCGCAGGAGCGGGAATCGTCGCCGCCGCGTACTTCGCATCATCGTGGTACGAAACACCACGACAGGTCATGTGTTCCCAGTGCTTGAATCCGACGGGGCTCTGGATCTTCGGATCGAACTCCCAGCGCTTCTGCCCCGTGGCCGCATCCACCGCGATCACCCGGCTGTGCGGCGTGCACAGGTAGACGGTGTCGCCGATCTTCAGCGGTGTGTTCTCGGAGGTGGTTTCAGTCGGATCGTCAGGCCCCGGGGTATCGCCTGTCTGGATTTTCCAGGCGACCTGCAGCTGCCCCACGTTATCCGGAGTGATCTGCGTCAGCGGAGAGTAGCGCTGGCCGAATGGCGAGCCACCGTAGTCCGTCCAGTCGCCGTCGGGCCGTGCGGCGCGGTCGCCTTGTGGTCCGGCCACGTCGGCCATCGGCAATTCACCCGACAGGTCGTGATTGGAATGAAGGGCCCCCGCGATGCCCACCACCGCGATGACCAACAGCGAGACGAGCAGGAACCCACCGCCGGTATGCCGGGAGGTTTCGTAGAGGCTGTCCCGGTTGAGGCCTCGGCGCGGCCACGGCAGCAGGAGCCACAAGCCCAGCACGAACCACACGTCGAGACGCGGAAGCAGTTGCCACCAGTCCAGGCGCACCTCCCAGACCGACCAGGCGGCGGTGCCGATCAGCAGGAGTCCGTAGAGGGGCACGGCCAACCGCATGCGGAACAGCAACAAGGCCGCGACCACCAGGGTCACCGCACCGGCCACCAGGTAATAGGCGGAGCCGCCGAGGTTGACGAGCCGTATGCCACCCAGCAGGGTCGCGGCGCCCAACAACGCGAAGAGGAACGCCGTAAACAGCGTCGCGGGGTGGTGTCTCCTGACTCGATTCACATGTGCCTCTCTGGTGTCCTGAGCCCTCCCTCCCGGCTAGCGTGGAGAGGAGGGCGTGAATCCGAAGTGCAGAACGGCGGTCGGCGGGGCTAGCCTTCAGGCCCGACCTTGCCGGACAGTTCCGCTTCCATCATCTCGCGCATGACGTACTTCTGCACCTTTCCGGTCACGGTCATCGGGAAGCCGCCCACGAAGCGAACGTAGTGCGGCACCTTGAAATAGGCGAGGTGCCTACGGCAATAGTCCTGGATCGAGGCCTCCGTGGCCACGGCTCCGTCGCGCAGGCGGACCCACGCGCACACCTGCTCGCCCAGCCGGTCATCCGGGACACCGAACACCTGCACGTCCTGGATATCCGGGTGCCCATAGAGGAATTCCTCGATTTCGCGTGGGTAGATGTTTTCGCCACCACGGATGATCATGTCCTTCAGGCGGCCCACGATGGTGCAGTAGCCCGCGTCATCGAGGACCGCGAGGTCGCCGGTATGCATCCAGCGCGACGCGTCGAGCGCTTGCCGCGTGTTCGCCTCGTCGCCCCAGTAGCCGCGCATCACGGAATACCCGCGTGTCAGCAGTTCACCCGTCGTCCCTCGCGGAACGACCCGCCCCGTCTCGTCCACGATCTTCACTTCCACGTGCGGATGGATGCGTCCCACCGTCGACACGCGCAATTCGAGTGGATCGCCCGGCACGGTCTGGAAACTGACAGGGCTGGTTTCGGTCATGCCGTAGGCGATGGTCACCTCGCTCATATGCATCTCGCGCACGACACGGCGCATCACCTCGATGGGGCATGGCGAGCCCGCCATGATGCCCGTGCGCAGGCTCGACAGATCGAACTCGCGGAAGCGGGGATGCTCGAGTTCGGCGATGAACATGGTCGGCACGCCGTGCAGCGCGGTGCAGCGTTCCTCCGCCACCGTTTCCAGCGTGGCCAGCACATCGAAGCCCTCGCCGGGGATCACCATGCATGCGCCGTGCGTCACGCAGGCGAGGTTACCCAGGACCATCCCGAAGCAATGGTAGAACGGCACGGGGATGCACAGCCTGTCGTCCTCGGTGAGGCGCATGGCTTCACCGATGAAGAAGCCGTTGTTGACGATGTTGTGATGCGTGAGCGTCGCGCCCTTGGGCGCACCCGTCGTACCGGAGGTGAACTGGATGTTCACCGCGTCGTCGAACGACAGCTCCGCCTCCACCGCCGCGAGATGTTCCCGCGCCGCGTCGTCCACCACGATATCGCGCCAGCGCAGCACGCCGGGTGCCGCGTCCTCGTCGAGCAGGATCACGTGACGCAGGTCCGGCAACGCCGCCGCACGCAATCCGCCTGGCGGGCAGGCTTCCAGTTCCGGGGCGAGGCCACGAAGGATGTCCAGGTAGTGCGACGATTTGAAGGCGCGCGGCAGGATGAGCGCGCGGCAACCGACCTTGTTCAGCGAATACGCCAACTCGTGCGAACGGTAGGCGGGATTGATGTTGACCAGGATCAACCCCGCCTTGGGCGCGGCGAATTGCGCCACCACCCATTCCGCGCGGTTCGGTGCCCAGATGCCGACGCGGTCGCCGGGCTCCAGGCCCAGCGCGAGAAGGCCGGCGGCGACGCGCTCGACCTCCGCGTGGAATTCCCGATAGGTCCAGCGGACGCCCTGCTGGCGCACCACCAGCGCTGGCCGATCCGGCCAACGTGCGGCGACACGATCGAGAAGGGCCCCGACCGTCTCGCCGAGCAGGGGTGTGGGGCTCGCGCCGTGCACGTAACTCGCGGCGTGGTCCATGCGTTCATCCTCGTTGGGGCTTCGCCTGAGGATAAACAATGTGCGCCGGCACGTGCCTCCCCGTCAGGCGAACTCGGTCCAGCCCGCGTCGGCGGTGGCCGGGGCGGGGCGATGACCGAAGCTCAGGTCGTGCGCGGCACGCTCCACCGTGGCGCGCGACGTGTCGCTGCCGCCTGCCTCGGCGTCGACCGTGAAGAACGCCACCTGGTCACGCAACGACTTCGCCTGGTCCTGCATCGACTTCGCGGCGGCGGCGGCCTCTTCCACCAGCGCGGCGTTCTCCTGCGTCACCTGGTCGATCTGCGCGATGGCCAGGTTCACCTGGTCGACGCCGGACGACTGCTCGGCGCTGGCCGCGGCGATCTCGGCCACGATGTCGGTCACCTTCTTCACGCTGTCGACGATGTCGCGCAGCGCGACCGAGGATTGCTCGACCAGCGCCGCGCCCGCATCCACGCGTTCGCCGCTTTCCAGGATGAGGCCCTTGATCTCGCGCGACGCCGACGCACTGGACTGCGCGAGACGGCGCACTTCCGCCGCCACCACGGCGAAGCCACGGCCCTGTTCGCCCGCGCGCGCCGCTTCCACGGCGGCGTTCAATGCCAGCAGGTTGGTCTGAAAGGCGATGTCGTCGATCAGGCCCACGATGTCCCCGATGCGACGGCTGGAATCGCCGATCTGGCGCATCGCCTCCATCGCCTCGCCGACGACGGCCCCGCCCTTCTCCGCCGCGCCGCGCGCGTGACGCGACAAGCGGTCCGCCGCTAGGGCGTTCTCGGCGTTCTGCTTCACCGTTGCCGTCATCTCCTCCATCGACGCGGCGGTTTCCTCCAGGCTGGAAGCCTGTTCCTGCGTGCGCTGCGAAAGGTCGTCGTTGCCGCGCGCGATTTCGCCGGAGGTGGTGGAGACGACGTGCGCGCCTTCCTGCACTTCCATGACGATCGAGGACAGCGTGCCACGCATGCGTTCCAGCGCGCCCAGCAAGCTCTCCGGCGCGAAGGCGGCTGCGCTATCCGCGCGAAGATCGCCACCGGCGATCCGCCCCGCGATCTCCACGGCGTCGCGCGGTTCGCCACCCAGGCTGCTGCGGATGCTGCTCATCGAGAACCAGACGATCGCCAGCGCCAGCAGCGCGATGAGCCCCGACTTGACCAGGTCGCGCTTGAGCTGGGCCTGGAACGCGGCATCGATAGCGTCGAAGTAGGCGCCCGACACGAAGTGCAGATCCCACGGCTTGTACCAGGACGAGAAGCTGATCTTGTCCTTCAGCTCCTTCGTCTTGGGCATGATCTGCGTGTAACGGGTCATGCCGTGGCCGATCTTCGTATCGGTGGCGAGCATCGCCTCGTAGTGGTGGAACCCCTTGCCGTCGACATCCTCGCGAATGTTCTTGCCGATGTCGTCATGCCGCAGCGGATGCATGCGCATCGTCAGCGACGAATCGAACGCGAACACGTAGCCGGTGTTGTTCGCCCAGCGCATCGCCTCGATGTCCTGCAGCGCATTCACCCGCGCCTCCAGGTCGCTCAACTCGCCCTTTTTCGCGCGTGCATGGTAAGCGTCGGCGATCGACATCGCCGCCGTCACGTGCTGTTCGAGCGTGTCCTGGAGCGCGCGCATCTGCACGCCGCGGCTTTCGATACCCGCCATGATGGTCTGCGCCATCAGCCCGGCGACGACCACGGTCGTCACCATCCACACCCGCGTGTTCAGCCGCGTGCGGCCGAACCATCTTTCTACTGCCGACATACCCATCACCCTCGATATTCCCCGTGCAGGACTTATCGGCGGTGGGGTGCAAGACTTTACGAGGGGTATGTGAAGACGCTCACGGGGCGGTCAGCTTGTGCCGGCCCGATCCCAGCACCTTCTCGGGCGACCCCGGCAGGGCCACCACCGCCTCGGTGCCCACCGGTACCACGACATCCGCCTCGACCTTCCCCGCCACCTTGCGCCACGCCACGGAGGCTTCACCGTAGGGCGTCATGACCGCCGCCGACGCACGATCGAGGAAGGCCGTGAGGGCAGGCCGCACCTCGAAACGCCGCCAACCCGGCTCCAGCGGCCGGAGACCCGCCACGTCGCCGAACAGCCAGTCGTCGATCGTGCCGAGGAAATAGTGGCCCCGTGAACGCGAGGCCAGCTTCCAGTGTTCCCATAGGCTGGTGGCCCCGTTGGCGCGCCAGAATCCCCAGCTCGGGAAAGTGGTCTGGGTGGCGATGGCCCAGGCTTCGCCCGCATGGCCGGTGGCGGTCAACACCGGCAGGATCGTCTTGGTCGCCAGCGCGCCGGTATCGAGATGGTCCCCGCGCGCTTTCGCATCGGCCGCCACGCCAGCCGCCACGCGCGCCTTGACGTCGTCGGGCACCAGGCCGAAGGCCAGGGCCAGCAGGTTGTGCGCCTGTCGATAGCCACGGTCGCCTTCGCCGCGATAGCGGGCGGCCGCGCGATCGAGGAAACGCTGGTTGAACGCCGCCCGCACCTTTTCGGCGCGGGCATCGAACGTGGTGGCACCGGTCGCATCGCCGGCAAGCCGCAGCATCGCCGCCGTCGCACGTTCCATACCGTAAAGATAAGCCGTGGCGGCGACGCGCTTGTCCTCCGGCGCGTTCTCGCCGCCCGGATCGGTTTCCGGGCTGACCCAGTCGCCCAGTTCCGTATCGGCGATGCCGCCCGGCGAACGCGCATCCTCCATCGCCACGTAGTGTGCGATGCCCTGGATGTGCTCCTCGATCGGCCGCCTGTCCCCCGCATACATCCACAACCACCACGGGATGAATACATAGGCCGAATGCCAGGTGGGCGCGCGTACGTCACCCCACCCGGGATTGGGCGCGATGAGGAGCGGCGCGCCTTGCGCGTTGCGTGCATCGGCGATGTCGCGCAGCCACTTCACCAGCAGTCGATCCGCGTCGAAATTGCGCAGGAACATCTCCGCACCGAGCATGCCGTCCCCCGTCCAGCCGTTCTTTTCGTACATCGGCGTGTCGGTGGGGATGCCGTGCAGGTTGTTCAGCATGGTGTCGACGGCGGCCCGGTGAATCCAGTTCAACAACGGGTTATCGCTGTCGAAGCGGCCGGTCACCGCGACATCGGTGTGCACCACCTGCGCAGCGACCGCGTCGGCGGCCGGCTTGGCGCCGGGCCATCCCCGGACCTGCACGTAGCGAAAGCCCTTGTACGAAAAACGCGGATGCCACCGCACCCGACCGCCGTTGAGCGTCAGCCGGTCGGTCTGGAATCCCTGCTTGAAATAATGGTGCTCGTCGCGCGCGTCGACGGTGCCGTCGGGCAGCAGCTTCTCTCCGTAGCGGGCGACGATCGTCGTGCCTGCCGGGCCGCTCACATCGAAGCTCGCCCATCCCGCCATCACGCGGGGAAACGCGAACACGTACGTACCCGGCACCGGTTCGGTCACGGCCGTAGCGGCGAGGGTATCCACGACGCGAATGGGTTGCTCGACCTGCGCAACGAGCTTTCCCGCTGGTGCCGGCAATTCCGCCGCGGGAGACCACGTGCGTGGCGTGGCGAGACGCGCGTCGAAAGCCTCGCCGCCATACAAGTCGTCCGATCGCGTCGGTCCATCGGCCACCCGCCAGCTCGTATCGCTGACGACATCCTCGATACGACCGTCGGCATGACGGATGCGCAGCAACGCGCGCATCCGCGGGCGGCCATGCCACGGCGCCCGCTCCCAATGCCATACGTTCGGATTGGTGAGCCCGTAGAAACCGCGCCCGAGTTCAGCACCGAGCGTGTGTTCGCCAGGCGTGAGGGTGATCTCATCCGCCACCACTTCCACGCGTTTCCCGTAATCGGTAAAGCCCGGGCCAAGCACGGCGTCGCTCACCGGCTTGCCGTCGATCGACACATCGGCATAACCTCCGGCGGCGATGTACAGCGTGGCGTGCGCAACATCGCCCTCGACACGGAATGTCTTCCGCAGCAAGGGTGCCGGAAGCGTGTCGTCGCCCTTGCCGATCCAACGCGCCCCGTGCCAGCCGGCTTCGTCCAGCGCGGTATCGAAGTGCGAGGCCGCGCTGGCGTCGCCGTCGGAGGTGTGGACGTCCACGCGCCACTCGTAGCGTTCGCCGGGAGCCAGCGGAGGGCCGGCATATTCGATATCGAACGGGCGTGCGCCGACGACGTCGCCACTGTCCCAGACCGTCACGCCCCGGTGCGTCACGACGATGCGATACCCGGTCTGCACGGTACCGTCGGTATCGCTGCGTACGATCCACGAGAAACGCGGCCTGTCCACGTCGACGTACCCGGGTGTATCGGTGCGTTCGACACGGGGCGTGGTGAGGCTGACGGAGGCATTCGCGAGCGGTGCGGCGAACAGCAGGATGCAGGCGAGACGGGAGCGAACGGGCAACGGACCTTCCTTCCGCGGAGTACGCAGGGAGCATATCGGCCGACCGTGCTTACATCCATCTAACGCATCAAGGTTTATCCCTTCCCCACCCTGAACCCCCCGGAGCCATGTCATGAAGACCTTACTCGCCGGCCTCACCCTCGCCACCGCCTTCGCCGCGACGCCCGCGGCGGCGGTACAACTCGACAGCCTGAAGGGCATGATGGGTGGCGGCGGCAGCTCGCTCGCTTCCGGCAGCGTGGGCAATGCCGCAGGCATCCTGCAGTACTGCATGAGCAACAACTACCTCGGCGGCGAAAGCGGCGCCGCGGGCGTGAAGGACCAGCTGCTGGGCAAGCTCGGCGGCCAGTCCGCCCAGGCCACGCCCGCTCCCACGCAGGACAAGGGTTACCTCGACGGCGCGAAGGGTCTGTTGAAGTCCAGCGACGGCAAGACCCTCGACCTCTCCGGCGGCGGCTCCAGCCCGGCCGGCACCGGCGACCTCAAGGCCCAGCTCACCCGCAAGGCCTGCGATGCGGTGTTGAAGCAAGGCAAGAAGATGGTCGGCATGGGAAAGTGACATGACGTGGACGGGGTATGGACACCCCGGCCCGTAAACCTGAAGGCCTCTCCCACCACGAGGACCTTCCCATGGCGCGCCGGTGTATGTGTTGCTGGCCAGTCAGGAAGCGAGCTTCATCACCAGGGAAACGTATGGGGTGACGGGCGGGCATATGTTGCCGTGAGGCGGGCCGTATCGCCGACAGGGTCGGCTCCCACCAGGATGAGGCTCCTCCAGGGAAAGGCTCCCGCCGGCCAGGGGTCTCCCTGCCCTGGTGGGAGCCGACCCTGTCGGCGATGCTCTTGATCTATCTTGTGGGAGCCGACTTGTCGGCGATGCTCTAGCGGCCCGATATCCGCCCTATCGCATCCATCAGGTCGGCCACCCCATACGGCTTCACGATGATCCGCGTTTGCGAGTCGCACTCGACACCATTGGCCGTATGGTCGCCCGTGGCGTAGATCACCGGCAGGCCGGGCTGTGTCTCGCGTAACCGCTCGGCCAGGTCCACCCCGTTCATCCCAGGTAGCCCGACATCGGCGAGGAGGACGTCGATCGGCTCGACGGCATGCACGCGCAAGGCTTCGTTGCCATCGCCGGCCTCGAAAGCGATATGGCCCCGGCTTTCGAGCATCTCGCAAATGGACATCCGTATCAGGGCATCATCCTCGACCACCAGTACGCGCAGCGAGGCCGATGGCGCGGGTGCCGCCCCCGGCACCGCCACCGGCGCCGGCGCGATCTCGGCCGCCGGGCGGGGTACCCGCGCGGCCAGCACATGGCGTACGCGCCGGGCCAGCTGCTCCTTCGTGTACGGCTTGCTCAACAATTCCACGCCTTCATCGAGCCGGCCGCCATGCACGATGGCGTTCTCGGTATAGCCCGAGGTGAAAAGCACGGCGATGCCAGGCTGCCGTTCCATCGCCTTGCGCGCCAGTTCCGGGCTGCGCAGCGGACCGGGCATCACCACGTCGGTGAAGAGCAGGTCGATCGCGATGCCGCTTTCCACGATCGACAGCGCACTCTCCGCGTCGCGCGCCTTCAACACGCGATAGCCGAGATCGCCGAGCATGCCGACCACCGTCTCGCGCACCGCGTCGTCGTCCTCCACCACAAGGATCGTCTCGTCGCCGCCACGCACGACTTCCTCGTCGAGATCGACCAGGCGGTCCTCGCTCTGCACGCAACGTGGCAGGTAGATCTTCACGGTCGTGCCCTCGCCAGACTCGCTGTAGATCTTCACGTGCCCGCCGGATTGCTTGACGAAGCCGTAGACCATCGACAGCCCGAGGCCGGTCCCGCGGCCCTCGGGCTTGGTGGTGAAGAAGGGTTCGAACACCTGATCGATGATTTCCGGGGGAATCCCTCCGCCGGTATCGGTCACGGCGATCATCACGTACTGGCCGGGACGCAGGTCGCCATGTGCCGCGGCATAGGCGCTGTCCAGCAGCGCGTTGCCGGCCTCGATAGTGAGCCTGCCGCGCCCGTCCATCGCATCGCGGGCATTGAGCGCCAGGTTGAGCAGCGCGTTTTCCACGTTGCCCGGGTCGACCAGCGTGTTCCACAGGCCACCGGCGACGACGGTTTCGATCTCGATCGCCTCGCCCAGCGCGCGACGCAGGAGTTCGTCCATGTCGCGGATGAAGCGCCCGACATTCACGACCTTCGGTGCGAGCGGCTGGCGCCGGCCGAAGGCGAGCAGCTGCGCGGCCAGCTTGCTGCCGCGGGTCACACCGGCCATCGCGTTGGACAGACGCCGTTCGGCGCGTGCATTGCCGGTCACATCGGACGCGAGAAGCTGCAGGTTCCCGCTGATCACCTGCAGGAGATTGTTGAAGTCGTGGGCGACGCCGCCGGTCAGCTTGCCGATCGCGTCCATTTTCTGCGCCTGGCGCAGCTGGTCCTGGGTCAGGTCGAGCGCGAATCCCGGGCCGCCCCCGGCACTGCGCCAGCCCTGGTCTTCCTCGGCGGCCGGCTGCATCGACACGATGGCCGTGCCATCCCACCGTTCCATGCATACGCGCCAGGGCGAGCCGTCGACGGAGCCGAGTTCGGCGGTACGCATGCCGCCCGCAGCCAGGTTCGGCAATTCCGCCTGGAACCAGGTCCTGCCTGCCGCGTTCCAGATGGCCAGGAATTCGCCTTCGGGCAGGCGGGCCCTGGCCCAGGCATTGGCGTACAGGAGTTCACCCGTGGGAGAAAGGGCGGCGAGGCCGTAAGGCACGGCGTCGAACGCCCGGGCAATCAGTTCATTGTCCTGCAATGCGAATGGTGAGGGCATCGAGCCTGAGTGATCCGGGATGGGGAGCGGAGTTTATCGTCGCGGGTTCATGCACTTTGTGTAGAAGGGCTTTACATATCTTGAACGAATGCGGAGCTACGTGGCTTACACCACATCTTGTGTTGACCAGCCATGGGATCGCCTATATCGTGTGTCCCGTTGGTGTCCGGAGAGGCGCGACTGCCCGTCGGACTTAATAGGGAATCCGGTGCGAATCCGGAACTGCCCCGCAGCGGTAAGTGGAAACGACCCCGTTCTATGCACTGGTCCTCGGCGACTGGGAAGCGACGGGTAGGCCGGGCCTCCAAGCCCTCGTCCACGAGTCCGAAGACCTGCCAACAGTCGGTGCCTGATCGGTACCGATTGTGGTGACGGCTTCCGCGGGGAAGCACGTCGCGGACCGGAGCCGCCTCGGGCGGGCTCCGTCCCGGCCTTTCCCGCGTTGCCTGGCCACTTCGAGCCCCGTCCGAGGGAACGGGAGTTTGAACCAGGCCCTGGGGCACGCCACACATGACCACGATGGATTCCGCAGCGCGCGAGCGCACCGAGACGGCCGACCCGGCCGCCACTCCTTCTCCGACCGTCGGCAAGGCGCCCGCCGCCGGCTACCGCAACGACGCGCCACCCGCCTTCGCCCTCACCCCGCCGCACAACCCCGGCCAGATGCGCGTCACCAAGCGCAACGGTGGCCAGGAAGTCGTCGACGTGAACAAGATCGTGCGCGCGGTGACCCGCAGCGCCGACGGCCTGTACGCGGTCGATCCGATGCGCGTGGCGCTGAAGACGATCGGCGGCCTCTACGACGGCGCCACCACCCAGGAACTCGACCAGCTGTCGATCCGCACCGCCGCGGCGCTCACCGCCGAGGAACCGGAATACGGCCAGCTGGCGGCGCGCCTGCTCGCCGCCTTCGTCGACAAGGAGGTGTCCGGCCAGGACATCCAGTCGTTCTCGCAGTCGATCTCCACCGGTTTCGAACTGGGTATCCTCAATGAGCGCTTGCGCGATTTCGTGCAGGTGAACGCGCGCAAGCTCAACGACGCGATCGATACCACGGCCTCGCGCCGCTTCGAATACTTCGGCCTGCGCACGGTCTATGACCGCTACCTGCTGCGCCATCCGACCAAACGTTTCGTCATCGAGACGCCGCAGTACTTCTTCATGCGGATCGCCTGCGCGCTCGGCGGCAACGACGTGGCCGAGACGCTGGAGCTGTACCGCATGCTCTCGTCGCTGGAATACCTGGCAAGTTCGCCCACACTGTTCAATGCCGGCACGGCCCACGAACAGCTGTCCTCGTGTTTCCTGCTGGACTCGCCGCAGGACGCGTTGGAATCCATCTACGCCAAGTACGGCGACGTGGCCCAGCTGTCGAAGTTCGCCGGCGGCATCGGCCTCGCCTATTCGCGCATCCGCTCGCGCGGCTCGCTGATCAAGGGCACCAACGGCCATTCCAACGGCCTGGTGCCGTGGCTGAAGACGCTCGACGCTTCCGTGGCCGCCGTGAACCAGGGCGGCAAGCGCAAGGGCGCCGCCTGCGTATACCTGGAATCGTGGCACGCCGACATCGAGGAATTCCTCGAACTGCGCGAGAACACCGGCGACGACGCCCGCCGCACGCACAACCTCAACCTCGCCAACTGGGTGCCTGACCTCTTCATGCGCCGCGTGGAGTCGGATGGCGACTGGTCGCTGTTCGATCCGAAGATCGTGCCGCATTTCGTCGATACGTGGGGCGCCACCTTCGACGCGGCCTATGAGAGAGCCGAAGCCGACGGCCTGGCGGTGAAGACGATCAAGGCACGCGAACTCTACGCGCGCATGCTGCGCTCGCTGGCGCAGACCGGCAACGGCTGGATGACCTTCAAGGATCGTTCGAACGCGACCAGCAACCAGACCGCGCGTCCCGAGAACGTCATCCACCTGTCGAACCTCTGCACCGAGATCCTTGAAGTGACCTCGGAAGGCGAGACGGCGGTGTGCAACCTCGGCTCGATCAACCTCGCCCGCCACGTGGTCGACGGCCAGTTCGACTACGAGAAGCTGTCGACCACCGTGCGCACGGCCGTGCGCCAGCTGAACCGCGTCATCGACCTCAACTTCTATCCGATCGCCTCGGCGAAGACGGCTAACGTGAAGTGGCGCCCGGTCGGCCTGGGCGTGATGGGCCTGCAGGATGTCTTCTTCAAGCTGCGCCTGCCGTTCGATTCCGACGAGGCCCGTGCGCTGTCCACGCGCATCGCGGAGGAGATCTATTTCCACGCGTTGTCGATGTCCAACGAGATCGCCGAACGCGACGGCCCGCATCCGGGGTTCGAGGAAAGCCGCGCGGCCAACGGGGAGCTGCAATTCGACTATTGGCCGGCCGCCACGCCGACCGGCAAGGACGGCCGCTGGGCGGAACTGCGCGAGAAGATCAAGGCCAAGGGCCTGCGCAACTCGCTGCTGATCGCCATCGCCCCCACCGCGACGATCGCCTCGATCGCCGGCTGCTACGAGTGCATCGAACCGCAAGTGTCCAACCTGTTCAAACGCGAGACGTTGTCGGGCGACTTCCTGGTGGTGAACCGCTACCTCGTCGACGAATTGAAGACGCTGGGCCTGTGGACCGCCGAGATCCGCGACCAGATCAAGCTGGCGGAAGGTTCGGTGCAGGGTATCGCGGCTATCCCGGCGGAACTGCGCGCGGTGTATCGCACCACCTGGGAACTGCCGCAGAAGGCCTTGATCGATCTCGCCGCCGCCCGCGGTGCCTACATCGACCAGAGCCAGTCGCTGAACCTGTTCATGGAAAACCCGAACATCGGGCAGCTTTCCTCGATGTACATGTACGCGTGGAAGTCGGGCATCAAGACGACGTATTACCTGCGCTCGCGTCCGGCCACGCGCATCGCGAAGACCACGGTCAGTTCGTCGGCGGCTTCCCTGCCGACACCTGCCGCGCCCACCGCCGATGCGCAGGAACAAGCCGAGGCCGCGGTGTTCTGCTCGCTGGAGAACCCCGAGTACTGCGAAGCCTGCCAGTAACAAAGCGATACCACTGTGGGAGCCGGCCATTGCCGGCGATCCCGCGGTAGCGGGCCAGACCGAGGCACGCACCCATCGCCGCTGAAGCGACTCCCACAGAAGCTGTTCACATTTCCCCGAGGTACCCGATGTCCGCTTCACCGATCACCCGCGATACCCACATCCTCGATCCCGGTTTCGAACTGACACTGCGGCCGATGAAGTATCCGCAGTTCTACGAGATGTATCGGGCCGCCATCCGCAATACGTGGACGGTGGAGGAAGTGGATTTCTCGCTCGACGTGACCGACCTCAAGGCGAAGATGTCCGACGCGGATCGCCACCTGATCCATCGCCTCGTCGCCTTCTTCGCCACCGGCGACACGATCGTGTCGAACAACCTCGTGCTGAACCTCTACCAGCACGTGAACTCGCCCGAGGCGCGCATGTTCCTCTCGCGCCAGCTGTACGAGGAAGCGCTGCACGTGCAGTTCTACCTCACGCTGCTGGATACCTATATCCCCGAGCCGTTGGAACGGAACAAGGCGTTCGCCGCGATCGAGAGCATTCCCTCGATCCGGCAGAAGGGTGAGTTCTGCTTCAAGTGGATCGACTCCATCCAGGACCTCAACCGCCTGGAGACGCGCGAGCACCGCCGCCAGTTCCTGCTCAACCTGATCTGCTTCGCCGCCTGCATCGAAGGCCTGTTCTTCTTCGCCGCCTTCGCTTACGTGTATTACCTGCGTTCCCGCGGCCTGCTGCATGGATTGGCCTCGGGCACCAATTGGGTGTTCCGCGACGAATCCGGGCACATGGCGTTCGCCTTCGAAGTCGTGCGCACCGTGCGCGAGCAGGAGCCCGACCTGTTCGACGACGACATGCGCCAGCAGGTGGAAGCCATGCTGGAAGACGCCATCGCCTGCGAGACGCAATTCGCGGCGGACGTGCTCTCCGGTGGCGTGGCCGGCCTCTCGGTGAACGACATGCGCCAGTACCTGGAGTACTGCGCGGACCAGCGCCTGGTGCAGCTCGACATGCCGAAGAAGTACGGCGCGAAGAACCCGTTCGACTTCATGGACCTGCAGGATGTGCAGGAACTGACGAACTTCTTCGAGCGGCGCGTCTCGTCGTACCAGGTGGGCGTGCAGGGCGAGGTGGCGTTCGACCAGTCGTTCTAGGGGCATCGATCGCTCTGGAAGCATCGCCGACAGGGTCGGCGATGCTCTCCTTCCTGTCCGCGATAGCATGGTCTCCCCTCCTCAAGACACCGCCCTCATGCCCCCCATCGACCGTCCCACCGAGGCCCGCGTCCTCGAGATCGTCTTCCCCGACCATACCAACCACCTCGGCACGCTCTTCGGCGGACAGGCGTTGGCATGGATGGACAAGGCCGCCTTCCTCGCCGCCTCGCGCTATTCGCGGCAGATCGTGGTCACCGCGCGCTCGGAGCAGGTCGATTTCCACGTGCCCGTGCGCAAGGGCCAGATGGTGGAACTCATCGCCACGGTCGTATCGGTGGGCCGCACCTCGATGAAGATCGACGTGGCGATGTACACCGAGGACCTCATCTCCGGCGCGCGTGAACTGTGCACTCGCGGCACCTTCACCATGATCGCCCTGGATAGCGACCATAAGCCGACTCCCGTGCAGCCGTTGCCGTCGCCCTAGTTGACTTAGAGCGCACTCGAAGGCGTACGCTCGTCGAATGCCCCATTCGATGACCATCGCCGAGGCCGCCCTCGCCACCGGCCTGACCACCCATACGCTGCGCTATTACGAGCAGATCGGCCTGATCGACCCGGTGCCACGACGCGGCGGCCAGCGTGTCTACGGCGAAGCGGAGATGCGCCTCATCGACTTCGTGCTGCGCCTGCGCGGCACCGGCATGTCGATGCGCGACATCCAGGAATACGTCCGTTTACGCCGCCTGGGTGAAACCCCCGAGAGCATCCGCCTGCGCGGCGACCTGCTCGCCCGGCACGCCGCCTACCTGCGCGGCCAGTTGACCGAGCTGACCGAGACGATCGTGCGGCTGGACGAGAAGATCGCCTTGTATCGCTCGATCTACCCCGATGAACCCATCCCCCTCCCCGCCGAGCCGCCCGTGACACCGGCGGCGCCGGCGAACGCCCCCTCGAAACGAAGGAGACACGCATGATCACCCGCAAACTAGGCGCGCACGGCCCCGAGGTATCGATCCTCGGCCTCGGCTGCATGGGCATGAGCGAGTTCTACGGCGCCGGCGACGAGAAGGAATCGGTCGCCACGCTGGAACGCGCGCTGGAACTGGGCATCACCTTCTGGGATACCTCCGACGCGTACGGCCCGCATACCAATGAGGAGCTGATCGGCCGCACGCTCGCCGGCCGTCGCGACAAGGTGTTCCTGGCTACCAAGTTCGGCATCGTCCGCGATCCGAACGACCCGATGAAGCGCGGCATCAGCGGCCGTCCGGAATACGTGCGCCAGTCGGTCGAGGGCAGCCTTCGCCGCTTGAAGACCGACTACATCGACCTCTACTACCAGCACCGCGTGGACCGAACGGTGCCGATCGAGGAGACCGTCGGCGCGATGGCCGACCTCGTGAAGGAAGGCAAGGTGCGTCATCTCGGCCTGTCCGAGGCTTCGGCCGAGTCGATCCGCAAGGCGGCAAAGGTGCACCCCATCACCGCCCTGCAAAGCGAATACTCGCTGTGGACGCGCGACCCGGAAACCACCGGCACGCTCGCCGCCTGCCGCGAGAACGGCATCGCCCTGGTGGCCTATAGCCCGCTCGGCCGCGGTTTCCTCACCGGCGCGATCACCCGGCCAGAGGACTTCTCCGAGGACGACTATCGCCGCGTCAATCCCCGCTTCACCGGCGAGAACTTCGCAAAGAACCTGGCCATCGTCGAGAAGGTGAAGAAGTTCGCCGCCGACAAGGGCTGCACCCCCGGCCAGCTCGCCCTCGCCTGGGTCATCGCCAAGGGCGACGACATCGTGCCGATCCCGGGTACCAAACGGGTGAAGTACCTGGAGGAAAACGCCGGCGCGGTGAAGGTGAAACTCAGCCCGGCCGAGGTCACCGAGATCGACGCGGTGTTCCCGCCGGACTCGGCCGTAGGCGACCGTTACGCCTCCAATATGATGGGCTCCATCAACGCCTAAGTGCTTGGCTTATAATGGCGGTTTGTTCCAGCAGCAAACCGCCATGTCGTCCCCCGATCACTCCCCGCTGGGCAAGGCCACCGTCTACGCGGACCGCTACGACGCCAGCCTGCTCTTCCCGATACCGCGCCAGGGCAAGCGTGACGAGATCGGCGTATCCGCCGACGCCCTCCCTTTCCACGGCGTCGATGTCTGGAACGGCTATGAACTGTCCTGGCTGGATGCACGCGGCAAGCCGGTCGTGGCCGTGGCGGAATTCCGCTTTCCGGCCACCACGCCGAACATCGTCGAATCGAAGTCGTTCAAGCTCTACCTGAACAGCTTCGCCCAGGAACCCATGGCCGATGACGCGCAGGTGCGCGCCACGCTGGTCCGCGACCTGTCGGCCGCGTCCGGCGGCCCCGTGGAGGTGGCGTTACATGCGCCGAACGACCTGGATGGCGCCCTGCTGGGCGAGCCGGAAGGCATCCTGCTGGACACGCAAGAGCTGGATTTCGACAGCTACGGTCCGCCGCGCCCGGACTTCCTCGCCGTGCACGAGGGCGACGCGCGCGAAGTGCTGGTGTCGCACCTGCTGCGCTCGAACTGCCCGGTGACCGGGCAACCCGACTGGGGCAGCGTGCAGATCGCCTATACGGGCTCGCCGATCGATCGACCGGGCCTGCTGCGCTACCTGGTTTCCTTCCGCAGCCACACGGAATTCCACGAGCAGTGCGTGGAGCGCATCTTCATGGATCTCCGTGCCCGCTGCGCGCCGCGCGAGCTCTCGGTCTATGCGCGCTACACCCGGCGCGGCGGCCTGGATATCAACCCGTTCCGCAGCACCGACCCGGCCGCCGTGCCCTCGAACCCGCGCGGTGCGCGCCAATGATGAATGGCCTATTCATGCGTTCTTCATTGGTCTTGCCTTTAGTTGTGTAGCCTGTACCCTGCGGCGGCCAAGGGGATCCACCCTGACGCCCCTTTCGTTTCGAACCTGACAAGCCACTCCCGGAATCCAGACATGAAGCTTTCCTTCCGCTCGTCCGCCCTCTGCACGGCCACCGTCGCCGGCCTGCTGGTCCTCACCGCCTGCGGCAAGAAGGAAGAGCAGCAGAACACCGCCCCGGCCGCCGCCTCGACGGCGCCGGCCGCCACCTCCACCGCTCCGGCCCCCGCCGCGCCGGCCCCCGCGACCACCGCCGCTGCCGCGCCCGCCGCCCAGCCGGCTGCCGCCCCGGCCGCTCCCGCCGCCGCCACCGAGTCGCTGAAGGTCGGTTCGGTGACCCTGGGCAACGCCGTGGGCGCGGACAAGAAGGTCGCCAAGGCGAAGACCGCCTTCGCCCCGACCGACAAGACCATCTACGCCTCCGTCGCCACCGAGGGCACCACCGCCGGCGCCACGCTGAACGCGAAGTGGACCTACCAGGACGGCGACACCACCACGACCGTCAGCGACATCAGCCAGTCGATCAGCACCGACGGCCCGGCTGTCACCACGTTCAAGATCCAGAATCCGAACGAGTGGCCGGAAGGCAAGTACAAGGTCACCGTCTCGCTCAACGGCCAGGCCGTGGGCAACGAGGCGTTCGAGGTCAAGAAGAAGTAAGCCTTTCCAGACCTTGTGAACAAGAAAGGGCGCGACCACGGTCGCGCCCTTTCTTGTTTCTGGTGGGAGCCGACCTTGTCGGCGATCCCGCGGCAGCGGGCCAGGTCGCGGCAAGCACCCATCGCCGACAGAGTCGGCTCCCACAAAAGCCGCTCCCACAGAAAGGCCCTCTGCAGAACCGCCCCCTTCAGCGGCGAACCTACCCAGCCAGCAGCCCGTTCAACGTCCCGTAGCCGACGTCCTTCGGTTCGGTTCCCAGGAACTCCGCCGCCATCCGCCCGGCCGTCGCATACGCCTCCAGCGACAGCGCGATGCCCGCGCTGAGCCTCCGCGCACCGGCGGCGAACAGCTCCTCCCGCGACGGCAAGCCCGGCACCAGCATCACGTTCAACGGCATCGGCCGGAGCGCCGCCGCCACGCGCTGGATTTCATCCCTCGCCGCGATACCCGGTACGAACATGCCGTCGGCACCCGCCTCCCGATAGAGGTTCGCACGCCGAAGCGTTTCCTCGACGGCGGCATCGCCCGATGCCATGCCGCGCAGGTACACATCCGTGCGCGCGTTGATGAAGAGGTCGCGCCCACCCAGACGGGCACGGATCGCACGGAGCTTGTCGGCCAGCAACGCGGGTGCCTTGGTGCCATCCTCGATATTGATCCCCGCCACGCCAGCGTCGACCAGTGACGAGACGAAGTCCGCCACCTGCGCGGGATCGTCGGAACACCCTTCCTCGATGTCCACGGTCAGCGGAACGGTTACGACCCTCGCTATGCGGCGGACGGCGGCGAGCATCTCCGCCACGGGCAAGCGGTCGCCATCGGGCCAACCGCAAGACCACGCGACACCGGCGCTGGTGGTGGCGACGGCGGGTGCCCCGGCATGCTGGACGATGGCCGCGCTGGCACCATCCCAGGCATTGGCGAGTACCAGCAAGGAGGTGCCGGCGTGCAGGTCACGGAATAGCTGGGCATTCATGTGTCGAAGGGTCCGTGCGGAGAAAGTCACGACACGATCCGCCACCGCGACCTCGATCGCAACGCCTTTTTACCGTGTACGGCGCGCCAAGGCCCGGTGAGCCGCCGCCTCACCCTCTACAGACACCGGCTTCAACAGCGCGATGCTCGAATGGCGGCGTCCTGGCACGGCGACGGCCGCCGCGCGGGCATGACCGATCGAGGAACCGCCATGAACGAAGACACCCTCAAGGGCAAGTGGAAGCAGTTGAGCGGCAAGATGAAGGAACAGTGGGGCAAGCTGACCGATGACGACCTGACGGTTGCCGAAGGCAATAGCGAGTACCTCGCGGGCAAGGTCCAGGAACGCTATGGCGTGGCGAAGGACGAAGCGGAGCGGCAGGTAAAGGATTTCCGCGACCGCATCGATCGCCAGTACTGAGTCCTTCTTTTTTCTTCCCAACTCGCCAGAGGAGACAAGCCATGCTTCATTGGGCCGTCATTTTCTTCGTCATCGCGCTGATCGCCGCCATCTTCGGATTCACCGGCATCGCCGCGGGCGCCGCCAGCATCGCGAAGATCCTGTTCGTGGTCTTCCTGATTCTGTTCATCCTTTCCTTGCTGTTCGGAGGCCTGCGTCGCGGCCCGAGGGTATAGCGAGGGCAACATCCGCAGGACAAAAAAAGACGCCCCGGCCTGGATCGGGGCGTCTTTTTTATCCTGCGACTCAAGGCATGGATGGGTGGGAGCCGACCCTTTGGTGGTGGCCTACCGTGCGGGGTTTACCCAACGATCAGGTCAGGTGCTGCTTCAGGAAGGCGCGGGTGCGGGCATTCGCCTTCTCCGCATCCGCCGCGTCGTAATGGTCGCCCTGTGGACGGGCGAAGGCGTGGTTTCTTCCGTCGTAGACGTGGATCTCCACGTTGGGGCGGGAAGCCAGCACTTGCTTGATCTTCGCCTGTGCTTCCCTGGTCATGAATTCATCGTCGCCGGCGAGGTGCATCAGCAATGGCGTCGTCATGTTCGCGCCGCGCTCGACGAACTCCTCCGTGCGGCCGCCGTAGTACTCCACGGCCGCATCGGCCTTGCCGCGCACGGCGGTGAGGAACGACAACAGGCCGCCGAGGCAGAAACCCATCACGCCCGCCTTGCCCGTCGATTCCGGCAGCGCATGCGCGGCTGCGATCGTCGCCTCGATGTCTTCCTCGGCCTTGGTGAGGTCGAGCTTCATGTAGTACCCCACCGCCGTCTTCCAGTCGGCCTCGCTGTGTTCGGACAGGAGGATGCCGGGTTCGAAGCGCCAGAACAGGTCGGGTGCCACGGCGATGAAACCGTCGCGTGCCAGGCCGTCGGCGATCGCACGGATGCCCTCCGTGATACCGAAGATTTCCTGGACCACGACGACGACCGGCGCGGGCGTGGTGGCGGGCATGGCGACGTAGGCGTCGAACGAGCCATCCGGCGTTTTCACAGTGAGGGTGCGGGACACGATGGGACTCCGTCAGGGCTGCAGGGCGCGAACGGCGCGCCAGTAACGAGGCACGTTAACAGGCGACGCCCAACGAGGTCTTAGACAGAAGTGACCTCATGGGCCATCGCGCCATCCGCGGTTATCGCGCGCCAGGCAGCACCACCGTCGCGACCAGGCCGCCCCCTTCGCGATTGGCGAGGGTCAGGTTGCCGCCGATGGATCGCATGAGTTGGGTAGCGATGGCCAGGCCCAGGCCCGCGCCACCGGTATCCCGGTTGCGCGAGGCTTCCAGACGATAGAAAGGTTGCAGCACCTCGTCGAGTTCGTCTTCCGGAATGCCCGGCCCCCGATCCGATACGGTGATGTGGAGACCATCGCGAACATCCCGCGACACGCCGACCTCGGCCGAACCACCGTACTTGATCGCATTGTCGACGAGGTTACCGAGGACACGGCGCAAAGCCCTCGGCCGCGCCAGGCAAACACCGTGGATATCGCCAACCAGCGTTACCGGCTGGCCCGAGTCCTGATAGTCGAAGACGAGGCTTTCGAGAAAGGCTGCGGGATCGATGCGCACGGGGGCCTCTTCACCACCGTGCGCACTACGTGCATAGGCCACGCCTTCACGCACGAGATGCTCCATCTCACGCAGGTCGTCGAGGATCCTGTCCCGGGCGGCGCTGTCGCCGAGGGACTCGGCGCGCAGGCGCATCCGCGTGATCGGGGTCTGCAAGTCGTGGGAGATGGAAGCGAGGATATGCAGGCGCTCCTTCAGGTAGCGCGCGATCCTCTCCTGCATGGCGTTGAACGCCACCGCGGCATGCGCGACCTCGGTCGGACCGTCCTCGGCGAGGCGTGGGTTGTCGACAGCCGGTGTCAGTCCCTCGGCCGCGCGTGCCAACCGTGCCAGCGGTCGCGTCGCCTGGCGCACCGCGATCCATGCGCAAGCCAGCAGCACCACCACCTGCACGATGAGCACGAAGGGCAACCAGTCCGCCACGGGCACGCCGCGCGGAGTGACCTCAAGCGTCAAGGGCGAACCATCGTGCAGGGTGAGGTGCACCTGGTAACGTTCCGGCGAGACGGACGTGGTCGCGCTATGGACCCGGAAGGCAGGACCGACCTCCTTCGCGATCAGGCCGGTCACGTCGCGTGAGCGGGCCGAGACCAAGGGCCTGCCTCGGTCACCCGGACCGAGGATGAAACGGTAGTTGTCCCTTTGCAGCCGCGGCAGCCACTGCGGACGTTCCGTCGCGGGCAGGCGATCGAGCACGGCCACCGACGTACCGACATCGTGTTCGAGCGTGTTCAACATCACCGTCGTGGCGCTCTGGTAACGCTCATAGAACATCGATCCGAACGACAGGCCTTGCGCGAGCAACAGGCCGGTGAAGATGATGATGTAGATCCGGGAGGCCATGCTTCGCGGCCACCAGCGCGGCGTGCGGGAGGCCCCGATGGTGTTCATGACGCGTCTCCATGCACGGTCACCGGCATGCAGAACACATAGCCTTCGCTGCGCACGGTCTTGATATAAGCCTGCTCCTTCGCATCGTCCTTCAGGCGCTGTCGAAGGCGGCTGACCATGAGGTCGATCGAGCGGTCGAACAACTCCGCGTCACGGCCCTGCGTGAGGTTCAACAGTTGGTCGCGGGAGAGGACACGTTGCGGATGGTCGAGCAGCACGCGCAGCAGGCGGAACTCCGCGCCGCTCAACGAGACCACGGTGCCGTCGTCGTCCAGCAGGTGGCGCGCCGTGGTATCGAGGCGCCAGCGGCCGAACGAGATCGTCTCGCTGGATTCGGTGATGCGAAGGTTCGGCGGCAACATCCTCGTGCGCCGGATCACCGCCTTGATACGCGCCAGCAATTCACGTGGCGAGAACGGCTTCACCACATAGTCGTCGGCGCCCATTTCAAGGCCGATGATGCGGTCGGTCTCATCGTCGCGGGCCGTGAGCAACAGGATCGGCACCGCCCGGTGCTTGCCGCTGCGCAGGTTGCGGCAGAGCACGAGGCCGTCGTCGCCCGGCATCATGATGTCGAGCACGATCAGGTCGAAGGCCGAGGTGTCCAGCTGCGCCATCATCTCGCGGCCGTCCGCGGCGGCGGTGGCACGCAAGCCGTTCTTTCGCAGGTAGTCGACGACACCCGTGCGGATGCCGTGGTCGTCGTCGACGACGAGGATATGGTCGATATGTTCCATGCGCGAAGCTCTCTCGATGACGGTGTGGTGCGCTAGGTCGGTGACATCATGCCTTGTCCAGGAGCTGGCGGACGCGGGCTTCGGTTTCTTCGTAGTTTCCCTCGCCGAAATGGCTGTAGACCACCCGGCCATCGCGGTCGATCAGGTACAGCGCCGGCCAGAAGCGATTCCCGTAGGCGTTCCATGTCTGGTAGCCGTTATCCATGGCGACCGGCCAGGTGATGCCATAGCGCGCAATCGCTGCCTTGACGTTGGCGGGATCGCGCTCCTCGTCGTACTCCGGTGTATGTACACCGACTACCACGAGCCCGTCCTTGGCGTATTTGTCGTAAAGCGCCTTGGTGTGCGGCAACACATGCAGGCAGTTGATGCACTCGTGCGTCCAGAACTCCACCAGCACCACCTTGCCGTGCAGGCCGGCGATGGTTAGTGGTTGTGAATTGAACCAGTGGTCGATACCGGCGAAATCCGGGGCCGGAGCCTTGGCGGTGGAATCCTGGGCGAGCGCGGTGGAGGACCCGTTACCCGGCCAGGCTGCGACGAGGGCGGCACCGATGGCCAGGGTGGCGAGGGCAAGGCGGATGGGGCGCATGGGGGATACCTCGTGGTGGCGACAGAAGCCCGGTAGAGGGACCGGGCATGGTCTTATTGGACGCCCGCCGTTTATCCCGTACGTGTCCCCCACTCCGCCTTTTTGTATCGGCATGTACAAGCCGCGGACGGGCCGCCCAAGACCGCCGCGCACGCGCTTTGTGTCCGAATGTGTCGAGCCGTCGCCGCGACACGGTTCGATGCACTTCCGCCGCCATCGGGACACAGCCTGGATACGCCTCCGCGGTTTCCTATGACCACCCCACAACGGAAACCACGACCATGGCCCAGATCGAGAACGTCCTCTATACCGGCAAGACCCACACCACCGGCGGCCGCGACGGCGAATCGCGCAGCTCCGACGACCGCCTCAACGTGAAGCTCTCCTCACCCGGCGGTCCGGGCACCGGCAGCAACCCCGAGCAGCTGCTCGGCGCCGGCTGGTCGGCCTGCTTCATCGGCGCCATGGGCCTCGCCGCCCGCGAGCGGAAGATCGCCCTGCCGAAGGACACGGCGGTCGATGCCGAGATCGACCTCGGCACCGGCGACGGTGGTTATTTCCTGCAGGCGCGCCTCACGGTCAGCCTCCCCGGCCTCGACCCGGACATCGCGCACGAGCTGATCCAGTCCGCGCACCGCACCTGCCCCTACTCGAAGGCGACGCGTGGAAACATCGACGTGGAGATTCATCTGGCCTGACCGCACGCGCAGTCATCGGCACCGGGGAGCATCACCGGTGCCGATATGCGAAACGTAGGGAAGAATGGCGCGCCTGGAGGGATTCGAACCCCCGACCAATGGCTTCGGAAGCCACTACTCTATCCGGCTGAGCTACAGGCGCGTAACAGCGGATCGGCATTGTAGCGGGAATGGCCCGGGCGGCCTAGCCTCGATGTCAGGCCCGTGCGGATACCGGCCCGGTGCCCGCCGCCACGGAACGTAGGCTTTCCCGGTAGCGCCGGCTGCACGGCAGGACGCTGCCATCGGCCATGTGCAGGCGGGCCTCGCCCGCATCCAGCGGTTCGATGGCGGTGATCTGGGCCAACTGGACGATATAGCTACGGTGGGCGCGAACGAACACCGCCGGGTCGAGCCGGGTCTCCAGCGCCGCCAACGTGCTGCGCAATGGGTAATCGCGTCCACGCACGCGCAGGTTCACGTAGTTGCCCGAGGCCTGCGCCCATTCGATGTCGGCGGTGGCGACGAGGAAGTCACGGCCGAGCTTGCGCACGAGGAAGCGCTCGGGGCGATCCACAGGCTCCACGGGCGGCCCCTCGTCCGGCGCGTCGAGCAAGTGGGCTTCGCCCTGCACCCGCCGCCCGAACCACTCCACCATGTGCCAGAAGGCCACGATGACGAAGACCGTTCGGACATCCTTGAAGTATTCGTAGATGAGCTGCATCCGCAACGAACCCGGCTCGAAGGCGACGCCGGCCAGGCGGTAGACGAGAAGACGCAGCAGATCCATGCCGGCTACGTGCAGGACGCACCACAGGACACTGCCGAGGAAATACAGCGGCAGGCGGCGGCGCCAGGTATCCGCATGCAGCGGCCATCGGTCGCAGGCGCGGAGCAGGAAGGGCAGCATCAGCAGCGAGACGAACACGCTGGTGAGTTCGTTGGCGGCGATCTGCCAGGTGACCATGGGGATGCCGTATCGATCGGCATCCATCCGGTTGGTGAGGGTGTTGCCGATGGCCGCGCTGCCGAAGGCCAGGACCCAGAAGGCGATCATGTACCGGCGCCGGCGACGCTGCGCGCGGTCGAGCTCTAGGCCTGGCGGCAGAGGGGCTTGGGTCATGCGGCGGATGATAGCGCCCGGTGACGAAAGAGGGCGCCTTGCGGCGCCCTCCTTTTTTTTACTTCGCCTTGTACAGCTCACCCAGCCAGTCGGGCTTGCTCTTGTCCCGCTCGAGGTGCGGGTACTTGAGGCCTTCGTGGTAGTCGATCTTGATCGTCTTGTACTGGTCGAAATTCTTCACCAGCAATTCGATCGGCGCCTTGTCGGTCTTCGCGGCGGTGACGGCATCCTTCAATGCGTCGCCATCGAATTCCTTGTTGTTCACCGCGACGATGTGCATGCCCGGCGACAGGCCGGCATTGAACGCCGGACCATCCCAGCGCACGTCCGAGATATCGCCCTTGGACGACACGGCGAAGCCGGCGGAATAGGTCAGGTCGGTATAGTGACGGCGGCCTTCCACGGCCTTGAGCGCATCGGACGGCTTGTCGTTGTAGACGAGCTTCCAGCCGCCGCGCTCGATGCCTTCGAGGTCGCCCTTGTGGCCGTCGACGCGATCGCGCAGGTACGTGGCCCAATCGTATGGCGTGATGCCGTTGAGCGTGGAGACCACTTCCTCGAAGGTGTACGGATTCACCTTCCAGTCGCCGTCCTTCATGCCGAAGAAAGCCTTGGCGAAATCGTCGAGCGAACGCTTGTTCTTCGTCAGCTCACGCAGCTTCGTGTCGACGTCGAGCCAGATCATCTGCCCGCCCGAATAGTAATCCTCGCTCATCTGGTAGTTGCGATACGAGAGCGGGCGACGCTGTGCGATGGTCGGGTCGTTGGTGGTGTCCTGGATGTTGCGCCAGGACAAGCCCGGACGACCCTTGTCGTAGGTGGCGGCGACGAAGGCGAGCATGTCGCGCGCCTGATCCTGCGAGAGCAGGCCCGCACGCGCGGCGACCACGTTCCCCCAGAACTGCGTCTGGCCTTCGTAGACCCACAGCAGGCTGTCGCCCATCGGCACGTTGAAGTTCGGCGTGGCGAGGTCGGCGCCACGGCGGTACTTGCCGTCCCACGAGTGGTTGTATTCATGCGCGAGCAGATCGCGGCCGAGCCAGCTCTTGTCCCACTCGGTGAAGTAGTTGGGCGAGGCGCTGTTCTCGGACGAACGATGATGCTCGAGGCCGATGCCACCGAGCTTCTCGGTCAGCGCCAGCAGGAAGTCGTAATGGTTGTAGTGGCGCGCGCCGTAGAGCTTGTCCATCTGCTGGACCAGCTTGCGGTGGATCTCCAGCGCTTCCGGCTTGATCTCCAGCGCCTTGGCGTTGTCGGCCACGATGTTGAGGTGCACCGGCGAGCGGCCATTGGGATCGAGGTCGACGCGCTTGAAGTAGCGGCCGGCGAAGATCGGCGAATCGACGAGGTCGTCATAGTCGATCGCCTTGAAGGTGACGGTGTCGCCATCCTTGCTCGCCTGTTCCAGCGCCGTGCCGAACTGGAAGCCCGCGGGGAACTTCACCGACGGCTCGACCTGGATGCGATCCGCGCGATAACCCGCCGGATATAGCGATACCTGGTTCCATTGCACGTTGACGATGTCGGGCGTCATGACGATGCGGCCCTGGCGGGCATCCTGCGGCGTCAATGTCTGGAACTCCACGTCCACCGAGGACGCACCGGCCGGCACGTCCACATGGAAGGCGTAGACGTTGAACTCGTCGCGCTTCCACTCGATGCGCTTGCCACCGGCGGTGACGATCAGGCCGGCGAACTGGTCGATCGGGCCGCTGGGGGAATGGTGGCCCGGAATCCACTCAGGGAACAGCAGGGTCAGCGGACCCGGCTGCGCGGGGATGTTCTCGCGCACGCGGAAGATGCGCCGGTCGAGGTCGGTGGCGTCGACGACGAGCTTGAGGGTGCCGTTATAAGCGGTGTCTTGCGGTGCGGGGACATCGTCCGCGCGGACGGCCGGGGCGCCGATACCGGCCAGGGCGGCCAGCAGCGCGGAGGCGAGCATGGTGGATTTCACTGTGTTCTCCCGTGGAGCGTGATGGTCGCCCGTCCATCCGTGTCGAGCGGGTCGGCGCGTTCCCCTGAGGCCCGCGCAAGCCCTCGATCCTAAACGCCGGGCTGCGGGGTTCCCTATGCCAGAGGTCACGGACGGGAGCCATACGGGCCATGAAAACGGGAGAATCGCAGGATGCTGCCGAATCAGGCCCGCGCGGGAATCTTCAGGCCGCGCTGCACCGCGGGACGCGACATCCCGCGTTCGAGCCAGGCGATGACATGGCTGTATTCGTCGAAACCGACCAGCTCGCGGGCACCGTAGAACGTCACGAGGTTGTTCACCCAACCCAGCGTGGCGATGTCGGCGATGGTGTATTCGTCGCCCACGATCCATTCGCGCCCTTCGAGCCGCTTGTCGAGCACACCGAGCAGGCGCTTCGACTCCGCCACGTAGCGCTGCAACGGACGCTTGTCCTCGTACTCGCGGCCGGCGAACTTGTGGAAGAAACCGACCTGCCCGAACATCGGGCCGATGCCGGCCATCTGGAAGAACAGCCACTGGATGGTTTCCCAGCGGCCAGCGGCATCCGCGGGAATGAAACGGCCGGTCTTCTCGGCCAGGTACAGCAGGATCGCACCGGACTCGAACAGGCCGATGGGCTTGCCGTCCGGTCCATCCGGATCGACGATCGCCGGGATCTTCCCGTTCGGGTTGAGCGCGACGAATTCAGGCAGCTTGCTTTCGTCCTTGCCGATGTCGACGAGGTGTGGCTCGTAAGGCAGGCCCAGTTCCTCCAGCATGATCGATACCTTCACCCCATTCGGCGTGGGCAGCGAATAGAGCTGGATGCGCTCCGGGTGGGCCGCGGGCCATACGGCGTTGATCGGGAAACTCGTGAGATCGGACATGAGGACCTTCCTTCGCGGCGTGAACGCCTGAAGGTAGGGGGTGGCTGGCGACGATTCAATGCCGGCCACCCGTGCAGGCGTACGTCGTGCCCGGTGGGCGCCCCTGGCGCGACGGGGTTTCGGCTGTCGCACCGCGTCGCATCGCACGCGCACCGGGACGCCCTGGCGCCACATACACTGCCGCTGCTCCAAGCCTCCCCCACCAACGCCTGCAAAGGACTGCCATGGCCCCGCTACCCACCGCCGCGTTGCGGTGCATCGTCATTCTAGCCACCGCCTGCACGGCCGGCCTCTGCGCTGCGCAAGCGGCGATCACACATCCCATCGCCGCCTTCGACCGGGCCGTCGCCGCGGGGTTGCCTCGCACCATCTCCCTTGCCGCATCGACGGAACGATCGCGCGGCAAGGAAGGGACGAACGCCCTCGTCGTCGAATCGCATCTCGACATCGGCGTTCGTTTCGCCGACGGCGAAACCGGCGACATGTACCTTGCGACCTGGAAAGGCGAGCAGGCCGTCGTTACCCGCTCCGGCGACCACCTGGACATCACGGTGGCCCGTCGCGATGGCGTGTCCGTCACGGGCTTCGACCGCGAAGACGACACTCCCCATGTTGTCGAGTCCGCGAACGGCGACAACGCGAAACGTGTCGCGGTGGGACACGCGAACCGCAAGGTCCTATCCGGACGGGACACCAGCGAACCCAGGCGTCCCAGCGTGAACAAATCGCCTACGCTGACATTCTGGATGTTCCTTCACGACGACACGCTCGGCGTGGACCGAAAGCATATACACGCCAGTTACGTTGCCTGGTGGATCGCGGACATGAAAAAGATCCTGCCTGTCCATCGGTTGTGGGCAATCTATAGCCAGCAGGTCGAGGGGCTCACCGATATGCGCTATGGACACGAGGAGTCGCTCCGCGACTGGACGACGGCGATCGATTTCTACGAGCGACGGAACAAGTTGCCGCGCATCCCGGGAAAGTTCGAATACAAATTCATGCTCGTCACCAGCCATGAGCCTCTGCCTGGCGTCACCGGGCAAGCGTGGCTCGGCGGCGAAGAGGCTATTGCCTCGCTCTCGGGCCGCTACACGATCATCGCCCACGAATACGGACACACCCTGGCCGCCACACATGAAGACGCCGAGGTGCAATGGTCGTCGGTGTGGCCGTGCGAAACCAACCTGATCTCCAGCACCGTCGCATTGCGGTCCAATTGCTACCGCTACTCAAGGAAGAACGAACGCAACATTCGCGTCCACATGGCCCGGGAGTGGTCCGTGCCGGTCAACCCCGATCCGCCGGGGATTCCGCTCTTCTGTCAATAAGGACGTCCATACCCCTATACAACTTCGTAACTTTTCGCTATAACCGGTAACAAGTGCTGCATCGCAGCACGCGCTGTCTGCTGAACGGAAGCGACGCGTTCGCACGCGTTTATCGGCTCATCCCGCTCCGGCAACCCTTCGGTTGCCGGCGTCGGGCATGTGCCCGGGGGTCACCACAACACCGATATCCAGGTTCCGCGGCCGCGGAGCCCGGGCATGCCTTTGCCTTGAAATCGTTCCGAGGAGGCGTTTCTTCATGCTCAGCTTCAAGTCCCTCAACAAGACCACCCTTGCCGTCGCGCTGGCGCTCGCTTCGAGCCCAGCGGTTTTCGCCCAGTCGACGACGGGCGGCATCTTCGGACAGGCACCCGTCGCCGCCGGCCAGACGGTGGTCGTCACCAGCGATACCGGCCTCAGCCGCGAAATTCCGGTGGACGACCGCGGCAAGTATTCCGTGGGCCAGCTGCCGCTGGGTACCTATACGGTCAGCTTGCACGCCCATGGGCAGACCATCGACACGCGACAGAACATCGTGCTCAAGGTCGGCGCCGGCACCGAGGTGTCGTTCGCGGCGAGCGAGGCCCAGACACTCAGCGGCGTGACCGTTTCCGCGTCGGCCTTGCCGAAGATCGACGTTTCCACCATCGATTCCCGCACCGTGGTCACCTCCGAGCAGCTCGCCCGCCTGCCGCTGGGCCGCAATTCGGAAGCCATCGCCCTGCTCGCGCCGGGCGTGGTCAACAACGGCGGCAGCTTCAAGGGTCCCACGGGCAATTCCCTGGTGAGCTTCGGCGGTTCGGCAGCCAGCGAGAACGCTTACTACGTGAACGGCTTCGCCACGACCGACCCATTGCGCGGGTTCGGCGGCCTGTCGTTGCCCTACGGTGCCATCGACCAGCAGGAGGTCTATACCGGCGGCTACAGCGCGCAATACGGCCGTT
Source organism: Luteibacter sp. E-22 (assembly GCF_049913125.1). GTDB lineage: Bacteria > Pseudomonadota > Gammaproteobacteria > Xanthomonadales > Rhodanobacteraceae > Luteibacter. The sequence goes on from NZ_CP183975.1 coordinate 3,928,603, forward strand.
CCGACGGTGGCGTGATCAACGTGGTCGGCAAGCGCGGCACGAACGAGTGGCACTTCGGTGCACAGGTGTTGTGGGAGCCGGGCTTCGCGCGCGCCAGCCAGCGCGACCGCTACTTCGAGAACGGCCTTCCCGCCACGCCACGCGCGGGCTCGCTGTATTCGCCCGACAGCGAGAACGACAGCGACAGCACCACGGTGAGCGCCTATGCGGGCGGTCCCCTGATCAAGGACAAGCTGTTCGTCTTCATCGCAGGCGAATTCCAGCGGCAAGAGGGCAACACCGTCAACCCCGTCAGCGGCTATACGAGCACCAAGCCGTACGTGGACTACCGGTACAACTCGCCGCGCTGGTACGGCAAGGTCGACTGGAACATCACGGACAACCACATCCTCGAACTGACCGGTGCGTCGGATAAATACGAAACCTCCGGCAGCGTTTACAACTACGATTACAACAGCCGCACGCGCCTCGCCCGCATCGGACAGAACGACGATACCAAGGCCGGCGGCGACCTGTGGACCGCGAAATACACCGGCTACATCACCGACGACCTCACCATCACCGCCCTCTACGGCAAGCTGCACACCACCGACTACGACGCACCCGGCGGATACGATCCCTCGCTCACCTATGTGGACGGCCTGGTCAACCAGAATCCGGCGCTGAACGGCGGCATCGGGCGTGGCAACAGCCAGACGGTATCGAGCCTCATTCCATCCGGCCGGGGCAACCGCACCACAAACACCCGGTTCGACATCACGTACAAGATCGGCGACCACACGATCACCGCCGGCATCGACAACCAGACCGCGACGGCGCTCGACCAGGGCTCGGTCACCTCGGGCCCGGGCTACTCGTGGACGTACGGCCAGGGCGATCCCGACACGCCTATCTCGACCGGCCTCGGCGTGCCGGCCACCGGCGGCTTTCCGAATGGCGCCGAAGGGTATTACGTGGTGCAGAACATCAGCAGCAGCCTCGCCACCGTACGCTCCACGCAGCGGGCGCAATACATCGAGGACAAGTGGCAGATCAACGACCGCTGGCTCCTTTCGGTAGGCCTGCGCAACGACCAGTTCCAGAACTTCAACGCGGACGGCGACGCCTTCGTCACCCAGCACAAGCCGCAATGGGCACCACGCCTCGGCGCCAGCTGGGATGTGTATGGCGACGCGACCTTCAAGGTGTACGCCAACGCAGGCCGCTATTACCTCGGCCTGCCTCTCAACCCGGCGTTGAACGCCGCGGGTGGCGCACTCACCACGTCGCAATACTTCACCTATGGCGGCATCGCCGCCGATGGCACACCGACCGGCCTCACCACCATCTCGCCACCCGTCGCGGCGAACAACACCTTCGGCCAACTGCCCGATCCGAAAACGGTGACGACCAAGGGCCTGAAATCGGAGTACCAGGACGAGTTCATCCTCGGCTTCACCAAGACGCTGGGGACCGATTGGGTTTATGGCGCGAAGGCCACGCAGCGCGTCCTGCGCAACGCCATCGACGACTATTGCGACATCGACCTGGTACTGGCCAAGGCCCAGTCGCTCGGCTACGACGTCACCACCGACAGCAACCCCGTGAGTTGCTGGCTGTTCAACCCGGGCAAGGCGAACACCTTCAACCTCGTCGACACCTCGGGCAACTACGTGAGCGTGCCGCTCTCGAACAAGGAGTTCGGCTTCGACCGGCTGAAACGGCGTTACTACTCGCTGGAAACCTTCCTGGAGCATCCTTTCAGCAACGGCTGGTACGGCAAGGTGAGCTACACCTTCTCGCGGAGCTATGGCAACACGGAAGGACAGCTGCGCTCGGATCTCTACCGCGAATCGCGCGGCACGGGCCAGACCGCGGTCTCCACGACGCAGGACTGGGACAACTCGTACATCATGGTCAATACCAACGGGGTGCAGAACAACGATCACAAGCACCAGCTGAAGTTCTTCGGCTATTACGAGTTCACCCCCGAGTGGCTGGTCAGCGGCAACCTCAGCATGATCTCCGGCGCGCCGAAGCCCTGCCTGGGCTATTTCGGCGTCGACCGCACCGATCCGGCCGGCTATGGCAACAGCTATCACTTCTGCAACGGCCTGCCCTCGCCGCCGGGAAGCCATGGACGCCTGCCGTGGGTGCGCCAGATCGACCTCGGCGTCACCTACCGTCCCGCCTTCGCGGATTCGAAGCTGGCCTTCAATGCCAACGTGTTCAACGTACTCAACGAGCAGAAGGTGATCGGCATCTATCCCAACGCCGAGTCGAACCCCAACCTCGCCAATCCGCTGTATGGAACGCCGACCTCGCGTCAGCTTCCGCGCTATGTCCGGCTCAGCGTGAATTACGACTACTGACGTCCACACGCTTCGGAAGCGCATCGGGGGCGGCCTTGCGGTCCGCCCCCGATATACGTGGCCTGGTCAACGGGCACAAATTCTTCGACCAGGGTATGGCGATCACGGCAACGTCGTCCAGACGGCGTTGGCGTCGTGATTGCTGTCTTCCGCAACGCCGACGGCATATGTACCCCCCTTGGACACGGTCACCAGCAGGCTCTTCGCACCACCACCGAAGAAAGGTACCGGCGTCACGACCAGCGGAGAGTTTGGATTGAAAACGGCGGCCTGCGTGTTTTCGCTTCCGTTGTCGCCTGCCACGACCACGAGGTCGTTATCACCCAGTCCTGTCGCTACGACCGTCGCGTCCGTATGCAGTGGCGGAATGGAAAGCACGATGTTGTTGACCGGATCGCTGAACCCATCGTTCTGGCGGCCATCGGACATCTGGTAGCGGTAGACCAGGTGACCGAGGTCATTGAGGAACAGGCCGGCACTTCGCTTGCCTACGGTATCGCCACTGAAATCCGGGAGATCGAGGACGCTCGCCGTGACGGCCGGATTTCCCCAGAACGCCGCCCTGCCAAAGGGTGCCGTCGGGAACACGCATGTGCCAATGATCTGCAACGAGGAGTTGATAGCGGTTCCGACGCAATAGCTGCTTCCGGATCGTTTCAACAGGTCGTGGGTGACGTAAATCCCCAGCGGTCCGGTCGTCGCAACCTTGGGCGTCACCGCGCCTGTTCCGCTCGGACAATTCAACAAGACCGCGGGATTTCCGCCGCCCGCCGAATTGGCGACATCCGCTACCTCGCAATTATCGCCGCGCCCCGACACCTGCACAGCCGTCCCGCTACCCGGCAGCCAGAGGACGGCCGTCGAGTTTCCGTTACCCCCCATGCTCTGGCCGGCAACGAATCCGGACTGGTTGTATGCCCCGACCGAGGTGCTTACGTCGGCACCCAACCCCAACAGGCCAGATAAAGGCGCCAGCTTCGTGGGGGAGGTCCCCGGGGACGTACTGCTCCAGGCTACCGCGAACACCACGCCGCCTGAATCCGAGCAGCTGCCTATCACCCTTCCATTGTTGGCGATCCCTTCGGCCGCGCAACCTTTGCCCGTTGCCAGGGGAGGAAGAGCGATTTCGCTACCCGCCGTGGAGACCCAGGCGACGAGCGAACCGTTCGTATTGCCTGGCTTGCAACTGCCTACGACGACGCCGGAGTCGTTGACATCGCTCGCATTGCATTGTGCGCCGGCGGCGTGCCCGAGACTCGTCAGCGACGCCGCAACGACGGGCGCCGGAAGTGCAACGATCAGAACAGCCACCGTCAACGAAAGATGGCGCAACCCGTGGTCCAGGACTTTCATGGAGCTCTCCTTGCTCGCAACGCTTACCTGTTCATGTCGCTGCCTGCGATCGTCATCACCGTACGCTGTTGTAGATCTGTCGAAGAACGGGTCTGAGCAGGAAGCAACTCTTGCCCTTCATATTTCCCTCGCTCGTCGATACCTCGGACCCTAGCGGAGGTCTCAGTAACTCACCACAGACTTGGGTGAATTCGGCAGGGAGCGAAGGCACAACGAGACGTCCTATGGTCAACTCGCCGCTTCCGGCTTGTTTAACAGGTTTCGCAATACCTATTGCTGGTACAAGCAAGGCGAAGGCCAGAAGCAAGCCACTCGGAATCTGCGAGGAAATTCGACGCGATAGAGGCTTCATGCAGCTCTCCTTGCTCACACGGCATCGATGCCGTGCCGAAACGTTAGCCGCTATCAGGCGAGCGCAACATAGATCATGCGTTGTAGGCGCGGTCGCGATGGCATCGATTCACGGCACCCTGTGCCGTGAATCGACCGAAAGATGCCGAAACCGTCCCGAAGCCGATCACGTCCTGCCGTTGAGCTTGCTGTGCTTCACGCCGTAAGCGAAGTAGACGATCAAGCCGATCGCCATCCAGATCGCGAAGCGCTCGAACGTGATCCATGGCAAGCCCCAGATCAGCGCCAGCGAGAACAGAATGCCCAGGGGTGCGACGAACCACACCGCGGGTGTGCGGAACTTGCGCTCCAGCTCCGGTTTGCGTACGCGCAGCACCAGGACGGAGGCGCAGATGAGGATGAACGCGCTGAGCGTGCCGATGTTTACCAGTTCGGCCACTTCGCCGATCGGCAACAGGCCGGCGACGATCGCGGTGAAGATGCCGAGGATCATGGTCGGGCGCGCCGGCGTGCCGAAACGCGGGTGCACGCGGGCGAACCATGCAGGCAGCAGGCCGTCGCGTGAGAGCGCGAACCAGATGCGTGCCGCGCCGAGCATGAAGGCGAACAGCACGCTGATGACGCCGATGACGGCGGCCACGGCGATCACGTTGCTGAGCCATGGCAAGCCGATCGCATTGAAGGCATCGGAGACCGAGGCTTCGCCACTCAGTGTGGCATAGGGGACGATACCGGTCAGCACCAGCGACACCGCGATATAGAGCACCATCGCGACGGCCAGCGAGAGCAACACCGCGCGCGGGAGGTCGCGCTGCGGATTCTTCGCTTCCTCGGCGGCGGTGGTGAGCGTGTCGTAGCCGAAGACGGCGAAGAAGACCACGCTCGCACCGGTGAGCACGCCGTGCCAGCCGAAGTGGCCGACGCCCTTGTCGTCGAAGATCCGTTCCGGAATGAACGGGTGCCAGTTGGCCGTATTGATGAAGAAGGCGCCGACGCCGATCACCAGCGCCACGCCGAGCACCTTGATGCCAACGATGACGGTGTTCAGGCGCGCGCCCCATTCGGTGCGGACGGAAAGCAGGATCGCCACCAACAGCGAGATACCGGCCGCGATCACGTTGAAGCGATGACCATCGGTCGGCGCGGCGACGGGTTCGGCGAACGAGACCCCCAGCGACCCCAGCCCCTGCTGCCAGAAATACTTCATGGTGTCGGCGCTCATGCTCTTCTGCGCCCATTCCGGCAGGTGCACGCCGGCACTTGCCAGCAGGACTTGCACGTAGCCGGACCAGCCGATCGCCACGACGGCGACCACCAATGCGTATTCGAGGAGAAGATCCCAGCCGATGATCCAGGCCGCCCCCTCGCCGAGCACCGCATAGCCATAGGTGTAGGCGCTACCGGTGACCGGGATCAGTCCGGCGAATTCGGCGTAGCAAAGCGCCGCGCAGGCGCTGCCGAAGCCGGCGATGATGAAGCTCAGGGCCACGGCAGGCCCCGCGTTGAGCGCGGCCTGCTGGCCGGCGAGCACGAAGATGCCCACACCGATGATGCCGCCGATGCCGATCGCCGTGAGCTGCCACAAACCCAGCACGCGCCGGAAGTCCGTGCGCTGGCCGACTTCGGCCTGGAGCTGTTCGACGGACTTGTGACGGAGGAACTTCGCTAACGACATCGGGTGAATCCCCTGGAGCTGGCTGACCGGGGATCATAGCCGGGCGAGCCCGGGGTGTCGTCAGCGCAGGCTGACGCGCCGTGTCAGCGTCCGTCGAGGGCCTTGCGGCCCAGGGCCGGGTCGTCGGTGAAGAACGCATCGATGCCGGTGGCCAGGTAGGCACGGATCTCAGCCACCGAACCGGCCTCGTTGCGCGCGGCATCGCCGGCGCCGTCGCGGAAATTCGCGGCCAGGAAATGGTTCTCGGGACGGAAGGTGTATGGATGGACCTCCAGCCCGGCGGCATGCGCATCGCGAACCAGCGGCGTCACGGGCGCCAGCCGGCCGTCCTTGCCCAGTGGAATGATGCTCCGCGTGGAGGGGCCGATCGCATCCGCATAAGCGGCGATGGCCTTGAGGCCCGGGGGCGTCATCATCTTGCCGTACGTGGCGGACGCTTCATCGGCCGGATGCTCCGCCGCGTCGTCCATCAACTGCAACAGGCGAACGTTGGGATGATCCTTGCCGAGCTTCCCGCGCAGGTACTTCAGGTTGCCGACCTCGAAGGACTGGATCTCCACCGGCGCGACGCGTGTGTAGGCATGGGCATCCAGGGTCGCCAGCACCTTGTCCTCCATCGGCAGGCCAAGGCCACGGAAATAGGTGGAATGCTTGATCTCGGGGATGATGCCGATGACCCGTTGGCGGGCCGAGGCCTCGGCGGCGACGAACTCGATCATCTCGTCGAAGGTGGGCACGCTGAACTGCCCGTCGAACGCCGTGTTCGCCTTGCGGATATCGGCAAGGCGCTCGCGGGCGCGCAAGGTCTTCAGTTCGGCCAGGGTGAAATCCTCGGTGAACCAGCCCGTGATCGTCACGCCGTCGACCGTCTTCGTCGTACGCCGGCTGGCGAACTCCGCATGGGCGGCGACATCGGTGGTACCGCTGATCTCGTTCTCATGGCGGACGACCAGCACGCCGTCCTTCGTCGCTACAAGGTCCGGCTCGACGAAATCGGCGCCGTCTTCGATCGCCACCGCGTACGCCGCCAGCGTGTGCTCGGGCCGCAAGGCGCTGGCGCCACGGTGGCCGATGACGAGGACCTTCGCGGCAAGCGGGGCCACCGGGGCGGCGGTCGTGGGCATCGGTATCGCTCCAAGGGCGAGGAACACAGCGCACGAGGATAGAGCAAACGCCCTCATCAGAAATCCGCCGTGAGGGTGAGGAAGCTCTGCCGCGGGGCACTGGCGTGGAACGCCAGGGCACGGCCTTGCGGGTCCGTCGCCGCGAACGCGGTGAGGTTCGTCGCGTAGCGGTGGTCCGTGAGGTTGGTGATGTTGAGCGCCAGGGTCAGCGCCTTCAGGTTGGCGACGGGACCGAAGTCATAGCTGGCGCCGAAGTCGAACGAGGTCGCACCGGCTACGCTCTGGTCGTTCGTATAGGTGTAGTAGCGCTTGCCTGTGTACTTGCCGCGCAGGCTGGCCGACCAGGGCCCGGAGGTCCAGCTGATCTCGCTGGCGAACATGCGCTTAGGCGTATCCACCGTGGTCTTGTCCTTCACCGGAACGATCTTGCCGCTGGCGACATAGTTGTCGTCATACGTGGAGTCGTTGAACGACGCCGAGTTATACCACTCGAAACCGCGCACGGGCTTCCAGATGAAGGTGAACTCGGCACCGCGGCTGCTCACCGAACCGACGTTGACGAAGGCCGTGTTGCATTCCGGACGCGTACCGACCTCGATGCTCGGGCAGGGATTGAGCGAGAGCAGTCGGTTGTCGAACTTCACGTCGTACAGCGCGGCCGACGCTTCGTATCCCTCACCGATGCTGCGGAAGCCACCATCGATCGAGCGCGACTGCTCGGGCTTCAGGTTCGATTTCGTGCCATTGAACGCGGCCTGCGACACCGACAACGGGCCGCCCGCGCCACCACCCTGGAAGGCGGCGATATTCTTGGCATAGGAAAGGAAGATTTCCTGGCCCGGCGCCAGCTGGAACGCGAGCCCCGCCTGCGGAAGCAGCGACTTGCCCGCCTTCAGGGTGCCATTCGCATAGGGGCTTTCCACGCCGGGCAATTCGACCGCTTTCATGGTGGTGTGCGGGCTCTTCACGCCCACGTCGATGCTGAGGCGGTCGTCCAGCGCCTTGAAGCTGTCCTGCAGGTAGGCCTGCTTGGTGGTGATCGTATAGTCCTGCGCGAACAGGCGGCGATCCGGATCGGAGAGGTAGCGGTCGTCGCTGACCGGTCCATCGATGTAGTAGAAATTGCGCTCGACGTGATGGTCGTTCTTTTCGTACCAGACGCCGCCTTCCACGTGGTGGTTGCCCAGGTCCCATGACAACGACGCGATGGCGCCGTTGCGATTGATCGTATAGTTCGTGCTGCGGATCGAGATAGGCAGTTCGTCAGGGGTGCCCGGATTGGACTTCTGTCCCGGCGACCACCAGTGGCCCTGGCCGGCGTTTTCGTGGTGATAGACCTGGGTATGCAGCGTGGCCGCGTCGGCGACGGTGAAGTCGCCCGCGAGGTAGTAGAGATCGTCGCGGCGCAACGCACGGCTCTGGTAATAGGCATCGTCGATGTTGTCCACGCCGCCGGAGAAGCCACAGCGCGGATCGCTCACGCCACCCTTGGTGTATGCGGGCGCGCAGTACGCCGCCGCCAACGCACGGTTCCAGTCGGGGGCGTAGAGGTTCCAATCCCAACCGAGGCCGCGCTTCAGGCCGCTCTTGGAGAGGTAGGCATAGTCGGCCTGGCTCGTACGCGAGGTATCGGCGAAACCGGTGATGCGGTTGCCTTCACCGAACTCGTAGACCGCCTTGCCGTTGAATTGCTTGGTGTTGGTCGGCGAATTGGGGCGTGCCCACATGTCCGCGTCGGCATGGGCGCCGGACAGGTACATGGAGAAACCCTTGTAGTCGCCCGTGTCGATGCGCGCATAGGTACGCCGGTTATGGTCGCTGCCGAAGGTCTGCGCCACCTTGCCGCCGAAGGTCTTGGCCGGGTCCGACGAGAAATACTGGATGGCGCCGCCGAGGTTGCTGGTGGAGGCCGTGCCCAGGGCGCCGATGCCTTCGGACAGCTCGACGGTCGCCATGTTCTCCGGCAACAGCGCTCGCGAGATGTTCAGGCCGTTGTAGTTGCCATAAGCGTTGTCACCGAGCGGCAGGCCGTCGAGCGTGTAGCCCAGGCGAGTGGTGTTGAAACCGCGCAAGGTGATGGACTGCGATTCCTCGTTGGCGCCGAAGGCGTCGTTCGATTGCACCGACACGCCGGGAAGTCGGTTGAGGATCTTCTGCGGGCTCGTCCCCGGCGGAAGTACCTTCTGGTCGTCCGGCACGATGCGCTGCACCTGGCGCGTCTCGCCCTGGCCGATGACGGAAACCGCTTCCAGGTCCTGGGTCTTCGGCGGCGGCGCATCGTCGGCATGGGCCTGGAAGGCAAGCGCGGAGGCGAGGGCGAGGAACAGGACGCGGCGGGAGTACATCATCGACAGGCAACTCGTCATGGGAAGCGGACGAGGGTGACTGACGAGTGTTTACGTTTTTTTACGGCTCCGGGAAGATGTTGCGAAGCGGTGACGTGGGTCGCAGTTGCGGCAGCGTCCCCGAACTGCAACATCGCGGCGTCACTATTCCCCCTTTTAACCTCACGGTACCGCCCATGCACCGACTCGCCCGACTGGCCGCCCTGTGCCTCATGGCCCTCGCCGTCGAGGCCCACGCGGCACACCGCGTCATCGTCTTCGTCTGGGACGGCATGCGGCCCGACGCGATCAGCGAGGAAGACACGCCAAACCTCACGGCACTGGTGAAACAGGGCACCTACTTCGCGGACAACCACGCGACCTACCCGACCTTCACCATGGTCAACGCATCGAGTTTCGCCACGGGCTCGTTCCCCGGCACGATCGGCTTCTTCGGCAACCGCTTCTGGGCACCGGGCGCCAGGGGCTTCGATGCCAAAGGCGCGCCAAGCGACTTCAATGCGCCCGTCTACACCGAGGATTACGCGGTCCTCCGCGCCTTGGACGATCACTGGGACCATGACCTGCTGCAAGCGCCGACGCTGCTCGGGAAGGCACGCAAGGCGGGCCTGAAGACGGCGGTGATCGGCAAGTCCGGGCCAGCCTTCCTGCAGGACCTCCACGAAGGCGGCACGATCCTGGACGAGAACGTCGCCTTGCCATTGGCATTCGCGAAGAAGCTCGCTGGTGCGGGCTTTCCCCTGCCCGCCAACACCGTGCACGCCTACGATCCGGACCGCTTCCAGCTCGAACCGGACAACGGAACGCCGACGGCACCGCTCCCGCTGGTGACGTTGAAGGACGGCGTCACCTCCGATGCGTCCGATGGGGCAGGGGCACCGCCGACGGCCGCCAACGCGTACCTGATGCACGCTTTCCTCGATTACGTGCTGCCAGTCGAGAAGCCCGACATCAGTTTCGTCTGGCTGCGCAATCCCGACTCCACCGAGCATGCCTATGGTGTCGGCTCGCCCAACTTTCATCTTGCCTTGCGCGCGCAGGACGAGTTGCTGGGCAAGCTGCAAGCGCGATTGAAGGAACTGGGCATGGAAGGCGACACCGACCTCGTCATCGTGTCCGACCATGCACACAGCAACGTTTCCGGCCCCGTGGACCTCTTTCCGCTACGGGCCATCAACGACGGCCGCGTGGGCCACGTCGACGCCGAGTGGGGCTATTCCACCTCGGGTGCCATTCGCCTCGCCGACGAAATGAGCCGCGCGGGATTCCTGGCCTTCGACGGGTTCGGGTGCATCTACACGCCCGTGATGTCCGGCGTGAAGGCCGATGGCAGCCCGCTTCGCCCGACCCGCTTCGACGACGACGGCAGGATCTGTGGCAAGCCCGGCCCTTACACGACCCCCGCTTACAAGGTCCCAGCCGAGCTACCGAAGGACGCCTTCGTCATCGCCCCGAACGGCGGCAGCGAATACCTCTACCAGCCCGCGCACGATCGCGAACTCGTACGGAAGGCCGTTCGCTTCCTCCAGAGCCGTGAACCCTTCGGTGCCATCTTCGTCGACGCGCGCTACGGCAAGCTGCCCGGCACGCTGCCGCTGGCGACGGTGCGCCTCGCCAACAAACGTGCGCCGGATATCGTGGTGAGCTATGACTTCGATGCCGATGCCACGGTGCAGGGATTCAAGGGCACGGAATACACCAGCATGTCGAACGAACGGGGCATGCACGGCAGCTTCAGTCCCGTGGACGTGCACAACCTCCTCGTCGCGACCGGACCGGATTTCCGGCAAGGCCTGCGCAGCGAACTACCCAGCGGCAACGTGGACCTCGCGCCGACGCTGGCCTCGCTGTTGAAGCTCGACCTCGGCAAGACGGACGGCCGCGTGCTGCGCGAAGGCCTGGCGGGTCGCAGCGCCGAAGGGCTCAGCGTAAAGGCCGCCCAGGTGACGACCGACACAGCCACCGGCCTCGATATCCGCCGCGTCGACGGCTCCCCGATGAACCGGACGTCGTACCATTTCGTCCTGAAGACAAAGCAACTCGACGACAACGGCAAGACCTACACCTATTTCGACGAAGCGAACGCCGACCGCCAGTGAACCTTCTTCAAGCGGGAGCCGACCTGAAACGGTCCCCAAAGAAAACCACGCGCCGGTATTTCTGCTAGTTTCCCGTCCCGAACCCCGTCTCCACCGGATACCCACGATGTTCAAGCCCCTCGCCCTGGCCACGCTCTCGGCCGCCCTGCTCGCCGCCTGCGCCGGCACTCCCGCTGGAAAACCCGCGGCGACCACCGGCGTGAAGGACGGGGCGACGCTCGACCTCGCCATCCTCGAGACCACCGACGTCCATTCGAACATCCTTTCCTACGACTACTACAAGCAGAAGGACGACCCGACCTTCGGCTACGAGCGCGTCGCCACGCTGATCCGCCAGGCCCGCAAGGAATTCCCGAACACGGTGCTGTTCGACAGCGGGGACACCATCCAGGGTTCCGTGCTCGCCGACTACCAGGCATTGGTGAAGCCGGTGGGCTGCGACACGGAACTGGGCATCTACAAGGCGATGGACGCCGTGGGTTACGACGGCGGTACCGCCGGCAACCACGAGTTCAACTATGGCCTGTCCTTCCTCGCCCAGGTGACGAACACCGCGATGAACGTCGATGGCGTGAGCCCGCGACAGTGCGCCGGGCCGAAGTTCCCGCTGGTGCTTTCCAACGTCTACAGCGCACGCGACGGCAAGCCGATCTTCAAGCCCTGGACGATCGTCGAGAAGACCGTCACCGCGACGGGGCCCGATGGCAAGCCGGTCACCACCACGCTCAGGATCGGCATCATCGGTTTCACACCGCCGCCGATCCTCGACTGGGACAAGCGCAATCTCGCCGGCAAGGTCACCGTCGATGGCGTCGTGGAAGCCGCGAACAAATACATGCCGGAGGTGCAAGCCCAGCACCCCGATCTCGTCGTCGCGATCCTGCACGGTGGACTGAACACGGCGCCGTACACGCCGCAGATGGAGAACGGCGGCTGGTACCTCGCCGGCGTTCCTGGCATCGATGCCTTGCTCCTGGGCCATTCACACACGGAATTCCCTGGACCGCGCTATGCCGACATGAAGGACGTGGACGCGAAGCGCGGCCTCGTCCGCGGCGTGCCGGCCGTCATGGGCGGTTTCTTCGGCAAGGACCTGGGCGTGATCGACATGACGCTGAAGCGCGAGGCCGGCCGCTGGGTGGTGGACAAGGACAAGAGCCACAGCCAGGTCCGCCCGATCTGCCCGAAGAAGAACGAGTGCGTGGCCCCCGATCCGGCCATCGCGCCGATCGTGCGCGATGCGCACGAGGCCGCCATCGCCTACGTGAACACGCCGATCGGTGCCACCGACCATCCACTCAGCAGTTACTTCGCCGACGAAGGCAACATGTCCGCATTGGCGGTGGTCAACGCCGCGCAGATCGACTACGCGCGTGACGAACTCGGCCGCACGCATCCGGAATGGAAGGACGTGCCCGTGCTTTCCGCCGCATCGGCCTTCCGCACGGGCTTCGGCGGCCCGGACGACTTCACCGACGTTCCCGCCGGCCCGATGACGATCCGCAACGCAGCCGACCTGTATTTCTACCCGAACACGCTCGCCGCGGTGAAGACCGATGGCGCCGGCGTGAAGGCGTGGCTGGAGAAGTCGGCGACGCGCTTCAACCGGATCGATCCGGCGAAGGAAGGCGAGCAGGCACTGATTGGCAGCTTCCCCGGTTACAACTTCGACCAGATGCAAGGCGGCATCAGCTACACCATCGATATAAGCAAGCCCGAGGGCGAACGCATCGCCAACCTCCGCTACAAGGGCAAGCCGGTGAAGCCGGGACAACCGTTCATCGTGGTGACCAACAACTACCGCGCCAGCGGTGGCGGCGGATTCCCCGGCATGGACGACGCCAACATCGTACTGAGCGCGCCCGACGGCAACCGCGAAGTGGTGATCCACTGGGTGGAGGCGAAAAAGACGCTGACGCGCAAGGACGTGGACAAGCGTTCATGGACCTTCGCACCGCTGAAGACCAAGGGTGCGGTGACCTTCATCTCGGCCAGCGGGAAGGAAGACGTGGCGAAGTCGCTCGGCCTGCCGATCCGCCAGCTGCGCGACAACGGCGACGGCACGGCGGTCTATTCGATCGACCTGTCGAAGCGCTGATCTTTCCGGCGACTTGAATCGCCGACAGGGTCGGCTCCCACCAGGCATGCCGTGCGTGTGGGAGCCGACCCACCACACCCCTCCGCATAGACCATCCAGCCACCCCTCACCACCCTTGACAGCCCCCTCGCCCCCGGCATAACGTCGAGCCATGCATCCCAACACGCCAGCGCTGCGTTCCATCACGGCCCTCCCGGCCGGCGCGCTCGCGTCCATGTCCACCACCGCGACTACAACCACCACGACCACTACCCTGGTCGGAGGATCGGAGTTCGCGCGCGCCTAGTTCCCTTGTCGCTGCCGGCCCCGACCTCCCGCAGGACGGGACCGGCGCCAGAACTCTCAGCCGACAACCCACCTGACGTGATCGAAGGGCCTCTCACCGGAGGCTTTGATCGTGTCCATCGCTATCGCACCACCCCGTTCCCCACTCCGTGCCGCGCCCCTGCGCGCGGTCGTCCCACCGTTCGCCGTCAATATCGGTATCGTCGGCCCCGGCAAGGTCGGTAGCGCCCTGCTCACCCAGCTCCGGCTGGCGGCGCCCCGCCTGCTCCGCGATTGCAACCTGGAACTGCGCCTGCGCGGGGTCAGCGACAGCCGCCACATGTGGCTCGACTGCGACGACGATGCCTTGAACAGCCGCACGCACGGCGCGCAGACCTGGCGCCCTGCGGAACTGGACGAGTTCGCCGCCTACGTCGCGGGCGAACGTGGCGAAGCGGCCGTCCTCGCCGATTGCAGCGCCAGCGATGTGGTCGCCGACCACTACGCCGGCTGGCTGGCCGCCGGTATCCATGTGGTGACGCCGAACAAGCGTGCGGCCAGCGGGCCGCTCGAACGCTGGCGCAAGATCGGCGGCGCGGCGAGCGCCAGCGGTGCACGCCTGCATTACGAAGGCACGGTCGGCGCCGGCCTTCCCGTGGTGCAGACGCTGCGCGACCTGATCGATACGGGCGATGAACTCACCGCCGTGGAAGGCATGCTTTCCGGCACCCTGGCCTGGCTGTTCAACCGTTTCGACGGCTCGGTCCCCTTCTCCGCCCTCGTCCGCGAAGCGCATGCCATGGGCTACACCGAGCCGGACCCGCGCGACGACCTGTCCGGCATGGACGTGGCGCGCAAGCTCGTCATCCTCGCTCGCGAAGCAGGCCTCGCGCTCTCGCTCGAAGACGTTGCCGTGCACAGCCTCATCCCCGCCGGCCTCGCTGGATGTTCACGCGAGGAGTTCATGGAAAACCTGGAAGGCATGGATGCGCCGATGGCCGCCCTGCTTTCCGAGGCGCGGGCGTCGGGCCATGTGCTTCGCCACGTGGCCCGGCTCGATGGCCGGCAGGCGTCGGTCGGCGTCCAGGCGATCGATCGCGAGCATGCCTTCGCCCACTCGCGGCTCACCGACAACGTGGTCCGTTTCGCCACGCGCCGTTACTGCGACAATGCGCTGGTCGTCCAAGGGCCGGGTGCCGGCCCGGAAGTCACGGCGGCGGCGGTATTCGCCGACCTGCTGCGCGTGGCGGGCGCGATGGGAGTAAAACGGTGCGCATGCTGAAAGAAGAATCCTCGCCCCTGGCCCGTGCGGATGTCGCCGTGGCCGAGGCCTACGCCAGTGTCGGCAACGTCGGCATCGGCTTCGATATCCTCGGCCATACCGTCGCGGGCGCCGGCGATCGCGCCGAAGTGCGCCGGATACCCGAGCGGGAAGTACGCATCGCCGCCATCGATGGCGTCGTGACCGACCTGCCCTTGCACGCGCCGGACAACACGGCCGGCGCGGCGTTGCTATCGATGCTGCATGCGCTCGACCTGCCCTTCGGTTTCGAGCTGACCCTGCACAAGGGCATCGCCCTCGGCTCCGGCATGGGCGGTTCGGCGGCATCCTGCGTGGCAGCCGTCGTCGCCGCGAACGCGCTGCTCGACGATCCCTTGTCGCGCGAAGCCCTTTACCCCTTCACCCTCGATGGAGAAGTCGTCGCCAGTGGCAGCCGCCACGGCGACAACCTGGGGCCGATGCTGATCGGCGGCCTCGTGCTGGCCACGACCTCCCGCCTGGTCCGTATCCCGGTGCCGGCCGCCTGGCACTGCGCGCTCGTCCATCCGCACGTGGTACTGGAGACGCGGCGCGCCCGCGCCGCGCTGGCCGGTCATTACGCCCTGGGCGAATTCGTGGCACAAAGCGCCAACCTGGCCCTCGTGCTGGCGGGCTGCTACCGCGGTGAAGCGGCGCTGGTGCGGGAGGGCTTGTCCGATGTGCTCGTCGAACCCCGGCGTGCACCACTGATTCCCGGCTTCGCCCAGGTGAAACAGGCCGCTCTCGACCATGGCGCCTTCGGTGCCAGCATTTCCGGCGCCGGGCCCAGCGTATTCGGTTGGTTCGAGGATCGCGCCTCGGCCGAGGCCGCGGCGCTCGACATGCGCGCCGCCTTCAAGGCCGCCGGCCATGACAGCGACATGCTGGTCGCCCCGATCGACGGCCCCGCCGCGAAAGTGCTGTGAGCATGCGTTATGTCAGCACGCGCGGCGGCGCCGCGCCCGTCGGCCTTTCCGCTGCCATCGCCGCCGGCCTCGCGCCCGATGGCGGCCTGTATGTACCGGAGATCATGCCAAGGATCGGCCTGCCGCCGCTCGACGGCTACCTCGCGGGGACGGCGCAGCGCATGCTGGAACCCTTCTTCGAAGGCGACCCCCTCGCCGACGAACTGCCCGCCATCTGCGCCGAGGCCTTCGCCTTTCCCGCACCGCGCCGCGAACTGCGTATCGAAGGTGCGCACCTGCTCGAACTGTTCCATGGTCCCACCGCGGCGTTCAAGGACTTCGGCGCGCGCTTTCTCGCCGCCTGCCTCACCCGCCTGCGCCGTGACACGACGCGGCCATTGACGATACTCGTGGCCACTTCGGGGGATACGGGCGCCGCCGTGGGTGCCGCGTTCCACGGCTTGCCTGGGGTGCGCGTGGCGATCCTCTACCCGGACAACCGTGTGTCCCCGCGCCAGGCGCACCAGCTCGGCAGCTTCGGCGGCAACGTACGCGCACTGCGCGTCGAGGGCAGCTTCGACGACTGCCAGCGGCTGGTGAAGGAGGCGCTCGGGGATACCGCGCTGCAAGCGGACGTGCCGATGTCCTCCGCCAACAGCATCAGCCTCGGCCGCCTGCTGCCGCAGATGGCCTACTTCGGCCACGCTTCGTTGCACGCGGACGGACGAATGAACACCATCGTGCCCACCGGCAACCTGGGCAACGCCGTCGCCTGCCTGTGGGCGCGGGAGATCGGCCTGCCGATCGGCGAGGTGAGCTTCGCCTGCAATGCCAACGAGACCTTGCCGGAATTCTTCGCCGGCCGCCCCTACCGTGCGCGCGACGCCATCCCGACCATCGCCAATGCCATGGACGTCGGTGCCCCGAGCAACTTCGAACGGCTCCGCCACCTCTTCGGCAGCGATGCGGCGACGCGCCTCAACGGCCACGCGGAAAGCGTGGACGATGCCGGCATCCGCGACATCATCCACCGCCATGCATCCAGCGACGGCGAAGTGTTCTGCCCGCACACCGCCACCGGCATCCGCGTATTCGAGCGCAAGCGCCTGGCGGGCGACCGCCGTGGCTGGACCATCGCCGCCACCGCCCATCCGGCCAAGTTCGACACGATCGTCGAACCATTGATCGGCCGGCGCGTGGAAGTGCCCGTGGCGTTGGCGGCGATGCTCGCACGCGATGCGTCGGCTGATCCGATGGCGGTGGACGGGCGGGTTTTTGCGGATTGGCTGCGGGGTTGGTGATGCCATACCACTTGCGCGCCGGGCTTGTTCCGCCGGGCCGCACGGTGCGAACCACCGCCTCGGGCGTCTAGCCGTCCAAATGTCCTAGGAATAAAGTTTCTTCGGAAAGTGTTGACACGCGCCAACGACCTGACATACGGTCGACAACATGACGCAGCGCAACACCCATGGCCGCTTTGCCCTGAACCGACTTACGTCGGTCGGCGGCAAGCTGCGTCCCGGCAGCGGCCTCCTTCTTCTTAGCCTTGTACTTATTACCTGCGGAGGTGCGGGCTGAGGGCAAGTGTCCAGGTGAAACGAGAAAGAACCTGAAGACTCCCAAAGAACCCCGCACCCGGTAACGGATGCGGGGTTTTTTATTGCCCGGCCCGCCTCATTCACGAGCGGAGCCAGACATGAATCCAGCAAACCAGGGCAGCACCGACGCCGTCGAAAGCGACGTAGGCGGGCGCGTGCGCATCTTCGACACCACCTTGCGCGATGGCGAGCAGGCCCCCGGCTTCTCGATGGATCGTCGCGCCAAGATGCGCATGGCGCATGCCCTGGAAGAATTGGGCGTCGACATCATCGAGGCCGGCTTTCCCCAGGCCTCGCCCGACGATTTCGCCGCGGTGGCGGAGATCGCGAGGACGTTGAAGACGCCCACGATCGCCGCGCTGGCCCGATGTCAGAACACCGACATAGACAGCGCAGGCAAGGCCTTGCAAGGCGCCAGGCACTCCCGGATTCACCTGTTCCTCTCGACCTCTCCCCTGCACCGCGAACACAAGCTGGGCAAGAGCAAGCAAGAAGTCATCGATATCGCCGCCGCCGCGATATACAGGGCCAAGGCCCTCGCCCACGAAGTCGAATTCTCCGCCGAGGACGCCCTGCGTACCGAGCCGGAATACCTCGCCGAGATCTTCTCGGTCGCCGTCGAAGCCGGCGCCAGCGTGCTCAACGCGCCCGACACCGTCGGTTATGTCACCCCCTCCGAAATCACCGAGATGTTCCAGTACCTGCGCAAGCACGTGCGCGGGGCGGACAAGGTCGTGTTCTCGGCGCATTGCCACGACGACCTCGGCATGGCCGTGGCGAACAGCCTGGCCGCCGTCGGCGCCGGCGCGCGCCAGGTGGAGTGCACGATCAATGGCATCGGCGAGCGCGCGGGCAACGCGGCGCTGGAGGAAGTGGTGATGGCGCTGCATACGCGCCGGCCGCTGTTTCGCGTGGATACCGGCATCGTCACCCGGCACCTGTATCCCACTTCGCGCCTGCTCGCCGAAGTCACCGGCCAGCCGGTGCCGCGCAACAAGGCCATCGTGGGCGACAACGCCTTCGCGCACGAGTCGGGCATCCACCAGCACGGCATGCTCAAGCACCGCGGCACCTACGAAATCATGCGGCCCCAGGATGTCGGCGCAAAGACCTCCCTGGTATTGGGCAAGCACTCCGGGCGCCACGCGCTGCGCCAGCGCCTGATCGAACTCGGCCATGAGATCGACGAACCGACGCTCGACGCCGTCTTCGAAAGCTTTAAAACCCTGACAGACAAGCAGCGCTCAATCACCAACGATGACATCACGACGCTGATGGACATGCATCGAAACACTACCCGGACCGCGGCCGTCGCGGTCGAGTCCTGAAGGAGAACCCATGGAAGCCCCGACCCATCTCTGGCACAACGGTCGCATCAAGACCTGGGCCGACGCCACCGTCCACGTCGGCGCACATGCGCTGCACTATGGTTCCTCCGTGTTCGAGGGCGTGCGGGTATACGCCACGCCCGACGGCCCGCGTTACTTCCGTCTGGAAGAACACACCGAGCGCCTGTTCCATTCCTCGCGCGTGTACGACCTGGTGATGCCTTACGACGCCGCCACGATCAATCGCGCCTGCCGCGAGGTCATCGTCGCCAACGGGCTCACCTCCGCCTACGTGCGGCCGATCGTCTTCCGCAGCGGCTTCACCTTCAGCCTCGCGCCGTCGCTGGACACGGCGGTGGACGTGGCCGTCATCGCCCTGCCTTGGGGCGCCTATCACGGTGCCGAGGCCATCGAGAAGGGCGTCGACGTGTGCGTGTCCTCGTGGAACCGCGCCGCGCCGAACACCTACCCGAGCGGCGCGAAGGCCGGCGGCAACTATCTCAATAGCCAGCTGATCGCGCGCGAGGCCGTGAACGGCGGCTTCGCCGAAGGCATCGCCCTGGGTACCGATGGCTTGCTGAGCGAGGGTGCGGGCGAAAACCTGTTCATCGTTCGCAAGGGCGTCATCTACACGCCGCCGGCCGCCTCGTCGATCCTCTGCGGGATCACCCGCGACTCCGTGCTGACACTGGCCCGCGAGCGCGGATACGACGTGGTGGAGCAGTCGCTGCCGCGCGAGATGCTGTACTTCGCCGACGAGGTCTTCATGACCGGCACCGCCGCGGAAGTGACCGCGGTGCGTTCGGTCGACCGCAAGCCCGTGGGCAGCGGCCGCCCGGGCCCGGTCACCCGGCAGTTGCAGGAGGATTTCTTCGGCCTGTTCGACGGCCGCACGGAAGACCGTTGGGGCTGGCTCACGCCCGTCGAAGACACCGTCGCCGGGAGGGTCGCGGCATGAGCGCACGCACCCTGTTCGACAAGCTGTGGGATACGCACCAGGTGCGCGCGGAAACCGATACCACGCCGGGCGTGCTGTACATCGACCTGCACATGGTCCACGAGGTCACGTCGCCGCAGGCCTTCGACGAACTGCGTGGCCGCGGTTTGAAGGTGCGTCGCCCCGACCGCACGCTGGCCACCCTGGACCACTCGACGCCCACCCTGCCGCCGGACGCGCAAGGCAAGCGTCCGTACTACACGAAGGAAGCCGAGGCACAGGTCGCCAGGCTCGAAGCGAACGTGCGCGAGTTCGGCATCGACCTCATGGGTTGGGACAGCCCGCAGCGCGGCATCGTGCACGTGGCGGGCCCCGAGGTCGGCGCGACCCAGCCCGGCATGACCATCGTCTGCGGCGACAGCCACACGGCCACGCATGGCGCCTTCGGCGCGCTGGCTTTCGGTATCGGCACCACCGAGGTGGGACACGTGCTGGCGACCCAGTGCCTGCTCCAGCGCAAGCCGAAATCCTTTGCCATCCATGTCGACGGGAGGCTGCAGGATGGCGTCACGGCGAAAGACCTGATCCTGCATATCATTGGCAAGATCGGCATCGGCGGCGGCACGGGCCACGTGCTCGAGTACACCGGCGAGGCGATCCGCGCACTGTCGATGGAAGAGCGCATGACCGTGTGCAACATGTCCATTGAAGCGGGCGCGCGCGCCGGGCTGATCGCGCCGGACGAAACCACCTTCACCTGGCTGGAAGGGCGCGATCGCGTGCCGAAGGGCGAGGCCTGGGACCGTGCCGTCGCCTACTGGCGCACGCTGCCGACCGACGAAGGCGCCACGTACGACCGTGAAGTCCGCATCGACGCGTCGGCGATCCAGCCGTCGGTGACCTACGGCACGCATCCCGGCATGGTGGTGGGCATCCACGCCCCCGTTCCCGCCGCGGCGGACGCGGTGGAACAGCGCGCGCTCGACTACATGCAGGTCACGGCCGGCAAGCCCATGGCCGGCGAAAGCGTCGACGTCGTCTTCATCGGCAGCTGCACCAATGGACGCCTGTCCGATCTGCGCGCCGCCGCGGGAATCATGCGCGGCCGCAGCGTCGCCGCCGGCGTGCGCATGCTGGTGGTGCCCGGGTCCGAACAGGTGCGGCGCGACGCGGAAAGCGAAGGCCTGCACGAGGTCTTCCGCGCCGCCGGCGCCGAGTGGCGCCAGTCGGGCTGCTCGATGTGCATCGCCATGAACGGCGACCTCGCCCAGCCGGGCCAGCTCGTCGTCGCCACCAGCAACCGCAACTTCGAGGGCCGCCAGGGCAAGGGCGCACGCACCGTGCTGGCCAGCCCCCTGGTCGCCGCCGCCTCGGCCATCGCCGGGCGCGTCGCCGATCCTCGCGAATACATGAACCAGGAAGTCGCCGCATGAGCCAGACCAGCCGCCCGCTCGCCTACGTGCACTCGCGCACCGCGGTGTTGCGAAACGAAAACATCGACACCGACCGGATCATTCCGGCGCGTTTCCTCACCACCACCGAACGCACCGGACTGGGCAAGCATTGCTTCGAAGACTGGCGCTACGCCGCCGACGGCAGCGACGATCCCGCCTTCCCGCTGAACCAGCCACAGGCCCGTGGATGCGCGATCCTCGTCGCCGGCCATAACTTCGGCTGCGGGTCTTCCCGCGAGCACGCGCCCTGGGCGCTGCTGGACTACGGCATCCAGGCGGTGATTTCCAGCGAGATCGCGGACATCTTCCGTGGCAATTCGCTCAAGAACGGCCTGCTCGCCATCGTCGTGAGCGAGGCGGAGCACCGCTGGCTGCTCGACAACCCCGGCGTCGAACTGCGCATCGACATCGCCGAGGGCACGATCCGCCTGCCCGACGGCGGCAGCGTCCGTTTCGATCTCGATGCCTTCTCGCGCCACTGCCTGTTGAACGGCGTGGATCAGCTGGGCTTCCTGCTCCAGCAGGAAGCCGATATCGCGGCATTCGAATCCCGCATGGAGGAAGCCGCATGAAGGCCTCGATCGTCGTATTGCCCGGTGACGGCATCGGCCCGGAAGTCGCATCGGCGGGCGTCGCCGTGTTGCGCCAGGTAGCCGAACGCTTCGGCCATGAATTCACGTTCACCGAGCATGCGATCGGTGGCGACGCCATCGATCGCTTCGGTGACCCGCTGCCCGCGCAGACGCGCGAGGCGTTGCTCGCCGCCGATGCCATCCTGCTCGGCGCGGTCGGTGGGCCGAAGTGGTCGGACCCGAACGCGAAGGTACGTCCGGAACAGGGCCTGCTGGCGATGCGCAAGCTGCTGGGCGTGTTCGCCAACGTGCGCCCGCTGAAACTGCACCCGCGCACGGCCGCCCTGTCACCGCTGAAGCCGGAACGCACGAAAGGCGTCGATCTGGTCTTCATCCGTGAACTCACCGGCGGCATCTATTTCGGCGCCAAGACGCGCAGCGAGACCGATGCCACCGACGAATGCCGCTACACCGTCGAGGAGATCGAACGCGTCGTGCGTCATGCCTTCGAACTGGCACGCACGCGCAAGAAGAAGGTCACCTCCGTCGACAAGGCGAATGTGCTGGAAACCTCGCGCCTGTGGCGCTCGGTGGCCACGCGCGTCGCCGCGGACTATCCGGACGTGGAACTGGAACACCAGCTGGTGGATTCCATGGCGATGCACCTGCTGACCCGGCCGGCCGACTACGACGTGATCGTCACCGAGAACATGTTCGGCGACATCCTCACCGACGAGGCGTCGGTGCTGGCGGGCTCGCTGGGCCTTTCACCTTCCGCGTCGATCGGTGGGCCGGGCGCCGGCGTGTACGAACCGATCCATGGCTCGGCGCCGGACATCGCCGGCCAGTCGCTGGCCAATCCGCTCGGCACGATTCTCTCCGCCGCCATGCTGCTGCGTCATTCGCTCGGCTTGCCCGATGAAGCCGCCGTGGTCGAAGCCGCGGTCGACCACGTGCTGGAGCACGGCAACCTCACCCGCGATCTCGGCGGCAATGCCACCACGCATGCCGTGACCCGCGCCGTCCTCGACGCCTGCAACGCGAAAGCGGAGGCCGCATGAACACGAAGAAGATCCCGATCCGCACGCTGCGCAGCGATGCGATCAAGACCGGCCCGGACCGCGCGCCCGCACGCGCCATGCTGCGCGCCACCGGCCTCGACGACGAAGCCATCGCACGGCCGATGGTGGCCATCGTGCATAGCTGGTCCAATGTGTCGCCGTGCAACCTCAACCTGCGCGATCTCGCGGAAGCTGCCGCCGAAGGCGTGCGCGCCGCTGGTGGAACGCCCGTGGAGTTCAACACCATCGCCGTCACCGACGGCATCGCCATGGGCACGTCGGGCATGCGTTCGTCGCTGGTCAGCCGCGAACTGATCGCCGATTCGATCGAGCTGGCCGTCGACGGGCATTGCCTGGATGCGATGGTCGTGCTGTGCGGCTGCGACAAGACCATCCCCGCCGCCGCGATGGCGTTGGCCCGGCTCAACATTCCCGGCGTCGCCCTGTATGGCGGCAGCATCGCGCACGGCAGCCGCAACGGCTGCCCGATCACGGTGCAGGAAGTGTTCGAGGCGGTCGGTGCCCATGGCGCGGGCAAGATCGACGATGCCGAGCTGGACGATGTCGAACGTCATGCCTGCCCCGGCGCCGGTGCCTGCGGTGGCCAGTTCACCGCCAACACGATGGCCATGGTGTTGACGACCCTGGGCCTCTCGCCCATGGGCCTCAACGACGTGCCGGCCACGGACCCCGCCAAGCGTGATGCCGCGTTCCGCTGCGGCGAACTGGCCATGGCATGCCTGGAGGCGAACCTGCGCCCGCGTGATGTGATGAATCGTGCCGCCTTCGACAATGCCGCGCGCATGGTCGCCGCCACCGCGGGCTCGACCAACGCCGTGCTGCACCTGCTGGCCATCGCCAACGAGGCGCGCGTGCCGCTGTCGATCGAGGATTTCGAGCCCGCTTCCGCGCATACGCCCGTGATCGCCGACCTGAAGCCGGGCGGTCGTTACAGCGCGGTGGAACTGACCGCCGCCGGCGGAACGGCGATCGTCGCGCGCGAATTGCGCAAGGCCGCCCTGATCGCCGATACGCCGACCGTCACCGGCCGCACGCTGTTCGAGGAACTGGACGCGGCACCGGCGGCCACCGATGGCCAACAGGTCGTCCGCCCGGTCGACAACGCGTTCAAGCCGCGCGGCGGCTACAGCATCCTCTACGGCAACCTGTCGCCGGAAGGCTGCATCCTGAAGCTCGCCGGTCATGGGCGTACCAGCCACGCCGGCCCCGCACGCGTCTTCGAAAGCGAAGAGGACGCCTTCGCCGCCGTGCAGGCCGGACGCATCCGCGCCGGCGACGTGATGGTGATCCGCAACGAAGGTCCCGCCGGTGGCCCGGGCATGCGCGAGATGCTGGCGGTGACGGCGGCGCTCGTGGGCCGGGGTCTCGGCAACGACGTGGCGCTCATCACCGATGGCCGTTTCAGTGGAGCGACGCACGGCTTCATGGTCGGGCACGTCGCACCGGAAGCCGCGCGCGGCGGGCCGATCGGCCTGTTGCGCGAAGGCGACGCGATCTTCATCGATGCCGCCACGCGCGAACTGCGCACCGATGCCGACCTGGCCTCGCGGCGGACGGCATGGCGTCCCGCCGCACCGAAGGTGACCCGGGGCGTACTCGCCAAATACGCGCGCCTGGTCGGTTCGGCGGCGGAGGGCGCCGTGACCCAGGCCTTCGACGACACGCCCGCGACAGCCGGACGCGTCCGCCGCGAAATCGAAGACGAAGACATGACCCAGGAATTGATCGGCAACTGACCACCGCTTTATTTCGCGACATCCCTATCCCAAGGAGACACCCCGTGACCGATATCCAAGCCACCACCGCCCCCCTGCAAAACGCCCGTATCGCCGTGCTCGGCTACGGCAGCCAGGGTCGCGCACATGCGCTCAACCTGAAGGACTCCGGCCTCGACGTCGTCGTCGGCCTGCGTCCGGGTGGGCCATCCTGGAGCCGCGCCTACGTGGATGGCTTCGCCGTGGCCGAGCCGGCCGATGCCGTGCGCGGCGCCGACCTGGTCGCCGTGCTCACGCCGGACATGACCCAGCCGGGCATCTACAAGGACGCCATCGAGGCGAACATCAAGCCCGGCGCGACGCTACTGTTCGCGCACGGCTTCAACGTGCATTTCGGCCAGATCCAGCCGCGTGCCGACATCGACGTCGTGCTCGTCGCCCCCAAGGGTCCGGGTGCGCTCGTCCGCCGTGAATACGAGATCGGCCGTGGCGTGCCCTGCCTGTATGCCGTGCACCAGGATGCCACCGGCAAGGCCGCGGAACGCGCCATGTCGTATGCGGCCGGCATCGGCGGTGCGCGCGCGATGCTGATCGAAACGGACTTCAAGGAAGAGACCGAGACCGACCTCTTCGGCGAGCAGGCCGTGCTCTGCGGTGGTGCGTCCGAACTGGTGATCAAGGGCTTCGAGACCCTCGTCGAGGCGGGCTACCGCCCCGAGATCGCCTACTACGAGGTGATGCACGAACTGAAGCTGATCGTGGACCTCTTCTACGAGGGCGGTATCGCGCGCATGCTCGAGTTCGTTTCCGAGACGGCGCAATACGGCGACTACACCCGCGGCCCGCGCGTGATCGACGAAGGCACCAAGGAGCGGATGAAGGCCGTGCTCAAGGATATCCAGGACGGCACCTTCGCCCGCGAATGGACGGCTGAATACAAAGCCGGCCTGCCGAACTACAAGGCCTTCAAGCAGCGCGACCTCGACCATCCGATCGAGAAGGTCGGCGCACAGCTGCGCGCGCGCATGCCCTGGCTCGCCGCGAACCAGCCGAAGCCCGCCGCGGAACCCGCCAAGACGGAATGAGCCCGGTCGGGCTGGAGAAACCTTGCCAAGGATGAAAGCTGTTGTGGGAGAGCTCTTGCCAGGACTGAAGGGTGTTGTGGGAGCCGACCTTGTCGGCGATCCCGCGGCAGCGGGCCAGGTCGAGGCAAGCGCCCATCGCCGCTGAAGCGGCTCCCACAAGAGCCGCGGCTTCTGCAACAACCGGGACCTCCACGGCAACCGAAACCTTCCAAGAAACCACCACTTAACCAACCGTCATTCCACCGACACCCGAAAGCACCGGTTCTTCGCTTCAAAGGAAACGACACACCGTGAACGCCCAACTGGACTCCGTCGGCGACATTCGCCGCCCCCCTTCGACCCACCCCCTGGCCGGCCAGACGATGACCGGTGCGGACATCGTCGTGCAGGTACTTGCCGACGAGGGTCTCGACGTCCTTTTCGGTTACTCCGGCGGCGCCATCCTTCCCGTGTACGACGCGGTATTCCGCTACAACGGCACCCATCCGCGCGAGGATGGCAGCGAGCCCATGCCCCTGATCGTGCCCGCCAACGAGCAGGGTGCCTGTTTCATGGCCGCTGGTTACGCGAGGGCTTCCGGCCGCGTCGGCGTCGCCCTGGTCACCTCCGGCCCCGGCGCCACCAACGCGGTCACGCCGGTGCGTGATTGCATGGCGGACTCCATTCCCGTGGTCGTCATCAGCGGTCAGGTGCCCACGGGCTCCATCGGCACCGACGCGTTCCAGGAAGCACCCATCAGCACCATCATGGGCTCGTGCGCCAAGCATGTGTTCCTGGTGACCGACGCCACCACGCTCGAAGCCACCCTGCGCACGGCCTTCCACATCGCGCGCAGTGGCCGGCCCGGCCCCGTGGTCATCGATATTCCCAAGGATGTGCAGAACACGCCCCTGGTCTTCCATGGCAGCCGGGAACTGGCCGTGCGTGGCTATCGCACACGCTTGCACGCGGTCGAGTCCGCCACGATCGACGACCGGGCATGTGCCGCTTTCTTCGACACCCTCGCCAAGGCGGAGCGGCCATTGATCTACGCGGGAGGAGGCATCGTTTCGGCCGGCGCCTCCACGGCCCTGCGTGAGTTCGCACATGCGTTCGGCGTGCCCGTGGTCACCACGCTCATGGGCATCGGCGGCTTCGACACCACCGATCCGCTGGCCCTGCACATGCTCGGCATGCATGGCGCCGCCTACGCGAACTATGCGATGGACGATTGCGATTTCGTGCTGGCCCTGGGCGCGCGCTTCGACGATCGCGTCGTCGGCGTGCCTTCGAAGTTCGCACCCGGTGCGCGCACCATCGCGCAGATCGACATCGATCCGGCGGAAATCGGCAAGGTCAAGGCGGTGGACTGGCACCACGTGGGCGCACTGGAAGTCTCGCTGCCCCGCTTGACGGCATATGGCAAACGCGCTGGTTTCCGGCCCGACTACGCGGCGTGGCATGCGCACGTCGCGGCGTTGAAAGCCCATCACGGCATGAATTTCTGCCGCGACAGCGACGCCATCCAGCCTTGCGCGGTGATCGAGGCGATCAACCGCATCACCGATGGCCGCGCCATCATCAGCACGGGAGTCGGCCAGCACCAGATGTGGGCGGCGCAGTATTTCGATTTCCGCGAGCCCCGGCACTGGCTCACCTCCGGCTCGATGGGCACGATGGGTTTCGGCCTGCCGGCCGCCATCGGTGCGCAGTTCGCGCGGCGCGACCGTGTCGTGATCGACATCGATGGCGACGCCAGCATCCGCATGAACATCGGGGAACTGGAAACCGTCACCACCTATAACCTGCCGGTGAAGGTCGTGGTGCTGAACAACAGCGGTGACGGCATGGTGCGCCAATGGCAGAAGCTGTTCTTCAAGGGCCGCTTCTCCGCGTCCGACAAGAGCCTGCACAAGAAGGACTTTGTCCGCGCCGCGGAGGCCGACGGCTTCGAGTGGGCGCGGCGCCTGGACGATCCAGCGATGATCGAGTCCACCATCGCCGACTTCCTCGCCTTCGAGGGCCCCGCCTTCCTGGAAGTGGTGATCGACCCGGACGCCGGCGTCTACCCGATGGTTGGCCCGGGCGCGACCTACGCCGAGATGATCACCGGCGACTGGATTCCCAGCCGCAGCGGCGCACCGGCGTCGCACACCGCCGAACCGACAGGGATGTTCTAGACATGCGCCACCTGGTTTCCCTCTTGCTGCAAAACGAAGCGGGCGCGCTGGCCCGTGTCGCGGGACTATTCGCATCGCGTGGATACAACATCGAGTCGCTGACTGTCGCGGCCACGCACGACATGGATGCCTCCCGCCTGACCCTCGTCGTCTTCGGCGACGATGCCGTGGTCGAGCAGATCGTCAAGCAGTCGGCCAAGCTCGTCGACGTGATCGAGGTGTCGCAACTCTCGGGCGAAGGTTATGTGGAGCGCGAGTTGCTGGTGGCCCATGTCGACACCCGCGATGTCCCGGCCATCGACGCGTGCCTTGGACGATTCGGCGCGCGGCTCCTGCAGCGCGCAGGCGACAGGTCGGTGGTCGAGTACACGGGGCGGTCGGAGGATATCGACGCCTTCCTGGACGCGCTTCGACAGGCGGGCCGCATCGCCGACCACGCACGCAGCGGCATCGCGGCGATCGAGTGGCCCCTGGTCGCGGCTTGACGCCACGGGCTCCGCACGACGGAGCCCGTGGCGTCACATTCCGCGTCAGAAGTACCTGATTTCCAGCCCGATGTCGCTCGCGAACGCGATCTCGCCGGAGAGGTCCAGTTCGTTCACCGGATTGAGCCTCGGACGGACAAGCAAGTCGACGCGCAGGTTCTTGATGGTGCCTGGCGCATCCGTGCTGCTCGCGTTTCTTACGAAACCAACCGCGTAGCGTCCATTGGTGATCGGCAGGTTCTCCTGGTAGGGAGTCGACGGTCCCCAGGTGGCGTTGCCGAGATCGGTGGTGCCTTCATTCGAACCGGTGGGATAGCCTTGCACGCTATCGATCATGGTCGACTGCGCGTCGAACAGCAGGAACAGCTTCCCGGGACTGGAGACGCCATCCTGGTCGTACATCTTGAAGACTTCCGGCAACGCGGCATCGCCGCCCCTCGCTTCCGTGACCACGAAGGCGAATCGCGCCGGATTGGTGCAGTCGACCAGGGTCTTCAGCTTTCGCTCGTCCAGGCTGGTCGGCTTGGACGGATCGGGGTTCAGCATGTCGCGGGTGATCGTACCCAGGTCGATCGAACCACCACCGACGGTGACGTTGCAGGCGGCTCCCGGAACGATGCTTCCTTCGACGAGCAGGTCCGTATTTTCCGCGTTCACCGCGGTCGATGCCGCAATCAGCAGCGACGCCGATGCGAACAAGGTGGGCAGGTGTTTCATGCGCTTCTCCTCCATGATGGAACGTGATGTCAGAAGTACCGGATCTCGAATCCGAGGGTGCCGGAGAACGTGATGTCGTCGGTCAGCGCCAGTTCGTTCAGGGGCCTGATCAACGGATTTATAAGCAGGTAGGTATCGAAGTGGCCGATGGGGCCCGGCGCATCGAAGCTTCCATCGGCCGTCACGAAGCCGATCACGATGGACGCCCTGCCGATGGGCACGGTGCTGAATGTGGACGGTCCCCACGCCGCGGCCCCCAGGTCCTGGCTATCCGCACTGGTGTAGTAGGCAGCGTTGCCCTCGATATGGGCCGACGCATTGTCCAGGCGCACGAACAGGCTGCCCACGGACGATGGGTTCGTCGTCGAGAAAAGCCCGAGGTCGTAGGCATCGCCGGGTTCGTCGCGTGGCGATACGTTGGTCGACACGAGGGCGTACCGCATGGGCGTGGCGCAATCGATATGCATCTTGACCCTGCGCACGCCGAGGTCGGTATACAACGTCGGATCGGGATTGAGCTTGTCGCGCGAGATCCGCCCGTAGTCCGTTCCCTGGCCTACCGTCATCTCGCAGGCCTGGCCTGGCGTGATGCTGCCGGCGACCTGAAGATCGACGTTCGATGCATGCGAGGAAGCGGCGAGTGACGCGAGAACGAGTGCCGTCAAACTATATTTCATGGAATAGACCCTTATGGAACGACTTCAATAGATGATTTCGAAACTCACGAGGCCATCCGCCTCGATGTCTTCGCCGCGTGGAAGCACGTGCGCGGGTGCGATGTAGATTTCCGCGTCGAGCACCACGTCGAGGGCGGCCACCGCGGCGGGCTCCACCGTCGTGTGATGCGGCCTGGCATAACCCATGCGCTCAAGCGGGGCATGACTGGCTACCGGGCCGCCGGTCGCGAGCGCCCATGAGCGGCCACCGTCGGAGGATCGCGATGCAAGCAACTCGCCCTGGCCGGATGGGGCGGTCGCGCCCCAGCGAAGCACGTAGGCACCGATGTTCGCACCCGTGCGATGGGTGCCGAGCCCGAACAACTGGTCGTCCGTATACCGCACGCCGATACCTTCCGGCGCGGCTACCGTTCCCGCTCGCTCATCGCGCTGAACGCGCAACGCGATCGGCATGGGTGCATCGCAACGCACCTGCAATTCCCCGCGCTGCGTGGGATGGATGATGGTGGAGGCACCCTGGCTGTCCAGATCGGTGGAACGAAGCGTGCCGAAGGAGATGTGCCGGACGACCTCCACGCGGCAACTTCCCGCGATCGCCTCGGCCTGCACCGAAAGGTCCCGTATGGCCCCGCTCGCCGCCGCTTCCACCCGGCCCTGGACCAGCCATTGGGTCGCGTCGCCGACATTCAGCGCGTCCGCATCGAGCCTCGCATCGATGTCGATGTAGGCGCTGAATACCCGACCGGTGACGATGTGTCCCGCCTTCACCGGCGCAATCCCCTGTTCGGGCAACCAGGGCAACGACGCGCCCACTCGTGCCGGTGTGGCGCCAAGGCTGTCCAACTGGCCCAGGTCCACCCGCTCGCCATCGAGCAGGCCATCGCGCAACCGGAGCGAGAGCCGGCCCCGGTCCGCGAAACGAAATGCCTGCGCGTCCAGTGGCATGGCCCGGAAGAACACCGTCATGTCTTCCGGTTGCGAACAACTCACATCCAGCTTTGCCGTGCGCAACGGCAACACCAGTTCACCACTCTCGGCAGGTGCGGTGGTCGCGCGGCTGAGGCGGCCGTAATCGATCCTGGCCGTGCTCGACGTCACCTCGCAGGCGGCCTCCCGGGCATAGGCGACCGGTGCAAGCGACAGCATCCAGGCCAGGACGACTCCCCTGGCCAGGCGCATCGCCAGGGAAGGGGTTCGTAGCGACATCATGGACCGATCCCTCCCACCACACGACAAACCGCCGCGGCCGATTCGTAATACGCGCCCAGATCGACCTGCTCTTCCAACCGGAACTCCAGTTCACAGCGCGGCAAGTCCGGCCCGCTCACCGACAGGCGTGGCGTCGCCAACGCATTCGGGACGAATATCTGGCCACCGCCCTGCACCAGGCTGACCAGTTCGCCTTGCTCGTCCGTCACGGTGGCACCTTCTGGCAAGCTTCGCCCATCCACCGTCATCGCGGTAAGCAGCACGCGGCGGGTCTTCGACATACCGAAAGTCAGGAAGGCGACCGCACCCCGGCCTACTTCGACGACGGCGGCTCCGTTCTCGATATCCACGTTGCGCGGCAGCGAATCGGTGGCGACTTCGATGCTGCTCTTTCCAAACGGGGCGAGCTGCGGCAACACGGCATAGCCGCGGGCATCGGTCCATACCGGGCCGCTCGGTGTCGAGATGCGAACGCCGGCACTATCGCCTGCCGAGAGCACACCGAACGTGTCGCGCACGGGATACGGCGATGCCGTCACGCCATGCGCGTGCCATAGAACGCCGCCACGCACCCCGATACCGTACGTCGTGCTATTGGCATTTCGCGTGTAGCTACCGTCGACCTGCGCATAGCGCGGTAATAGCGACACTCCCGCATCGAGGCTGCGACGCCGGTCACTTGAGCGGTACTCCAACCCGGCGCGGTAGCTTGCATAGTCGTTGACCTGTTCGGAGAAGTGGGCGCCATAACGTGTCTCGCCCGCATAACGGCGCACGGAGCTACCCACGCGGCCGCTTTCCCCGAGTGGAACGCTGACATTGAGATACACGCTATTGCCCTGCTGGCGGCGCGCGCGCCCAAGGTTCCACTCGGCGGACAGCGAAACCGATGCCCGGCCCAGGCGCGAAGCCCATGAGGCAAGCGCGCGGCTGGTGCCTCGGCGATTGAACAGCAGGGTTCGGGAATATCCCGCGCTGACGCTACCCAGGCGGGGATGCGACCACGATACGCTCGCGGAGGACTGGTCCCGGTAACGCGACCGCTGCGAGGCGACGCTCCTCGCGACCGTCGTGTCCAGCAGGTCCCGGAATCCCCGGCTCTGCCGCGAGTGGGCGAGTCCGATCGACCAGCGACCGTCCAGTCGTTGCGACAGGGTCAGCATGCCCTGCCATCCCTTGGCGCCTTCACGCGTCGCATTCGATCCAGCCAGGTTCACGTTCAGCTGCGTGTCCTCGGCCACCGTCGCGCCAACGCCCAGCCCGACGGCGTGGTAGCGGGAGGCGGCCATGATGCCGGCACTCAACGACATGTCGCGATGGAACGATCCGCTCCAACCCCCGCTGAGGACCCAGGGCGCCTCGGTGCCGCCGGTGTTGCGCAACCTTCCGAGCGCGATCGCATAACCCGGCGCCGTGTCCAGTGCACCTGCCAGGGCGCCGCTCACCGTGAATCGCTGTGCTTCGCCGTCGGTGCCGGTGACGGTGACATCGAGGTCGGAATAGCGATTGATACGAGGGATGCCGGTCAAGGTGAACGGCCCCTGTGGCACGACCGTGGAATACACGAGCACGCCGTCCTGCCTGACCTCGACGCGCGCCGGGCCCTGTGCGATCCCTTCCACCGTCGCGCCCGTGCCCTGATGGGCCAATGCCTGCTCGCTCGTCACCTGCGCGCCGGTGATCTGCGCACCGGACAGGGCGGGATTCACGACGTTGATTTCACCGACCTGGACGACGGCACGCTGTTCGGCGAACGAGCGGCTGGCATAAGTGTCCAGCACTTCCATGCGCTGGCGCCCGTCGGTGGACGTGGATACCTGGCGACTGCGGACGACCCAGTCGCCCGCATTGAAGCCGAGTTCGGTGTTGGCCGACCTGTAGCGACTCGTACGCGAGCCCCAGCGACTGTCCAGCCCGACGATCTCGTAGTTCAACAGCGCCGCCGTGCCGCCGCGCGCGTAGCCCGACAGGTCGCGTCGCCGCGTGCGCAACGCCTCGGTCGGCACCAACAGGGATACCGTCGCCTTTGCCGGACTCAGTTCGATCTTCGACGACGGATAGATCGTCGCCAGGTCCACGCATGGCGACGCGGCTGGATCGCGGAGGGTGGGAAGTTCCGCGTCCACTTCCGCCACGTCCAGCAATTCCCGATCGATGCATAAGGCACCACGGCTATCGAAGCGTGCCTTCGCCGAACCCATGGCCTTTCCGTTGACCTCCAGGGAAACCACATGACGACCTTCCGTAAAGCGCGGAGCGCTGCGGAAGTACCTGGCGAGCTTCGGGTCGATGCCGCGAAGCTTCAACATGTGCTCGTCGAACTCGATGTCGGTATCGCCGCCTTCGGACACGGCGGGCGACATCGACGGCGCGTTGGCCGCCTCGGCATCGACCCGGGCGTTCACCATGTCCGGCGCACACGCCAGCGGCAGGAGTACCAGCCGCAGCTGTGCGCCGCACAGGCGGCGCCCGGTCGTGGGCGAATTCATGAATCAGCCTCGCCACTCAATCGGTAGCGATGGACAACGACGCGTCGTAGGAGTCCACCGCGAAGCCGTAGACGGTCGCCGGATACAACCGTACCGTCGTGGCGTTCCGGGCGCTTTCGGGCAATGGCAGCGCGTGGCGGCTTCCTGGCAGCACGTAACCGGCCGGAACCCGCACCGAGGTCATCATCGGCAGAAGGATCACTTCCTGGCCCATGCGCACCACGTAAGGGGTGTCGTTGCGAACGACGAGTTCGCCCCGGGCGATGGTCCAGGTCAGTCCTTTCCACGGTTCCCGGTTCGGGGCCAGGCCCTTGGGATGCAGGATCACCGGAAGGTTCTGGCGGATATTCACTGAAACCGTGGCACGGCCCGGCTCCAGCTTGTTCTTCGGTTGCAGCCCTTCGAACACCACCCGCTTCAGACGCTGTGTCTTGAGAGGAGAGGTGTTACGCAGGATGAACCTGACGAGCTGGTTCTCGCCGGGCTCCACGCGGGACACCGGAGGCGTGACGAACAACAACGGCTCGGCGTCTTCGGGAATGTCCTGCAACGTCACATGCAGGAGCGAGGGTTTCGGATCACTGTTCCTGACATTGATCGTCGCCTCGCCCTTGTCTTCGTAGACGATGACGACGGAGGTCTCCGGCAGCATGCCGTCCGCGAAGACAGGCGCTGCCGGGAGTAACCCCGACAGCGCGACGGCGAGCATACGGCGCATTAATAGAAAATTTCGATGGTGGCCCTTCCGGAGAGGGCCACGTCTTCGTTGACGACCGGGTCCTTCGCCAGCACGGCGGCGATCTTCAGCGGCACCGTCAGGTCGGTCAGGGCGGCCGGCTCGGTCGCGTCGGCCTCGTTGGCGAAAGCGAACGCTTCTCCGTCATTATCGAATGCCACTACGCCGGTCCCGGGCGTACCCCATGCCTTGCCCGCGCCACCATCGGTGGACTTCAACACGTACTTCGATGTCATGGCGTCGGCATCGATGCTCAGCTTGAAGTAGCCGTTCGGCTTGTTGACGCCGCCCTGCTCGTTCCTGCCGAGGCTGTAGTGGTTGGCGCCGTCGGTAGAAACGCCTTCACCGGAATCGACGGCTTTCAGGCGGAATCTTGCCGCGGTGCCCTGGCAATCGATGCTCAGGCTCGCATCCTTCGGGTCGAGCGACAGATCCTGGCCTGGAGTGAAATCCGAAAGCTTCACCGGATCGAGTTGCACTTCCGACGGGCCGAGGATCGACACGCTGCACGACGCGGGCGTGATCGTGCCGGATACCTTGAGTTCGGCGGTGTCGGCGGCCGTGGCGGCCAGCGGGGCCAGGAACGCCAGGGTGGCGCCGGCAAACAAAGCAATATGACGCATTTCGCACGTTCTCCTTGAAGCGAGGCGGCATCGTAGTGATGGCGCGGCGTTGGCCGATATAGGATTACTCCTAAAACCGACAGCTACTTGGTCATGACGACCTGAAAGAGTAGGCTCGACGCATGAATCGCCGTGCCGCCCTTTCGCTGCCGCCGCCTCTTGCCGATACGTCGGCGCTCGGACGTGAGCAAGACCTGCTGGGTCTTTCCGACGAGCCGTCGATCCACTATCTCGACCACGGCTCGCGCAGCCGCCTGATCCGCTGGCACTACCATCCGGCGTACGAGTTGCACCTCATCGTGGCCACCGAGGGAACCGCCTACGTCGGCGACTACGAAGGCCGTTTCTCTCCCTACACCCTGATGCTTACCGGCCCCAACGTGCCGCATAACTGGGTGACCGACGACACGTGCGAGCCCGCGGCATTGCGTGACCGGGTCATTCTTTTCTCCGAGGCGTTCGTTCGCCGTTGCGTCGACTTCCTGCCATCGGCGCGTCACGTGAAGTCGCTGCTGCTGGAAGAGGCCCGCTATGGCATCGAGTTTTCGCCCGAACTCGGGCGCACGCTCGAACCCTACTTCCGCCGGGTCGCGGCGTATCCCGGATTGCGTCGCGTGGCCAGCTTCTTCGAGATGGTCGAAGCCCTGGCCGAGGACACGACGCGGCATTCGTTGAGCAGTCGTCCCTTCCAGGCGTCGGCGGACCCCAGCCAGTCGATGAAACTGCATCGCGCGGTGACCTATATCGACCGCCATCACACGGGCGACGTATCGCTGAAGACCGTCGCCGATCGGCTGGACATGTCCGAGACCGCTTTCTCGCGCTTCTTCCACCAGCACACCGGCTACCGCTTCATCGACTACGTGAACCAGATCCGCATCCAGCGTGCCTGCGAGAAGCTGGTGTCGTCGGCGGATTCGATCACCGACATCTGCTACGAGGTCGGCTTCAGCAATCTGTCCAATTTCAACCGCCGCTTCCTGATCCTCATCGGGATGACGCCGCGCGAATACCGCATGCGCCATCGGCGGCCGCCTGCCGATCTTTGATGATGCGTCGCCGCATGGCGACCGGTATCATGCGCAAATGCAACTCCATTTCACATACTTTTATGCCGCCACGCCGACATGTTGCTTCGCAGCAATATGACCGGCATGCGGTGCCTTGCACGGCACCAGCGTTACCTGCCCCAGCAAGAAAGTATGCATTTTCACCATAAAACGACACGACACGTATTGGTGAGCACCACCGCGCTGCACCTATAAACGCTCATCCATTCGACCGCCCGCCCAGGGAGGCAAGATGAGCGATTACCGGAACCGGCTCTGCGTCCTCGCCATCGTCCTGTTCGCCACGCTGCCAGGGGTCGCCGCCGTGGCACATGCCGACACGACGCTGACGATCGGCACGGTGAACAATGCCGACATGGTGCGCATGCAGGCACTCTCCTCCGAATACGAAAGGGCGCATCCGGGCGTGCATCTCAACTGGGTGGTGCTGGAGGAAAACACACTGCGCCAGCGCCTCACCACCGACATCGCCACGCATGGTGGCCAGTTCGACGTGATCACGATCGGTGCCTACGAGGCGCCGCTATGGGGTGCCCAGCAGTGGCTGAAGCCGCTGGACAACCTTCCCGCCGACTATGCCGCCGACGACATCTTCAAGAACGTGCGTGAACAACTGACGGTGGACGACCATCTCTACGCGCTGCCCTTCTATGCCGAAGCCAGCATCACCTACTTCCGGACCGATCTCTTCGCCAAGGCGAACCTGACCATGCCGGCCGCGCCGACCTGGGACCAGATCCGTGGGTTCGCGCAGAAGCTCCACGATCCCGCACACGGCGTGTACGGCATCTGCCTGCGCGGCAAGGCCGGCTGGGGCGAGAACATGGCCTTGCTCGGCACCATCGTGAACAGCTGGGGCGGCCGCTGGTTCGACGAGGAGTGGAAGCCACAGATCGACACGCCGGAGTGGCACCAGGCCGTGAATTTCTATGTCGACCTGCTCTCGAAGTACGGCCCGCCCGGTCCCTCGGACAACGGATTCAACGAGAACCTGGCGCTGTTTTCCGCGGGTCGTTGTGCGATGTGGGTGGATGCGAGCGTCGGCGGTGGCACCGTCTCCAATCCCAAGGAAAGTTCGGTAGCCGGCAAGGTCGGCTTCGTTCGCTCGCCACATCAGGTCACGGATCGGGGTTCGTCATGGCTCTGGGTCTGGTCGCTTGCGATCCCCGCCAGCTCCCGCCAGGCCGATGCCGCACGTGACTTCATCCTCTGGGCGACTTCGAAGCCTTACTTGCGCATGGTCGCCGACAAGTATGGCGAGGAATCCACGCCACCCGGCACCCGCGAATCCACGTATGCCAACCAGGCCTACATCAAGGCCGCTCCCTTCGCGCAGGTGACCTACGACTCGCTGAAAGCGGTCGATCCCGCACACCCGACCTTGAAGCCGGTTCCCTACAAGGGTATCCAGATCGTTTCGATTCCGGAATTCCAGGCGGTGGCCACCCTGGTCGGCAGGCAGATCGCCGGTGCGCTCGCCGGGCGCGGCAATGTGGACGAATTGCTGCATACGGCGCAGGGCGCCGTCGACCGCACCATGAAACGCGCCGGGTACTACGACAAGAAACCGGTCATCCAGAAGGAGTCGCCGCGATGAACGCGCGCATCCGTAAACGCCCGGAACGGCTGCTCGCGCAACCGGCCATCCTGATGCTTCTGGTATGGATGATCGTACCGCTGGCGATGACGCTGTACTTCTCCACGCAGTACTACAACCTGCTTTACCCGGGAAAATCGGCCTTCGTGGGCCTGGAGAACTTCGCTTACTTCTTCACCTATCCCAGCTTCTGGGCGTCCGTGTTCAACACGATCGTGCTGGTCGGCAGCGTGCTCGTCATCACCGTGGTGGGTGGGGTGCTGGTATCCGTGCTGGTGGACGAGACCTTCCCTGGGCAGGGCATCGTGCGCATGCTGCTGATCTCGCCGTTCTTCATCATGCCCACCGTGGCCGCGCTGGTCTGGAAGAACCTGCTGATGAACCCGGTGTCCGGCTTCCTCGCATGGATATGGAAGCTGTTCGGTGCCACGCCAGTGAACTGGTTCGCGGACTGGCCGCTGCTTTCGGTGATCGTCGTCGTGTCATGGGAATGGCTGCCCTTCGCCATCCTGATCTTCGTCACCGCCCTGCAGTCGCTCGATCGCGAGCAACTGGAAGCGGCGCGCATGGACGGTGCGCGCGGCATGGCGATCTTCCGCTACCTCACCCTGCCGCACCTCGCACGGCCCATCGCGGTGGTGGTGATGGTGGAGGCGATCTTCCTGCTCAACATCTTCGCCGAGATCTACGTCACCACCAACGGCGGGCCGGGTGACGCGACCACCAACATACCGTTCCTGGTCTACACCCAGGCCCTGCTGGAGTTCGACGTGGGCGCCGCCTCCGCCGGAGGCCTCGTCGCGGTGGTGCTGGCCAACATCATGGCGGTGTTCCTGATCCGGCTGATCGGCAAGTCGTTGACGGCGCGTTGAGGAGGACACCATGACCCACAAGAAACCGCAGCGCCGCCTCGCCCGCACGATCCGCGCCATCGCCTCGTGGGTCGTCGCCCTCGTGGTGTTCTTTCCCATCCTCTGGATGCTGCTGACCAGCTTCAAGTCGGAACTCGACGCGTTCAGCATGCCACCGCATTTCCTGTTCAAGCCCACGCTGGAGAACTACGAACAGATCCTCGCGCGCGCGAATTACTTGCACTACGCATGGAATTCGATCGTCACCGCCGGCGGCGCGACGATCCTCGGCATGATCGTCGCCTTGCCCGCGGCCTACGCCTTCGCCTACCACCCGACGAAGCGCACCAAGGACGTGCTGCTGTGGATGCTTTCGACGAAGATGCTTCCCGGCGTGGGCGTGCTGGTGCCGATCTACCTGATCTGCCGTGACCTGAACCTGCTCGACTCGAAGACCGCGCTCGTCGTCATCTTCGCGCTGATCAACCTGCCGATCATGGTCTGGATGATCTACACCTACTTCCGCGACATTCCCTACGACATCCTCGAGGCGGCCCGCATGGATGGCGCGAGTACGTGGCAGACCATGTTTCGTGTGCTGATCCCGGTCAGCCGCGGCGGGCTCGCCTCGACGGCGCTGCTCTGCCTCATCCTGTCCTGGAACGAGGCGTTCTGGTCGCTCAACCTCACCACCACCAGCGCGGCGCCGCTGACCGCGCTGGTCGCCTCGTTCTCCAGTCCCGAAGGACTGTTCTGGGCGAAGTTGTCCGCCGTGTCGACGCTGGCCTGCGCACCGATCCTCGTGCTCGGCTGGCTGTCGCAGCGACAACTCGTCCGCGGCCTCACCTTCGGCGCAGTCAAATAGGAGCCCGCCCCATGTCCCGTCTGGAAATCCGTTCGCTGCGCAAGTCGTTCGAAGGCGTCGACGTCATCAAGGGCATCGACCTGGTGGTGGAAGACCGCGAATTCTGCGTCTTCCTGGGCCCGTCCGGCTGTGGCAAGTCGACCACGCTGCGCCTGATCGCCGGCCTGGAGGAAGCCGACGACGGCCAGATTCTCCTCGACCAGGACGACATCACCGATCGTGCCGTGGACAAGCGCGACCTCGCGATGGTGTTCCAGAGCTACGCGCTCTACCCACACATGACGGTGCGGGAGAACATGTCCTTCGCCCTGAAGCTGGCGAAGATGGACCAGCGCGCCATCGACGAGAAGGTGGCCAGGGCGACGAAAATCCTCGCCCTGGAACCCTACCTGGAGCGCAAGCCTTCCGCGCTCTCCGGTGGGCAGCGGCAGCGCGTGGCGATCGGTCGCGCGATCACCCGCGAGCCACGCGTGTTCCTTTTCGACGAACCACTTTCCAATCTCGACGCCGCGCTGCGGGCCGCCACGCGCCTGGAGATCGCGCGACTGCACCAGGAACTCAACGCCACGATGATCTACGTCACCCACGACCAGGTCGAGGCGATGACCCTGGCCGACCGCATCGCCATCTTCAGCGAGGGGCGCATCGAGCAGATCGGCAAGCCGATGGAGCTTTACCGCAAGCCGGTGAACCGTTTCGTCGCGGGATTCCTGGGCATGCCGCAGATGAATTTTCTCGACGCCACGGCGGAGGAGGGCACGTTCCGCCTTCGCAATGGCAACACGGTCGCCGTACCGGGCGCATCGCCGGACGCGGGCGCCATCACCATCGGTATTCGCCCCGAGCATCTCCAGGTCTGCGACGGCGATGGCACCGGCGAAACCGTCAGCGGCAAGCTCACCGTCGTCGAGCGGCTGGGCAGCGAGACCTACGCCTATGTCGACGTGCCGCAGGTCGGCTCGATCACGGTGCGTGCCGATGGTGACTTCGACCGCCGCCCAGGCCGCGATATCTGCATCCGCCTGGACCTCACCCACGCCCATCTCTTCGATGCCTCCGGTGTCGCCATCCACCATCCGTAAGAACCCCGCCATGCCCGTTTCCCTGAGCAACGAGACCCTCGACCAGCTACCGCCAGGCGTCGAGCCGCCGCCCTTCGACCGGCGCACGGTGAAGGCCGGCATCGCGCATATCGGCGTCGGCGCCTTTCATCGTGCGCACCTGGCGATCTACACGAACCGCGTGCTTGCCGACGAGGACATGCGCGAGTGGGGCATCCTCGGGATCAACCTGCTTGAGCACGACGGTCCGCTGGCCGATGCCTTGACGGCACAGGATGGCCTGTACTCGGTCAGCGAGTTCGACGCGAAAGGCGCACGCACGACACACCTCGTCGGTGCCATGGTGGACTACCTGTACGCACCTCGCGACGGCTCCCGGGTGCTCGATCGCCTCGCCGATCCTTCGATCCGGATCGTCTCGCTCACCATCACCGAGGGCGGCTATCTCATCGACGAACACGGAAACTTCCGCGTCGACGATGACACGGTGGCGTACGACCTGGCGCATCCCGATTCACCGCGTGGCGTCTTCGGATACCTCGTGGGCGCATTGGAACGGCGTCGTGCCGCCGGCGCTCCCGCGTTCACGGTGATGTCGTGCGACAACCTCCGGCATAACGGTGCGCAGGCGAAGAAGGCCGTGCTCGCGTTCGCCCGGGCCCGTTCGCCAGAGCTTGCCGAATGGATCGAGCGAGAGGTGGACTTCCCCAACGCCATGGTCGACCGCATCACCCCCGCGACCACGCCTGCCGTGCGCGAGCAGTTGAACGCCGCCACCGGACTCGACGACCGGGCACCGGTGGTCTGCGAAGACTTCATCCAGTGGGTGCTCGAAGATACGTTCCGCCATGGCCGCCCGGCGTGGGAGCGCCATGGCGCGCAGATCGTGAGCGACGTCTC
Organism: Luteibacter sp. E-22; assembly: GCF_049913125.1. GTDB lineage: Bacteria > Pseudomonadota > Gammaproteobacteria > Xanthomonadales > Rhodanobacteraceae > Luteibacter. The sequence continues at coordinate 3,969,678 of NZ_CP183975.1, forward strand.
GCCCTATGAGGACGCCAAGATCCGCCTGCTCAACGGGTCCCACCAGATGCTCTCGTACCCCGCCTTCCTCGCCGGTCATCGCCGCGTGGACGAGGCCGTGAGAGATCCGCTGTTCAACCGTTACCTCTCGGATTTCCTCGACCACGATGCGGGCGTCTGGTTGACCTCGCTGCCGGGCATGGACCTCGATCCGTACAAGAAGAAACTGCTGGAGCGCTTCAGCAACGCGTCGATCGCCGACCAGCTCGACCGGCTCTGCCTCGACGGTGGTTCGAAGATCCCCGGGTTCCTCGGACCCACCCTCACCGCCTGCCTGGAACACGGCAGGGACGCCCGCCGGCTCGCCTTCCTTCTTGCCGCGTTCGATCGTTATGTTCGCGTGGGCAAGGACGATCATGGCGAGGCCTATCCGCTGCGCGAACCGAACGCGATGCGGCTCGTCCAGCCGCTGATCGACAGCGATTCGAAGGACACCCTGATTGAAAGCGTGGAACTGGTCGGGCCCCTGCCGGCCAGGGACCCGCGTTTCCGCAAGCAGTACGACACCTTCGTGGAGGCCCTTTCGTCGCACGGCGTCCGGTGGACACTGGAGCGGCTCGACGCCCTCCTCGACTGAAGCTTTACGGGGACCCTGTCGGCGATGGCGCCGTCGGGTCGGCTAGACTTCTCCGCATGAGCCCCACCCCCCGCAAGCCCTCCCCGCGTCGCAAGGCAACACCCACCGCCCGCAAAACCGCCGTGGCGGCGCCGGCTGCCCGCCCCGCCGACGCGTCGACCAACGCCGAGCGCGTGCTCGCTTTCCTCCTGAAAGGCCTGCCGCCCGCGCGACGCGAGAAGATCCACGCCTATCTCGTGCTCACGCGCATGGACCGGCCTATCGGCGCGCTCCTGCTGATGTGGCCGACCTGGTGGGCGCTCTGGCTCGCCGCCAAGGATTTCCCGCCCATCGGCCCGCTGGTCATCTTCACCCTTGGCGTCTTCGCCATGCGCTCGGCGGGCTGCGCCATCAACGACTATGCCGACCGCAAGCTGGACCCACAGGTGGCGCGAACCGCTGGACGTCCCATCGCCAGTGGTCGCGTGACGCCGCGCGAAGCATTGGCCATCTTCGGCGGCTTGCTGCTGTTCTCGTTCATCCTCGTGCTGTTCACCAACAAGCTCACCATCCTGCTCTCCTTCGCAGGAGCGGCGTTGGCCGCGATCTACCCGTTCACCAAGCGCTATACCAACCTGCCCCAGGTGGTGCTCGGCGCCGCGTTCGGCTGGTCGATTCCCATGGCCTTCGCGGCGGTGACGAATACCGTGCCCCCGGTGGCATGGCTGCTGTTCATCGCCAACATCCTCTGGTCGGTGATCTACGACACCGAATACGCCATGGTGGACCGCGACGAAGACATCAAGGCCGGCGCCAAGTCCACGGCCATCCTGTTCGCCGATGCCGACCTCGTCATCATCGGGGTACTCATGGGCACGTTCCTGCTGGCGATGCTGCTCGTGGGAACGCGTTCGGCGCTGGGCTGGCCGTACTGGATCGGCCTGGCCGTCACCGCCGGACTGTTCGGCTACCAGCAATGGATCATGCGCGACCGTGACCGTGCCGCATGCCTCACCGCCTTTCGTCACAACAACTGGGTCGGGCTGGCACTCTGGCTCGGCATCGTCATCGCCCTTGCCTTGTGACCGCCATCACAGCGTGAAACGGCCGTCATCATTTCGCTCGATTGAAATGGGACCGTCATGAAACCTCAGCCGTTCCGTCATCGGTAACGCATAAGTTCCTGCGGGTCGCGGGCTTCCTGCCCCCACTCCCCCGGAAGACAAAAAGATGCGTAAGACCCTGCTCAGCCGCGCCGTGCGCGCGGCGCTCGCCGGCGCGTTGCTCGTTTCCGTCGCCACCCACGCGCAAGACGGCAACCCTGAGAAGAAGACGACCGACCTCGACAATGTCGTGGTCACGGCGCGCTCCGGCGTGGAAAGCCGGACCAAGGCGGAAACCAGCTATTCGATCACCACGATCGACGAGGACCGCCTGCGCATGCAGGCGCCGACCAGTGTCACCGAAGCGGTGAAATCCGTTCCCGGCTTCTGGGTGGAATCGTCCGGTGGCGAAGCCTCGGGCAACATCCGTGCGCGTGGTATCCCGGTGGACGGTTATGGGTCGGTGACCTTGCTCGAAGATGGCATCCCGGTGCAGCACGATCCCGCGCTGGGCTACCTCAATGCCGACCAGGCCTTCCGCCTCGACGAGACGATCGAACGTGTCGAGGTGGTACGCGGCGGGCCATCGTCGGTGTTCTACTCGAATGCGCCGGCCGGCGCGATCAACTTCATCCCGCGCAAGGTCGGCGACACGGCGGAAGGCCTGGTGAAGTACACCGTCGGCAATTATTCGCTGAACCGGCTCGATTTCTGGTACGGCACGCCGATCGGCGGCGGCTGGAAACTCGGCGTCGGCGGCTTCTGGCGCGTGGACGACGGCGTGCGCCGCCCGCAGTTCAATGCCGATGACGGCGGCCAGTTGCGCGCGACGCTGTCGAAGGAACTCGAGCACGGGGATATCAGCTTCGACGTGAAGCACATGGACGACAAGGTCGCCCTTTACCTGGGCATCCCGATGCGTACCAACGCCAACGGCGACATTCGCGCCGTGCCCGGCTTCAACGGCAACTACGGCACGTTGGCCGGCCCCGAGACCGAGCACCTGGAGATGCGCGAAGCCGGTGGCGGCCTCTACGATTTCGACAACACCGAAGGTACGCACGTGAAGCGCACCCAGGTGTCGTTCAAGTTCGACCACGATCTCGGCGACGACTGGAAGCTGGCCGAATCGATGCGCTACAGCACCACCGACACCCAGCGCAACGGTGTTTTCCCCAATGCGTTGCAGAGCGCAAGCTCGTTCATCACCCAGGACAGCAAGCGCCTGTCGAGCATCCCGGGCGCCACGGCGCTGCAGTTCCGTTACGTCGACAACCCCTCGCAAGTTTTCAACGTGGCGAACCAGAACGGCAACGGGCTGGTCGTGACCGAAGGCCTCCGCGGCGTGACCCTGCCGGTGGACGAGTTCATCAACGATACGCGCGTACTGCGCAAATTCGAGTTCGGCGACCAGAGCCACGATGTCACCTTCGGCTATTACCACGCCAACTTCGAGCAGGATTTCGACCGTTACTCCTCGACCGTCTTGACCGATGCCCAGGACAATGCCCGCCTGCTCGACCTCGTGGGCGTGGATGCCAATGGCAACGTCGTGGGTTCGCTGACCGACCATGGCTTCTACCGCTACGGATACGAGTGGGAACACGCCAGCGGCAAGTCGAAAACCAATGCTTTCTACGCCTCCGATGAATGGCAGGTCACCCCGGAGTTGCGCATCGATGGTGGCGTACGCTGGGAGAAGGTGAACGTGGAGGGCTACACCGAAGGCAAGCAGACCGTCGATATCGGCGGTTCGCCGGCGGCTACGCAGGTGCTCACCGGCAACGGAAAGCTCGCCCACTACGATCAGTCGTTCGACAAGACGGGCTGGACTCTCGGCGCCAACTGGCAGTTCTCGCCGCGCCAGGGCCTGTTCGCACGCTGGACCTCGGCCTTCCGCCTGCCCAACCTCAGCACGTACATCACCAACCCGACGGCCACGCCGCTGCTGCAAACGATGGATCTCGCCGAGGCGGGCTGGAAGTACAGCGATCGCTTCATGGACCTGTACGCGACGGCGTTCTACACCAAGTACGACAATGTCAGCTTCACCAACAACGTGTTCGACCGTAACGGCAATACCTCCACGCCGCAGACGGGCTATGCGAACACCAAGACCTATGGCCTGGAACTCGAAGGCACGCTGTACCCGGCCAAGTGGTTCGACGTACAGTTCAACGCCACCTTGCAGGACCCGAAGTACAAGGGCCTGAGCTATACCGACGTGGTGGCCGGCGCGCCGGTGCTTCGCGATTACGACGACAACCAGCTGATCCGCGTGCCCAAGGTAAGCTACCGCATCGTTCCCGGGGTGAACCTGCTCGACGGCCGCCTGCGTTTGCAGGTGTCGTATGAGCATGAAGGCAAGCGTTACGTCGATACGGCGAACTCGGTCGTGCTGCCTTCGTACCACGTGGTGGGTGCCAGTGCGCGCTACGACGCGACGCCACAGCTTTCGTTGTTCCTCTATGCGGACAACATCACCAATTCGCTCGGACTCACCGAGGGCAATCCGCGCGCGGGCGAACTGGCCAGCTCCGACGCCGGCGCGAACACGTTCATCGCGCGGCCGCTGCTGGGCCGCTCGTTCCGCCTCGCCGCGATGTACCGTTTCTGATGCGGGCGCTGATCGTCCTCCTGCTGTCCTGCTTCGCCGCAGTCGCCATGGCGGCGGAGCGGGCACCCGACCTCGTCCTCCGCGGCGAACTCACCGGTGCCGACCAGCATACATATCGCGAGGTGCCTTTCGACGTACCCAGGGGCACGTCGCGGATCACCATCGATGTCGACTACACGGGACGCGAGGAACGCACCACCATCGACCTGGGCCTGCTCGGACCGGGCGGGTTCGAGGCGCAGGACGGTTTCCGTGGATGGAGTGGCGGCAGCAAGCGGCGCTTCACCGTATCCGCCACCGATGCCACGGCGTCATTCCTTCCCGGCGCGATCGTGCCGGGACGGTGGCGGCTGCTGCTGGGCATCCCGAACATCCGTCCCGCGTCGAGGGCCGCGTACACGGCGCGGGTCTGGCTGTCGGGGGATGGCGAAGGTTTCGGCCCGGAACACGGTCTGACCGAGCCCCTCTCCACGAAGGATCGCTGGTATCGCGGTGACCTGCACATGCATTCGGCGCACAGCGACGGCAACTGCCTCAGTGCCTCCGGCACCAGGAAAGTACCTTGCCCGCTGTTCTTCACGGTGGCTTCGGCCGCGAAGCGCGGGCTGGATTTCATCGCCGTGTCCGAGCACAACACCATGTCGCATGTGTCGGAACTGCGCGAGATGCAGCCGTACTTCGACACCATGTTGCTGATCCCGGCGCGTGAGATCACCACGTTTTCGGGCCACGCCAATCTGTTCGGCGTCGCCCGTACCGTCGATTTCCGCGTAGGGAGCAAGCAGGTGCCGGACTGGAACGCGCTCCTGGCCGACGTCGCCCGCGCGCACGGCTTGATCTCGATCAATCATCCGCGCCGGCCGAACGACGAAACGTGCATGGGCTGTGGATTCACGCCGCTTACGCCGGTGGACATGCATGGGTTCCAGGCTATCGAGGCGGTGAACGGTAGCGATGTCGATCGCGCCGACACAGGCATTCCGTTCTGGGAGGCCCAGTTGAACGCGGGGCTGCGCATTACCGCCATCGGCGGCAGTGACAGTCATGTCGGTACCGACGATCCGCGTGACCGGTTCGCCGGTGTGATCGGCACGCCGACGACGGTCGTGCACGCACGCGAACTGTCGATGGAGGGCATTCTCGATGGCATTCGCGCGGGACATGTGTTCGTCGACACGGAGGGCTCGCACGACCGCATGCTTGATGTACTCGCAAGCAGTGGTTCGGCGCGTGCCGCCATGGGCGATGCGATCGCGGTGGCCGGTGGCGCGACGCTCCACATAGGTGTTCGTACCGCGGCGCTGCAAGGAAACGACATCGCGGTGACCATCGACGGCAAGCCGTTCGACGGCGTGCCGGTGAAGCGCCTACCCGCGAACGGCGAGGTGTCGTTCGACTGGACGAGCGATGGCAAGCCACACTGGTTGCGCGTGGATGTTCGCTCGGCGGAAGGCAAGGTGTTGATCCTGGGCAATCCGGTTTATGTGAACTACTAGAGCATCGCCGACAACGGCGTCCGCGCCAAGGCCCACACGTCCACCCGCTCGACACCCGCCGCCAACAATGCGCCAGCGCACTCGGCGAGCGTCGCTCCCGTGGTCATCACGTCGTCGACGACGGCCACATGTTTCTGCGACGGCACGCGGCTCACCGCGAATGCGCCACGCACGTTGTCCTGGCGCGCGGCCGCGTCCAGATCGGTCTGCGCATCGGTCGTTCGCACGCGTAGCAGCACATCGTGCGCCAGGGGCAAGCGATAGCGGTGCGCCAGCGGACGCGCCAACTCCAACGCCTGGTTGTAACCGCGGTAACGCAACCGGCTTGCGTGCAACGGCACCGGCACGATCAGGTCGGGCATGAGCGGTGGCGGCCCGGCCTCCATCCAGCACGCCGAGAGGACGCGCCCCGCCGCGAGGCTTCCGCCGAACTTGAAGCGCATCTCGAGTGTGTCGAGTGGCCACGCATAAGCGAAGGGTACCCATACGTCGGCCCAGGGCCGGGGATGCCGCTGGCACTGTCCGCACACCGGCATGGGCTCGGCCAGAGGAACGGCGCAGCGGCTACACGAGGACAGGTTGCCGATCAGCATGGATCGGCAACCGCCACATAGTTCGAGGCCACCCCGACCGTGGCCGGCGCAAAGCAGGCAACGCGGCGGCAGGATGAAGCGCCCCACCGACGCCAGTCGCTCCTTCCAGGGAAACGCCTCCATGCGCGGGGTCGGTGGTCAGGGGCGACGGAACATGGCCGCGTCGACGATCGACCACAGGTGGATGATCCAACCCAGCCAGATCACCCAGAGCACCGCGGCGAGTACGAACATGATCAGCGCCTTGAAGACGCGTCCCTGTACCAGCTGGCCCAGGCCGGGGATGAAGAAACTGCAGATCGCCGCAAGCACGTTGCCACTGCTGCCCTGTCCATCGCTCATCGGTCGCCTCCTCGTGGGGTTCGATGCCATCGTACGGCAGGGGTGGCATGGTCGATGTCAACCTTGAAATGGCCGTTAAGGTTGACAGTGGTTAGAGAGGTTTCCACACTGCGCGCCTTCGCCCCCGGGAACCCACCATGACCGCAGCCATCCGCCACGACTGGTCCCGCGAAGAGGTCGAGCACCTTTTCGCCTTGCCGTTCAACGACCTGCTCTTCAAGGCGCAGACCATCCACCGGCAATACCACGATCCCAACGCCGTGCAGGTCTCCACCCTGCTCTCGATCAAGACCGGTGGCTGCCCCGAGGATTGCGCCTACTGTCCGCAGGCGGCGCGCTATGCGACAGGCGTGAAGGCCGAGAAGCTGATGAGCGTGGAGGCTGTCCTGGCCAAGGCGCAGGCCGCCAAGGATGCGGGCGCGAGCCGCTTCTGCATGGGCGCCGCGTGGCGCTCGCCCAAGGACCGCGACGTGGCCAAGGTGGCCGAGATCGTCAGCGCGGTGAAGTCGCTGGGCCTGCAGACCTGCGCCACGCTGGGCATGCTGAGCCAGCCGCAAGCCGATACGCTGAAAGCCGCGGGACTGGATTTCTACAATCACAACCTGGACACCTCCCCGGACTTCTACGGCGAGATCATCCACACGCGTGAGTACCAGGATCGCCTGGATACGCTCGAACACGTGCGCGAGGCGGGCCTGCGAACCTGTTGCGGCGGCATCGTGGGCATGGGCGAGTCGCGCGCACAGCGCGCCGGGTTGCTGGCGACGCTGGCCAACCTGCCCGAGCATCCGGAATCGGTGCCGATCAACCGGCTGGTGCAGGTCGCGGGCACGCCATTGGCCGGTACCGAGGCGCTCGATCCGTTCGAGTTCGTGCGCAGCATCGCGGTCGCTCGCATCCTCATGCCCGCCTCCGTAGTGCGCCTCTCCGCTGGCCGCGAAAGCATGGACGACGCGTTGCAGGCGCTGTGCTTCGCCGCCGGGGCCAACTCCATCTTCTACGGCGAAAAGCTGCTGACCACCGGCAATCCCGACGTCGAGCACGACCGCCGCCTGTTCGAACGCCTCGGCCTCAAGCCCATGGAAGTCGAGGTCGAGCCGGGCACGGTGCACGCCGACATCGTCGCGCACGACCACGCCGCCGCGTGAACCGGCCCGATCTCCGAGCGCGCATGGAAGCCGCCCGGGCCGGACGCGCGCAGGCGGGCCTGTTGCGCCAGAGCCGTACCTGCGACGTCCTCGGTGGCGACCGGCGCCTCGTCGGCGGGCGCGTGCTGGCGGATTTCTGCGGCAACGACTATCTCGGCCTCGCCGGCCATCGCCAACTCGTCGCCGCTTTCACCCGCACGGCCGCCGCCGAGGGCGTCGGTGCCGGGGCGGCGCATCTCGTGGCGGGCCACCGCGGCGAGCATGCGGCGCTGGAGGAGGAACTGGCCGACTGGACCGGTCGCGAACGGGCGCTGCTGTTTTCCACCGGCGTCATGGCGAACCTCGGCGCCCTGCAGGCCTTGCTCGGCGCGGGAGCGATGCCGGTGCAGGGCCGTCCGGATGCCCTTTGCGTGCAGGACCGGCTCAATCACGCCAGTCTCATCGACGGGGCCCATCTGGCCGGCGCGGAACTGCGCCGCTATCCCCATGCCGACGCGCACGGCGCCGCCCGCCAGCTCGATGCCCGCCCCGGATTGCCCGCGCTGGTGGCCACCGACGGCGTGTTCAGCATGGATGGCGACGTGGCACCGCTCGCCGCGCTCGCGGTCGTCTGCCAGGAGCGCGGCGCCATGCTCTACGTGGATGACGCGCACGGTCTGGGCGTCATGGGGCCACAGGGCGCGGGTTCGGTCGCGGCGGCGGGCCTCGGCGCCAACGATGTTCCCGTCCTCATGGGCACCCTGGGCAAGGCTCTGGGCTGCGCAGGCGCCTTCGTGGCGGGCGATGCGTCCGTCATCGAGGCGATCACCCAATTCGCCCGCACCTACGTATATACGACCGCCATGCCGGCGGCGCTCGCGGCCGCCACCCGGGCCGCCGTACGCCTCGCGCGCACCGATCCCGAGGGCCGGCGTGACCGCCTGGCGGCGAACATCGCGCGATTCCGTGCCGGCGCGGCCCAACTCGGCCTGCGCCTGATGCCCTCGTCGACCGCCATCCAACCCCTGCTCATCGGCTCCGCCGGGGCCGCCATGGCCGCCGCCTCGGCGCTGGAAACCGCGGGATTCCTGGTCGTGGCGATTCGTCCGCCCACCGTGCCGCCGGGCGGCGCGCGGCTGCGCATCACCCTTTCCGCGACGCATTCGCCGGAGCGGATCGACGCCCTGCTGGATGCGCTGGGCCGCTTGCCCCGTGCCCTGGAAAGCGCGGCCGTATAATGGGCGGTCACACCCGCCGGTCATGACGATGACGATCCTCAACATCTCCGCCTATAAGTTCGTCGCCCTCGACGACCTGCATGCCTTGCGGGCGCGGATCGTCGAACGCTGCGAAGCCCTGGCCCTCAAGGGCACCATCCTGCTCGCGCCCGAAGGCATCAACCTGTTCCTCGCCGCGCCCTCCGATGCCGTGGCCACCTTCATCGACTGGTTGCGCAAGGACCCACGCTTCGCCGACCTCGTGCCGAAGGAGAGCCTCTCCGATGCGCCGCCCTTCCGCCGCATGCGCGTACGCCTGAAGAAAGAAATCATCACGATGCACGCACCGGCCATTCGTCCCGAGGAGGGTCGAGCGCCTCACGTGCTGCCGACGGACCTCCGCCGCTGGCTCGACCGCGGTCATGACGACGCCGGTCGCGAGGTGGTCTTGCTGGATACCCGCAACGATTACGAAGTGGCGGCGGGAACGTTCGAGAACACCGTCGACTATGGCCTGTCCAGCTTCACCGGCTTCCCCACGGCCGTCGCCGCCGACCGCGAACGGTTCGAGGGAAAGACCGTGGTCTCGTTTTGCACGGGGGGCATCCGCTGCGAGAAGGCGGCCATCCACATGCGCGAGATCGGCATCGCGAATGTATTCCAGCTCGAAGGCGGCATCCTCAAGTATTTCGAAGAGGTGGGCGGCGCCCATTGGCGCGGCGACTGCTTCGTGTTCGACGAACGCGGCGCGGTCGATCCGTCGCTCGCGCCGAGCCGGAAGGCATGAGCGGCCTGCACATCGAGATCCATGGCGCCGGCGCGACGCCGCTGGTGATGATCCATGGCTGGGCCATGCACGGCGGTATTCTTGCGCCGCTGGCCGAGGCACTGGCAGCCCGCTACACGATGTACGTCGTCGACCTGCCGGGCCATGGCTATTCCCGTGATTCCGACATCCCGCTGGAACCGCTCGCCTGTGCGCGTGCGATCGCCGCGGCGACCCCGCCCGCCACCTGGCTGGGCTGGTCGATGGGCGGATTGGTGGCCCTGGCCGCCGCGCTCGACGTGCCGGAGGCCGTGCGGGCGGTGGTCCCCATGTGCTCCACGCCGTGCTTCGTACGCGGTGAGGACTGGCCATACGGCAACGACGTGACCATGGTCCACCGACTGGCGGCCGATCTCGAGGAAGACTACATGGCTACCGTGGATCGATTCATCGCCCTGGAAGCCATGGGCAGCGCCGACCCGCGCGCCGAAACGCGCCGATTGAAGGAAGAAGCGTTCTCCCGCGGCGAACCCGACCCGCGCGTGCTGCTGGAAGGCCTGCGCCTGCTCGAAACGACCGACCTGCGACCGCGCCTGGCCGGGCTCCGCCAGCCCAACCTCTGGATAGCGGGCCGTCGCGACCGCATTGTCCATCCCGAGGCGATGCGCTGGTCCGCCGGAGCGGCAAATGGTCGTTTCGCCGAGATCGCCCATGCCGGGCACGCCCCTTTCATCGGACATGCCACCGCCGTGGCGGATGTCCTGACACAATTCACCGACGCAGACGCATGAGCGACTTCCACTTCGACCGACGCCAGGTTCGCCGCAATTTCGGGCGCGCCGCCGGCAGCTATGAAAAGCACGATGCTCTACAGCGCGAAGTGCAATCCACCCTGGTCGACCGGCTCGATATCTACGAAGCGATGCCCGACATCGTCCTCGATGTCGGCGCCGGCACGGGCCGTGGCAGCGCGGCACTGAAAAAGCGTTATCCGAAGGCACAGGTGATCGCCATCGACCTTGCGCTGCCGATGCTGAAGCAGGCCCGGCAGAACGCATCGTGGTTGAAACCATTCGGCCGGGTCGTCGCCGACGCGTACACGTTGCCGGTGCCGGATCACAGCGTCGACCTGCTCTTTTCCAACCTCTGCTTCCAGTGGTGCGAAGACCTCCCGCGCCTGTTCGCCGAATGCGCCCGCGTGCTCAAGCCGGGCGGCCTGCTCACCTTCTCCACGTTCGGCCCCGATACCTTGAAGGAACTGCGTGCGGCCTGGGCGGAAGCCGACCAGCATGCGCACGTGGCACGCTTCCTCGACATGCACGACATCGGCGACGCCATGCTGGCGCAAGGCCTGCGCGACCCCGTGCTTTTCGCCGAGCGCTACACGTTGACCTATCCCACTCCGCGTGCGCTGCTGGATGAACTGAAGGGCCTGGGTGCGAACAACGCCGACGCCGACCGCCCACGCGGCCTGACCGGCAAACAGCATTACAAGCGCATGCTCGACGCCTACGAGACCTTGCGCAGCGAAGGCGTCGTTCCCTCGACCTGGGAAGTGGTCACGGCGCACGCATGGGGACCACCCGCCGGGCAGTCGCGACGCGAAGGTGGTGGCGAGATCGCCAGTTTCCCGATCGAGAACCTGCGTGGCTCGCGGCGCAAGACGCCGTTCTGATCCCGGCCGGGCTCAGAGCAACGCGGCCAGCGCGTGCGCGTCGCCCGGGGCCTTCACCTTGGTGTCGTTGTCGAAGTAAACATAGATGTCGCGGGATGCGCGCCGGGGCGGCGCCGACCTGGCGATGCGCGGGTCCCCGGCAGGCTGCACGCCACGGCGCCACGCACGAATGCGGCGCGCCCAGTCGGCCAGGGCGGCCTGGCCGTACCCGCTGGCATACAGTTCCTCGTCCCCGTGCAGGCGCACATAGACGAACGGCGCCGTGACGTCGAAGTAACGCGGATACTTGCCTGCCGTATCGGCCACGACGAAGGCAACACGGTACTTGCGCAACAGGGTGATGAACGAAGGATCGACGAAGCTTTCGTTGCGGATCTCCACGGCATGACGCAAGCGGTGATTGCGATCCACTTCCAGGCAAGGTTCCCGTTTCAGGTGTGCATCGTGCTTGCGGCCGAGCGCCGCGGCGGCCTTCACGTTGGTCGGCAACATGGCGAGGAAGGCTTCGAAGCGTTCCGGTTCGAAGCGGAAGCTCGGCGGGAACTGCCAGAGGATGGGACCCAGCTTTTCGCGCAAGGCGAGCACGCCCGAGGCGAAGAAATTCGCCAACGGCCGTTCGACGTCACGCAGGCGCAGGGTGTGCGTGATGAAGCGCGGGCCCTTCACGGCGAATACGAAACCCCTGGGCGTGGCCTCGTACCAGGACCGATAGCTTTCGGGTCGCTGTAGCGAATAGAACGAGCCATTCAGTTCGATCGTCGGGAATTGCCGCGACGCATAGGCGAGTTCGTCTCGCTGTACGAGATCGGAGGGATAGAAAACGCCACGCCAAGGCGAGTAGCGCCAGCCCGAGATGCCGATGCGAGTGGTAGCCATGCACCCATGGCAACGCGTCGCCGGTGCAGCGATGGTGAACGCGGCGTCATCGATAGCGATGACAGCCGACGACATGGTCATTGACCATGCCCGCCGACTGCATCACCGCATAGCAGATGGCCGTACCGGCGAAACGGAACCCGCGCTTGCGCATCGCCGCGCTCATGCGGTCGGAGGCGGCGCTGCGTATCGGCACCTGCGCATCATGTTGCCACGCGTTCTTCTGCGGAGCATCGCCGATGAACGACCACAGGTAAGCGGACAACGAGCCCACATCGTCGATGACACGCAAGCTCGCACGCGCGTTGCCGCGTATCGATTCGATCTTCAGGCGATGCCGGATCACGCCGCGATCGCGCAGCACGGAGGCGATCTCCGCATCGGTCATCGCCGCGATGCGCGCGATGTCGAAACCATGAAAGGCGAGATGGTAGGACGTGCGTTTGGCGAGCACCGTGCGCCAGGACAGGCCCGCTTGCGATCCGCGCAACGCCAGCCATTCGAACAGACCGCGATCGTCGTGAATGGGCACACCCCATTCGGTATCGTGGTAGACGCGTTCGGCATCGCTGCGTTCGGCCCATTGGCAGCGCATCCGCCACCCCCGTATTTGCGCTTAAGGAAGGGCGAGAATAGCCACGCGACGCAGGCGACGATGTCCGCTCGCCGCCTTGACACACGTCCGCATGCGATGACCAGAAGCGGCGCGGGCCGCCGTCATCGCGTTGGACGGCGCCGTCAGCGGGATCGCTGTGAAGAAGGGAACCAAGGCAGCGCGTCCAGGTCCACGTTACCGCCGGTGAGCACCGCGCCGACATGACGTCCCGCGAAGCGCGCGGGATAGCGCAACAGAGCCGCCAGTACCGTCGCACTGGAGACTTCGACGACGATGCGCAACTCGGTCCAGAGCAGCTTCATCGCCTCGATGCATTCCGAGTCGCTGACGCGTAACGCGACCACGCCATGATCGCGCAGGGCGTGAAAATTAGGTTCACCGATCAGCGTGCGCAAGCCGTCGCAGATCGTATCGGCCACGAACGGTGCCACGCGTTCGTCCGTCTCGAGCGAGCGGGCGGCATCGTCGGCGCCTTCGGGTTCCGCGCCGAACAGCGCGATGGCCGGATCGATGCCATGCGCCGCGATCGAGCAACCGGACGCCAGCCCACCGCCACCGATGGGAAACAGAACGGTATCCACCCCCGGAGCCTGGCGAAACAGTTCGGGTACGAGCGTGCCTTGCCCCGCCATCACCCGCGCATCGGCATAGGGATGGACCAGGGTCGCGCCCGTACTGGCCTGCACGGCGGCGGCCAGCGCTTCGCGCGCCGCGGTCGTCGGCGCGCAGCGGTGCACGGTCGCACCGGCGGCGACGATCGCATCGACCTTCGTTTTCACGGCGCCCTCGGGGATCACCACGTGGGCGGGAATGCCCCGCGTGCGCGCCGCCATGGCCAGGGCGTTGCCGTGATTGCCGGAAGAGTGTGTCACCACCCCGCGTGCCGCCTCCTCTCCGGAGAGCGACCACACGGCATTCGTGGCGCCGCGGAACTTGAACGCCCCGCCTCGTTGCAGGTTCTCGCACTTGAATACGACGGACGTGCCGGCGAGGGCGTCGATGCGATCGCTACGCAGCACCGGGGTGACCCAGGCGTGCGGTGCGATGCGCGCCGCCGCGTCGCGGATATCCGCGAAGCCGGGAAGGTTCACGCGTCGAACTCCACGCCGCAGACGAAGCGACGCTCCTGGCCCGGTGCCAGCGTCACGAGGGGCGCGCAATCGTCACGATTGAACGCATCCGGCATGCACTCCATCGGTTCGAGCGCCACCGATTTGCGCGCGTCCCGGTCGGCCGTGTCGGCGGTGAACACCAGCATCACGCCCTTCTCCTGCCAGACGGCGATGCCGACGCCGGATTTCGGATCGCGCAGGCGCGTCCGCGCCTTGCCGTCGGGGTCCAACTGGAGGTCCGCGTAAGTATGGTTCAGTTGCATGTCGCCGATGGCTTTCGCCTTGCGGAAATCCAGGCCGCGATCGGCTTTGTCGATGGCCTGCCAGGCCCGCGTTCCCGGTAAGGGGATGAAATCCTTGTCGGTGGCGATCACCTTGTCGGCCGGTACGTGCAGCTCCCAGCCTTCGATCGGGTTATCCGATAAACGGAAGTAAGGGTGCCAACCGAAGAACGTCGGGGCGGCGTGATCGCCCACGTTGCGTGTCTTCGCCTCGACCACCAGGCCCCGGTCACCGAGCGTGAACGTCACGCTGAAATCCAGCGCGAAAGGATAGCCTGCGTTCGCCTCGGGGCGGATGGCATGGGTGACCAGCGTGACGGACGCCTTGTCGTCGTCGGCATGCTCCCGCTGCACGTCGAAGAGGACCCCGCGCAGGAAACCGTGGCGGCTGGCGCGATCGGCGCCGACGGCACCTGGCTGCAAATCGTAGGTTTTTCCTTCAAACGTATACCGCGAATCGTTAACCCGGTTTGCGAACGGCGTCATGATCGCGAAGCGGGAGCCCTTGTGGCCGACAAGCTCCTGCTCGTCGCGAAAACCATCCGCGATGTTGCGCTGCTCGTCGCGCCAGCATGTGCCGATCGACAGCACGGTGGCGCCACGGAGGGCGATACGGACCTCGCGATCGGCGTCGGCATCGACCAGTACCACCAGCTCCTGGGCGCCAAGACGGGAACGCGTAACGCTGAAACGGGACATGGGAAACTTCCTTTTGACGATTCCTAGCGCATGTTAGCCTGCCTGCCTTACCAGACAACCGTTAGTAGTGCCGCCATGAGCGATCGTTCCGACGCCCCCACCTCCGTCATCCGCCTTGCCGACTACCGTCCCCCGGCATGGTCCGTCGAGCACGTGGCCCTGGAGTTCGACCTTGGCATCGATCGTACCGAGGTGGCGGCCACGCTCGACCTCGTCCGCCAGGCGGACGAGCCGATACGACTGAACGGCGAGGGCCTGGAACTGCTGTCGCTGGGCGTGGACGGACGAATCCTCGCCGAGGGCGAGTACATCCTTGCCGATGGCGTGCTGGAAATCGCCATCGACACCGACCGCTGCACGGTGACCACGCGGGTGGCCGTGCGGCCGGCGGAGAACACGGCCTTCGAAGGCCTGTACCTATCCGGCAGCCGCGACCGCGGGTTCCTGCTGACCCAATGCGAGGCGGAAGGTTTCCGTCACATCACCTTCTTCCCTGACCGGCCCGACGTGTTGTCGCGGTACACCGTGACCCTGCGTGCAGAGCGTGAACGCTTCCCGGTGCTGCTCGCCGGCGGCAATCCCGATGGGGAAGGCGTGCTGCCGGATGGCCGCCACTGGGCACGCTTCATCGACCCGCACCCCAAGCCGAGCTACCTGTTCGCCGTGGTGGCGGGCCGCCTCGAGCGGATCAGCCGCGACTACACCACCGCCGATGGTCGCGCCGTCGCATTGCATATCTGGGCGGAGGCGGATGTCATCGATCGTTGCGACTACGCGATGGATTCGCTGGTGCGCTCGATGCAATGGGATGAACAGGCGTACGGGCGCAACTACGACCTGGACGTCTTCCATGTGGTCGCCACGCACGACTTCAACATGGGCGCGATGGAGAACAAGGGCCTCAACATCTTCAACGCGAAGTACTTGCTGGCCGACCCGGATTCGAGCACCGACGATGAGTACCGCCACGTCGAGGCGGTGGTCGCCCATGAGTATTTCCATAACTGGAGCGGCAATCGCGTCACCTGTCGCGACTGGTTCCAGCTGAGCCTGAAGGAAGGCCTCACCGTGTTCCGTGAGCAGAGCTTCTCCGCCGACATGAACTCGGCGCCGCTCAAGCGCATCGAGGACGTGGCCCTACTCCGGCGCGCGCAGTTCCCCGAGGATGCCGGCCCCTTGTCGCACCCGGTGCGCCCCTCGCAGTACAGCGAGATAAACAACTTCTACACCGCCACCGTTTACGAGAAGGGGTCGGAACTGGTCCGCATGCTCGCCGGCCACCTCGGCCAGGCCGGCTTCCGCAAGGGCATGGACCGTTACTTCGATCGGCACGACGGCCAGGCCGCCACGATCGAGGATTTCCTCACGGCACTTGGCGACGCGAACGGTGTCGACCTGTCACCGTATCTTGCATGGTACGGACAGGCAGGCACGCCGCGGCTATCCGCCGAAGGGCGCTTCGATGCCGCGCAGCGGCGGTATCGCCTGACGCTTCGGCAACGCACGCCTGCCACCGCGGGACAGACCGCGAAACAGGCACTGCCCATTCCCGTACGGCTATCGCTGTTCGACCAATCGGGCAAGGCCTTGCCGCTTCGCCTCGAAGGCGAAGCCGCCGCCGGCACGACGGAACGTACCGTGGTACTCGACAGCGCGGAACGCAGCTTCGTGTTCGAAGACGTCGAAGCGGCCCCGGTTCCGTCGCTGCTGCGTGGTTTCTCCGCGCCGGTCATCCTCGAATGCGACTACGTCCCCGGGGAACTCGCCATTCTGCTGCGCCACGATCCCGATGGCTTCAACCGCTGGGAGGCCGGGCAGCAACTGGCCGGACTGGCCTACGACGATTGCCGGGACGGCAACATCGAAGGCTCGGCCCTGCGCGCATGGACCGAGGCCCTGGCCCACCTGTTCAACGACAAGGCCATGGATGACGCCCTGCTTGCCGAATTGCTGACGCCGCCAGGCGAGATCGAACTGGTGGAACGCCAGGCGGAGCGCGATCCGGACCGCATCCGCATCGCCCGGCAGGCCATGTTGCGCACGTTGGCCCAACGCATCGGGGCGGAAGGGCTGCATGCCCGCTATGCGGCACTTCGCTCGGAGACCAGTGCGGCGCTGGATGCCCCCAGCCAGGCGCGGCGCCAGCTCAAGCGCAGGGTTCTCGATCTGCTCGCCTTGATCCGGCCAGGCGAGGTCCGGGAACTGGCGCTTGCGCAGTACGAACAGGCACCCGGCATGACCGACCGCCTCGCGGCCCTGGCCACACTGGCCACGCTCGACGCCCACGCCGCCGAGGCACCGATCGCGCATTTCCGCCAGCGGTACGACGGCAACGCGCTCGCCCTCGACAAGTGGTTCGCCATGCAGGCCTTGCTGCCCGGTGCCGACGCCTTGGCGAGGGTGCGGGCACTGGAAGACGATCAAGCGTTCTTGCTGAAGAACCCGAACCGTGTCCAGTCACTGCTGGGCAGTTTTGCCCGGGCCAATCCCACCGGCTTCCATCGCGTGGACGGGGCAGCCTATCGCTGGCTGGCGGACCGCCTGGTCGCGATCGATTCGCTCAATCCCCAGGTGGCGGCGCGGATCGCGACGGCATTCAACGGTTGGAAGCGGCTGGAACCCGTGCGTCGAGAGGCGGCGCATGCCGTGGTGGCCGAACTGGCCAGCCGGAAGGACCTGTCACGGGATCTCACCGACATCCTCGCCCGGGTCGCTCTGGGCTGAGGACGAAATGTGCGCGGTGTCTCAATGCGGGGGAGAAACTGACGCGCTGCGTCACCAAATGCCGATTTGGAGCACTTCGTTGACGAAAAAGTCACACACGGTTCATTCCAACGGTGTAATGTTCGACTCAACGAAGAAAGCCGCGGCATAGCCGCGGCTCTTTGTGCCAGTCACTCGGTTTCTGGCGCCCGGCAGCACGGTCATCCTGGATTCCCCCTGTTCCTGAGACCGCCGGGCGCCAGATCTCATTCGAACCGAATGGGGCATCCCTGCCCGCATCCCGCTTCCTTCCCCCGGCACACGGCCAAACCCCTGTCGTTCGGCCTCGGCGCGCGTATGATCGCGCTGCGTCTGCCCGGTGGAAGTGCACCGAGGGTAAAGCACGAGTCATGCCACGTCGTCGTACGCGACCCCGGCGCCCTGCCGAGCGGCGCCCGTCCGCAGCGCGTAAAATCACACCCTGCTTCCTGTCTTCCTAACGCCTGATTCCCATGCTGCATAGCGAAACCTTCGATGTCATCGTGGTCGGTGGCGGTCATGCCGGCACCGAGGCCGCACTCGCGGCCGCGCGCGCGGGCGCGCGCACGCTGCTGCTCAGCCACAACATCGAGACCATCGGCCAGATGAGCTGCAATCCCGCGATCGGCGGGATCGGCAAGGGCCACCTGGTCAAGGAGATCGACGCGCTCGGCGGCGCCATGGGCGTCGCGGCCGACCGCGCAGGCATCCAGTGGCGCACGCTCAACGCATCGAAGGGGCCCGCGGTGCGTGCGACGCGCTGCCAGGCCGATCGCAGCCTCTACAAGGCCGCCATCCGCGCCATGGTGGAGACGCAGCCGAACCTCGTGCTGTTCCAGCAAGCGGTGGACGACCTCATCCTCGTCGGCGGGCGGGTCGCCGGCGTACGCACGCAGATGGGCCTCGACTTCCACGCCGCCGCCGTCGTGCTGACAGCGGGCACCTTCCTGGCCGGCAAGATCCATATCGGACAAGCACAGTACGCCGGTGGTCGGGCGGGCGATCCGCCAGCGTCGGCGCTGGCCGCGAAGCTGCGCGAACTGCCTGTCGCCGCCGACCGGCTGAAGACGGGAACGCCGCCGCGCATCGACAGCCGCAGCATCGATTTCTCCATGCTGGACGAGCAGCCGGGCGACGACCCGATGCCGCACTTCTCCTTCCTGGGCTCGGCGACCGATCATCCGCGCCAGGTAAGTTGCTGGATCACCCACACCACCGAAGCGACGCATGACCTCATCCGCGGCTCGCTCGACCGCTCGCCGTTGTACAGCGGACAAATCGAGGGTGTCGGTCCACGGTATTGCCCCTCGATCGAGGACAAGGTCGTCCGCTTCGCCGACAAGACCTCTCACCAGATCTTCGTCGAACCGGAAGGCCTGGACACCTTCGAGATCTATCCCAACGGCATTTCCACGTCACTGCCCTTCGACGTGCAATACGCGCTGGTGCGTTCCATCCCGGGTTTCGAGCACGCGCATATCACGCGCCCCGGTTACGCCATCGAGTACGACTACTTCGATCCTCGCGGCTTGCACCCCTGGCTGGAAACCAAGGGCATCCCCGGCCTGTATTTCGCCGGCCAGATCAACGGAACCACGGGCTACGAGGAAGCCGGGGCGCAGGGTCTCATCGCCGGCATGAACGCCGCGCTCGCCATTCGTGGCGATGCGCCGTGGTATCCGCGCCGCGATGAAGCCTATATCGGCGTGCTCATCGACGACCTCACGACCAACGGAACGATCGAGCCCTATCGCATGTTCACCTCGCGCGCCGAATACCGCCTGCACCTGCGCGAGGACAACGCCGACTTGCGACTGACAGCGCAGGGACATGCGCGCGGCGTGGTGTCGGACGAACGCTTCCATCGCCTGGAAGCCAAGCGAGAGGCCACCGAGCGCGAGACCGCGCGCCTGCGCGGTCTATGGGCTGCCCCGGGCAACGCATTGGGCGCGGCCATCGAACGCACGCTCGGTATCGCCCTCAGCCGCGAGACGCACGCCCTCGACCTGCTTCGTCGTCCCGAGATGGACTATGCGAAGCTGACGACGGTGGCCGAATTGGGACCGGCGGTGGACGACGCCGAGGTGGCCACGCAGGTGGAGGTGCAGGCGAAGTATTCGGGTTACCTGGAGCGCCAGCGCGAGGAGATCGAGCGCCAGCGGCGGCACGAGACCACGGCGATACCCGATGGTTTCGATTACGACCGCGTGCGCGGCCTTTCCGCCGAGGTCCTGTTGAAGCTCAAGCGCTCCCTGCCCGCGACGATCGGACAGGCCGCACGCATCAGTGGCGTCACGCCCGCCGCGATCTCACTGCTGCTGGTGCATCTGAAGCGCCGGGCGGCCTGAGGGAGCCTGGCCCGCCACGCACCGTCGCCACCACTCCATGACCACCAGCAGTCGGCGTGGTCGCCGGCCATCTGGCATCATCGCTCCCATCGAGTTAGCGAGTGGAAGGACCACCATGCAAGTCTGGATCGGACGAAACGGCGAGCGCTTCGGCCCCTATGCGGAGGAAGAAATCCGCCAGTGGCTGCGCGACGGCACCTGCCGCCCGGAGGAACTCGGCTGGCATGAGGGCATGACGGACTGGCGTCCGCTGGGCGAGCTGTTTCCGGACGAGCGCCCCGCCGCTGGCAGCGTCCCGCCGATGCCGCCTCCCGCCCCGCCACCGTTCCTGGGCGTCACCGAGGTCGCCGAACCCGAATACGCCGGCTTCTGGCTGCGCTTCGGCGCCTGGGTGATCGACTACCTGATCCTGATGGTGCCCTTCACGATCATCAGCCTGAGCATGGGTCTCGGCGCGGCGATGACGAAACTCCTCAGCCAGATGGAATCGGACCAGACGGCGGCGATCTCCGCCTACGCCGTGGCCGTGCAGCCCATCACCTACGTGCTGCTGGTGATCGGCTTCGTCTACTACGCGGCCTTCGAAAGTTCGAAGTGGCAGGCCACGCCGGGCAAGATGGCCGTGGGCATCCGCGTCACCGATACGGAAGGCAAGCGCATCAGCGTGGGACGCGCCGCCGGACGCAATGCGATTCGCCTGGTGAACGCCTTCACTTTCCTCGTCCCCATGGTCTTCTACGTCACGGCCGCCTTTACCCAGCGGAAGCAGGGCGTGCACGACCTCCTGGCCAGCACCTACGTGCTGACCGGGCGCGCCGACAAAGTCGCCGCACCCGCCCCGCGCAGCGGCACGGGCGGCAGCTTCGACGCCTGACGGCTCCGCCCGCCCCGGCCGCGCGGCCGGGGTCTTCCCGTGCCTTGCTATCATCCCCAGCCCGGCCCGACGTTCGGCCGGCCGAGTCACGCACAGGAACGACATGCAGAGCATCGAACAACGTATTGCCCAGGACATCGCCGCCAAGCCGGAACAGGTGCGAGCGGCGGTGGAACTCCTCGATGGCGGCGCCACCGTGCCCTTCATCGCACGCTATCGCAAGGAAGTGACCGGAGGTCTCGACGACATCCAGTTGCGCCTGCTGGAAGAGCGCCTGCGCTACCTGCGCGAACTCGAAGACCGCCGTACGGCCATCCTCGACAGCATCGCCGAGCAGGGCAAGATGACCGACGCCCTGCGCGCCGACATCCTCGCCGCCGATACCAAGGCGCGCCTGGAAGACCTGTACCTCCCCTACAAGCCCAAGCGCCGCACCAAGGCGCAGATCGCCCGCGAGGCGGGCCTGGAGCCGTTGGCGATCGGCCTGCGCGAAGACCCGGCGCTCGATCCGGAAACGTTCGCGGCTGGCTTCGTCGACCTGGAAAAGGGCGTGGCGGATACCAAGGCCGCGCTGGATGGCGCCCGCGCCATCCTCATGGAGACGATCGCCGAGGACGCCACCCTGGTCGGCGAGCTGCGCGACTGGCTATGGGAAAAGGGCCAGATCCGCGCGACCGTCGTTCCGGGCAAGGAAAACGAGGGGGCGAAGTTCCGCGACTATTTCGACCATGCGGAGCCCGTTTCGAAGATCCCTTCGCATCGCCTGCTCGCCCTGATGCGCGCGCGTAACGAAGGGGTGCTGGAGATCGATCTCAACCCGGGTGTCGACGCCGACCAGGGCCACGCCGAAGGCGAAGGCCGTGTCGCCGCACGCGCCGGCATCGTCGATCGCGGCCGCCGTGCCGACGCATGGCTGCGCGAGACCGTGCGCCTCACCTGGCGCGTGAAGCTGCACCTGCACCTCACCCTCGATCTCTTCGGTCGCGTGCGCGAGTACGCGGAAGACGAAGCCATCCGCGTGTTCGGCGAAAACCTCAAGGACCTGCTGCTGGCCGCGCCGGCCGGCGCCAGGACGGTGATGGGGCTGGACCCGGGCATCCGCACCGGCTGCAAGCTGGCCATCGTCGATGCCACGGGCAAGCTGCTCGCCTACGACACCATCTACCCGCACGAACCGCGCAACCAGTGGGACCAGTCGATCGCCCGCATCGCCCAGCTGACCAAGCAGCATGGCGTGAACCTCGTGGCCATCGGCAACGGCACAGCGTCGCGCGAGACGGACAAGCTCGTCGGCGAGACGATGCGCAAGCACGCCGACCTGAATCTCTCCAAGGTCGTGGTGAGCGAAGCGGGTGCGTCGGTGTACTCGGCATCCGAGCTCGCGTCGAAGGAGTTTCCCGACCTCGACGTCTCGATCCGCGGCGCCGTGTCCATCGCGCGGCGCTTGCAGGACCCGCTCGCCGAACTGGTGAAGATCGAGCCGAAGGCGATCGGTGTCGGGCAATACCAGCACGACGTCAACCAGGTGAAGCTCGCCCGTGCGCTCGACGCGCGCGTGGAAGACTGCGTGAACGCCGTGGGCGTCGACGTGAACACCGCCTCGGCTCCCTTGCTCTCGCGCGTGGCCGGCCTCTCGTCCAGCGTGGCCGAGAACGTGGTGAAGCACCGCGACGCGAACGGCCCGTTCCCGAGCCGCAAGGATCTGCTCAAGGTGCCGCGTCTTGGCGACAAGGCCTTCGAGCAGTGCGCGGGCTTCCTGCGCATCACCGGCGGCAGCAATCCGCTCGATGCCAGCTCGGTGCACCCCGAGGCGTATCCGGTGGTCGAACGCATCCTCAAGCAATGCGGCCGCGAAGTGAAGCAGGTGATCGGCGACACGTCGTTCCTGCGCGGCCTCAAGCCCGAGGACTTCACCGACCAGACCTTCGGCGTGCCGACCGTGCGCGACATCCTCAAGGAACTGGAAAAGCCGGGCCGCGACCCGCGCCCTGAGTTCGTGGCGCCGAGTTTCGCCGAGGGCGTCGAAGACCTGAAAGACCTCAAGGTCGGCATGGTGCTCGAGGGACGCGTGACCAACGTGGCCGCGTTCGGTGCCTTCGTCGACATTGGCGTGCACCAGGACGGACTCGTACACGTGTCGGCACTTTCACACACGTTCGTGAAGGACCCGCGCGACGCCGTGAAGGCTGGCGACATCGTCAAGGTCAAGGTGATGGAGATCGACCTGCCGCGTAAGCGCATCGCCCTGAGCATGCGCCTGGACGATGTGCCGGGCGAAGCCCGCGGCGGTCGTCCGGGAGCGCGCGACGAGGCTCCGGCAGGCGGCGGCCGCCGTGGTCCACAGCAGGGGGGCGGCCGCCCGGCCCAGCCGCCCAAGCCGGCGGCCGCGCCTGCCAACAGCGCCTTTGCGGATGCCTTCTCACGGGCGCTGAAGAAGTAGGAAAGGCCCGTGCGATTAGGGGAATTCTCAAACGGGAGCGCCTGACCGCGCGCGCCGGCAGCAGCAGAAGCCCTGCCGGTTTTCGTCCTACCGCTCCTGCGCCGACAGGAGCGGTCATCGCGCGCCTCACCTGGCGTAGCGACCCTCAACCCACCCTACCGCAGCGCAGCATGCGCCGCCGTATGGCTTCCATTACCGTAACGTTTCTCTAACGCCCACACACGGAGTGAACCACATGCGTATTCGCCACCTTGCCGGTGCCATCGGCGCTGCCCTTCTGTTCAGTGCCGGCGCTCACGCCGACGGCTTTACGCAGGTCGTTTCCTTCGGTGACAGCCTCAGCGACAGCGGCAACGTCTCCACGCTGATCGGCTCACCGGTGCAGCTTCGCTTCACCACCAACCCTGGCACGGTGGCGGTCGAAAACATCGCGGCCCACTACGGCTACACGCTCGCCCCCTCCCTCCTGGGCGGTACCGACTACGCTTACGGCAATGCAAGGGCCGCCACGATCAATCCCGTCACCGGTACGCCGCTGACCGTGCCGCCGACGTCCACCCAGATCCAGACCTACCTGGCGTCGACCGGCGGCAAGGCCGACCCGAACGCGCTGTACACGATGTGGATCGGCGCCAACGACCTCCTGGCCGCCACGGCCAACCCGGCCACCGCACAGGTCGTGGTCGCCACCGCGGCCACGAACGAAGTCGCCCAGATCAAGGCGCTGCAGGCCGCTGGCGCGAAGACCATCGTCGTCTTCAACCTGCCGGACGTGGGCAAGACGCCAGCCGCCATGTCGCAGGGCGCCGCCGCTTCCGCCGGGATCACCCAGCTGACCCAGGTCTACAACGGCATCCTCTCCGGCGGCCTGGCCCAGGCCAACCGCGGCATCGTGCCGATCGATACCTATGCGTTGCTCAACGAAGTCATCGCGAGCCCGGGCACGTACGGCTTCACCAACGTGACGACGCCGGCCTGCACCACGTCGAGCTCGCTGACCTGCACGCCCGGTACGCTGCGTGACCCGAATGCGGCCAGCACCTATCTGTTCGCCGACGGCATCCATCCGACCACGGCGGCACATGCACTGCTCGGCCAGTACGCGATCTCGGTGATCACGGCCCCGCAGCAGATCTCGCTGCTCGGCGAGGCCGGCCTCGCCTCGAACGCCGCGCATGTGCGCTCGTTGCGCAACCAGATGATGGCCGACAACTTCGGCGCCGATTCGCGCGTTTTCGCAGCGGTGGATTACGGCCAGCAGAAGTTCAAGAACACCGACACCTCGCCCAAGACCGACAGCGACAACGTCAACCTGACCATCGGTGCCGACGCACGCGTCAACGATCACGTCTCGCTGGGCGTAGCCCTGGGTATCGCGCAGTCCAAGGCTGACTTCCAGGGTGGTGGCGGCTACAAGATGCAGGACATCGCGGGCTCGGGCTACGCGTTCTACCACAACGGCGGTGGCTACTTCGGCGGCTTTGCCAGCTTCGGCCAGCTGAGCTTCACCGACATCGATCGCCGCATCGACCTCGGCGCTGCCCGTCGCACCGAAACGGGCAAGACCGACGGCTCGCACGTCGGCGGCGGCCTGACCGGTGGCTGGTGGTTCGGCAACGAAACGCTGAAGACCGGTCCGTTCGTCTCCGTGGAGTGGGAGCAATTGCGCGTGTTCGGCTACACCGAGCGCAACGACACCAGCACGGCGATGCGCTTCGACAGGCAGACGCGTAACGCACGCATCGAGACCGCCGGCTGGCGCCTGCAGGGCTCGTGGGCCTCGGGCAACACCGTGCTGCATCCGTTCGCCGAAGTGGCCTACAACCACGACGGTCGTGCCGACGACCGCTACGTGACCGCCGGCCTGACCAACATGTCGGGCGAATTCAGCGTGCAGGGCTTCACGCCGGACAAGACCTGGGTTACCGCCGACCTAGGCGTCACCGCCGAATTCAACCAGACCTGGAGCGGCTGGGTGAGCTACACGGGTCGCTTCGCGGACGACACGCAGCGTTACAACGGGTTGAACCTGGGTGTGAAGATGGCGTTCTGATCCGTCGATATGTGATGACGACGGAAACGCCGGCGGAAACGCCGGCGTTTTTTATTAGCAGCCAGTTTTCTTGCCGGAAATGCGTAGGAAATTTCTGAAAGCCATGTAGGCCGCGGAGGAAGCACGCCATTCGATGCGTGCGGGATACATCAGCCGCATAGACTCGACGAGCCTCATTCGAGGCCATCAGAGGATGCTTAGATGAATCGGACCCGCTACCTGCTCGCCGCCCTTCTTCTTGTCTGTTTTGGCGCTCTCCCAGGTGTATCCCTGGCACTGCCGCAGTTCGCGCGCGCAGTCATTTATTTCGATGCGAACGACAACATCATCGGAAACCAGAATCTTTACTGCAATAACGTCCGTGAGCATGCCGGCAATATCGACGTCGCCAACGCTTATCGTGTGGAATTCGAGTATGGATGTGGCGACCCCATCGTCTCGTGCGACGCCCTCGGCGTCTGCAGCACGGTAGGTCACAATACCGTCGACAGCGTCGCTTATTTCCGTTCCGCAACCGGTCGAACCATTAACAATTACTGCACCGACCCGACGTACCCCGGAGGCCCCTTCTTCAACAAGAAGGATTGCTCGCTCCCTGCTCCGTCGGAGCTTTCGGGCATAGGTGCCTACTCGTCCGGGTTTGGTGGTTAAATTCGTTCCAAATAAAAAACGCCGGCACAAGCCGGCGTTTTCTTATCGTTCGCAACGAAGGTGGAGTTACTTCTTACCGCCGCCCTTCGCGTACATCGCCTCGGCCTGCTTCTTCAGGTCGTTGGCGGCATCGTCGCTCAGCACGTCGACCTTGCCGCCGGCTTCATCCTGCTTCAGCACCAACTCACCGGCATCGTTCCAGCCCGCGCGCTCGATCGAGGTCGGCTTGCCATCCTTGCTCGGCTTCTTCTCCTGGACGATAACCCACGGCTTGCCGTTCTTATAAGCGTAGTTCGTCGAGGTGAAACCCTTGTCGCCGTAGTCGACGAGTTCGATCACGAACTGGACGTCATTACCCTTCTTGAAGATCTGCCAGCCGCGCGATTCGCCTTCCTTCAGCGCGGTACCCTGGGTGACCTTCATGCCGCCGATGTTCTTCTTCACGCTGTTGAAGCCGGACAACTCCTTCTCACCCGGGGTGGCTTCACCGACAAGCTGGATGTTGGCGACGTTCTTCGCACCCTTGGTCAGCACCGGTGTCTTCAGCGGCGAGGAGTAGTGACGCTCACCGTCCTGCAGGGACACCTCGACGATGTACATGTCGTTCGGATTGAGGTCGGACGGGTTGAAATCGAGCTGGAACTGCTGCGGCAAGGTGACCGGCTGGATCGTCTTGGATGCGAGGGGCTGCGAGCCTTCAGCCGAGACGTCGACAAGCTTGAGTTCAAGTTTGGCATCCGGCGATAGCTGCGCGCCGGCGTCGCGAAGCGCGACCGTTCCGGTAACGGCGTTGGCATTGGCGGGAGCGGCATTGTCGCTGCCACCGGCGGCGGCCTGCTGGCCGTTGTTGTCGGAGCCGCCGCTGCAGCCGGCAAGAGCCAGTGCGGCCACGGATGCGAGCGACAAGAAGATCCTGCGCATGGGTCGAACCTCGTTACGGAACGGAAATGTCATGGGTCACGGAAGATACGCGCGCGCATGGCGCACAAGGCCTTCCGGGGGGAATCTCGGAGCATACCGGCAAATGGGCTGCGGGAAAAGTCAAGGGACAAGCCTTATGGAATGCTTATTTCGCGACGCCTTCCGCATGCCTGGGCTTAAATTTGCCGAAAATCGGCAAATTATTGATTTATTGGAGCTTTCAGAAGCACCCATTATGAATTGGGCCGGTCATGCCGCCGAACGAAGGAAGTCCCGAAGCACAAAAAAAACGCCACCCGAAGGTGGCGTTTCGTTTCGCCCGCTACGAATTACCCGCAGCGGGCCAACCCGTGACTTCGTTGGATCAGAAGTCGTAGGTGATACCGAAGCGAACGTAGCGCGGGGTTTCCCACGACTGCGGCGTCTGGTAATTGCCATCCGAGTAGTCAGAGTTCAGACGGGTCGGCTTCTGCTCATTGAGAACGTTGTACACGTTCACGTTGAACGCGAGCTTGTGATCCGCGAACGCCGGACGGTATTCGGCATTGAGCGACAGGATGTGCGTCCAGTCGGTCGTACCCTTCGAGCCGTACGGCGACGGCACGCCATCGCACCAGTGGTAGTAGTTGCCGTTGTACGCCGGAACGGTCTGGTTGGGACCATACAGACCTTCGCACGAGTTCGGCGAACCGGAGGCCATCTGCAGAATGCCGCCGATGTTCCATTCCGGGGTGATCTGCCAGGTACCGTAAGCCTTGATCTGGTGGCGATGGTCGTTCGGGAGACGGCCGGAGCCGTATTCCATGATCGACGGGTAATCCCAGTCCTGCGTCGCAGCGATGTCCTGCTGACCGATGTCAGACTTCACCTGGCCTTCCGAGTTGCCGTAGCTCTTCGAGAAGGTGTAGGTGATACGGCCCCACAGCTTGCCATCGAACGGATGCTCGAGGTACGTATCCAGCGCGTAGTACTTACGCTTCGGCTTCGGGAAGCCGAAATCGGCATTCGTGATGTGGACCTGCTGGTAGCCACCCGTCGCGTTCGGCAGCTGGAACGTCGCCGCATTGCCTGGGTTGAAGAAGTAGCAGCCGCGCAAGCCGCTTACGTCGGCACCCTGCGCAATGGCCTGGCCTTCGAGCACGTCGGTGTCGCAGACGTCGTCGATGATGCGATTGAGCCTGCGGTACGTCGCCTTCATGCCGAAGTTCAGCTGATCGTTCAGGACCTTGTCGAAGCCGAGGATGTACTCATCCTGGTTCTGAGCCTTCAGGTTCTTGGCCGTCACGGTCTTCGGATCCGGCTGCTGGCCGTATTCGCGATTAGCCGAGTAAGGCACGCCCGCACCCTGGTAGGTGTTGATCGGGGTCAGCCCGGTCGGATAACCATTCGCGTCGATACCCGTGTAGGTGTAGTACTCCTTGGTGTAGTAGGAGCCCGAAGCACCGCGGAGTGCGACGCTGGTCGGCAGCGCGAGGTAGTAACGACCGGCGTTACCGTAGACCTTGAAGCTGGAGTCACCGAAGACGTCCCAGCTGAAACCAAGGCGAGGTGCCCACTGCGGGCGGGTCTGCGTGATGTACGCATCGCCATCCGGGTTGTAGTTGGTGAACTGGTCGTTGCGCAGACCGATCTTCACCAGCCAGCGGTCGGTCACCTGCCAGGTATCTTCGATGTACTGGGCGCGCTGTTCGACGCGGGTCGAGGCACTGGTGTACTGGACATACTTGTCCACGAAGTAGCCATTCTGGCCACCCGGATAACCGATCGGGGCGTCGACCTCACCCTCGGCAATTTCGCTGGCCGGGTTGTTCTGGCGACCGTACTGCCAGGCATAGCCGGCATTCGGGGCCATCAAGGTGCTGTCGTTCAGATCCTGCGTACGCTGGTTATCGATACCGGCAGTGATCGTGTGATCACCCAGCTTGTACGTCAGATCGATACGGTAGTTCGCACCGCGCGTCGAATGGGTCGGATCGGTGTACTGAATGACCTTGTTCGCGTTGGTGATCGGTGCGCCGCCGGTGAACGCCGGATTCTGATTGGTCGAACCGAGAATCGGGATCAGGTCAGGATAGTTATTCACGTTCTCCTGATAGATATCCGTGATCTGCTTACCGAACTGCGCCGACACGGTGAAATCGTCGGTGATGTAGCCGGTGTACTTCGCGATCCACATCTTCGCCGAAGTCTTGGTCGGAACGTCCTGACCGAGATACTCGCCGCGGCTGAAATCGTCGTAGTTGTACTCGTAGTTCGAGCCGTTGTACTCGTGCTTGGTCGAGGCGGCGGTGAGCTCGAGGATGTGGTTGTCAGTGATGTTCCAGTCGACCTTGGCGTACCACTTCGGATCCTTGAAGGTGCGCTTGGTCTGCTGGGCGGCGCTGGAGTTGACGCCGGTGTACTTGTCTTCGGTCTTGGCGGCTTCGACCGACGCGAACATGAACAGCTTGTCCTTGATCAGCGGACCACCGACATAAGCGCTTTCAACCGCTTCCCAGCCCTTGTTGGCGCTGCGGTTCTGGTAAAGCGTGCCGTTGAGCTCGCCACCCGGATAGCCCTTGCCGTAGTAAGTGCTGGACGGCGTGCCGCGCGCCCATTCCGGCGTATAGAGAATCTGCGCACCGAAGTGCCATTCGTTCGTACCGCGCTTGCCGACCTGGTTGATCACACCGCCGTCGGAACGACCATATGCGGCACCGTAGCCGCCGGTCAGCACTTCCTGCTGTTCGATCGAGCCGTATGGCAGTTCGATACCGCCGAGGCCGTTCAGCGGGTCGGTGACATTCATGCCGTTGATGTAATACGCGTTCTCGGACACGCCGGCACCGCCGAACGAGGAGAGACGCTGACCGTTGGACTGGTTGGTGAAGTCCGAGCTGCCCTGCACGACGCCAGGTGCCAGCTGCGCGATCGCATCGGCGCTACGAGCAAGCGGGAGCTTCTGCAACTGCTGTGCGGTAACGACCGTACGCGAATCCACGCCCGTGACGTCGATGGACGGCAGGGTATTCGCCGAGACGGTCAGTCCCGACAGATCCTGTGCCTCGCCTGCCGTCTTGGGGTTGTTGAAGGAAACCTCGGTACCGGAACCGACGCGGATGCCGACGTTGTCGCGGCTCGAAACCGTCGCGCCATCGGAGGAAACCGACACGGTATAGGTGCCAACCGGCAGCGAACCGATCGTGTATCGACCGGACTGGTCGACAGTAACCGTACGGGTCACGCCAGAGGCGCTGGTCGCGGTGACGGTCTGGCCGGGGGTCGCGCTACCGAAGATCGTACCCACGGTGGACTGCGCGACCACCATTCCGGACCCGCCGAGTCCGACGGCCAGCGCGAGGGCGAGCGAAGAACGACGCAGGACAGACGCCTGCCGGATGCTACGAGAACTCATTGCAAATCTCCCCAGATCGGCCCAACCGGGCCTGAAAACACGCAAAACCGACCAAGGCCGGAAAATAGTGACCTGAGCGGGTGCAGGGTTTGGGGGTTTTGCCAGCGCGCCACTCCTCCCAGAGCGGTACGCCTCTCCCCTTGGACTTGCTCCCGACAAGCCGTCGACTCTTCACTGAACGGTAATGTGAACGTGGTTCACAAAAGTACCGGCCAGAATCGTCGATGCCGAACATAGGCGGACGCTGACCGCCATGTCAACAAATTATTTACAAGGGATCGGCAGTTTTTCTTGGCCCCCAGCAAGCCATGACTGCCCCTAAAAGGAAGCAAAACGGTCAAAATTTGGTTACAAATGAAACGCTTCCGTTAAAAAAAAATGCCCCCGGCGGGAGACGCCGAGGGCAATCTGGGGAGACGCTTTTCCTTGTCGTCAGGGCGTAAACGCCCCGCGACCCTTTCTTCTTTTAACCTTTTAAAGCGAACTACAGCGAGAAGTCGTAACGCGCCGTCAGACGGAAGCTACGCGGCACGGAGAAGCTGAGCGGACGACCATAAGTCGGGCTGAGCGTGCCATCGGCCGTCTGGTAGGTCTCGTCGATGTTCTGCTCGCGCTGCTGGTTGAAGACGTTGAACACATCCACCTTCAGCGACAGGTCGTGATTGAACATCGCCGGACGATATTCAGCACTGAGCGCGAGCTGATAGGTCCACGGCAGGCGACCACGCGAGCCACGCGGCGCTTCGCCGTCGCAGTAGAAATACGAAGATCCGTACTGGTACACGTCAGGATCGCGCACGCCCAGGCAGTTCTTGGGACGGCCCGACATGGCGGACAGGTTCGCACCGAACAACCATTCCGGCGTCGCCTGCCAGAAGCCATAAGCCTTCAGCTGGTGACGTCGATCGCTGGGCAGCGGACCATTCGATCCGATCATCAGTTCCGGGTAATCCCAGTCCTGCGTGACGGAAGGATCGAGCTGGCCGATGTCCGACTTCAGCAGGCCTTCGGAGTTACCGAAGCTGTGCGACCAGACGTACTCGGCGCGACCGTAGAACTGGTTGTTGAACTGGTGTTCGACGTAGAGGTTGAGCGCCAGGTACTTACGCTTGAGGTCCGGAAAACCGAGGTCTTCCTTGGTGAGCTTGACCTGCTCGTAACGACCATCGGCGTCCAGGTCGATCGTGAACGTATTGCCCTTGCCCGGGTTGAACAGGAGGCATCCGGGAATTTCCGCGTCGGGGCTGATCGTGACGTTGTTCTTCTCGGCCCAGGCTTCGATCGGGCGGCTGTCGCAGATATCGTCGATGACGCTCTTGAGCTTGCGGTAGGTAGCCTTCGCACCGATCGTCCAATCGGTCGAGAGCTGCTTGTCGAAGCCGAGAATGTACTCGTCCTGGTAATAGGCACTCAGGTTCTTGGCCGACAACGTCTTCGGATCGGGAGCGCTGCCGTCGGCGCCGTTCGCGTAATGGATATCGGAGATCGGCGTGGGATTGATCGGCGCGTTCGTCGTCGGATCGATGCCGCTGTAGGTGAAGTACTGACGCTCGAACAACTGCGGGCCCGCGCCGCGGATGGCGACGTTGGAAGGAATGGCGAGGTGGTACCGGCCTGCATTGGCGTAGATCTTCAAGGTCGAGTCGCCGAAGACATCCCAGGTGACACCCAGGCGCGGAGCAAGCTGGTGGCGCTGTTTCACGAACACGACACCATCGGTGTTGAAGTTCTTGAACTGCTCGTTACGCAGGCCCAGGTATGCCAACCAGTTCTGTGAGATCTGCCAGTGGTCTTCGATGAACTGCGCTTCCTGCTCGACCTTGACGTTACCGGCGGCGCGGAAAATCTGGCGACGGACGATTTCGGTCGAGCCCGGCGGGATGGCCAGTTCCGGGAAGCCCGAAACGGTACCCGAAGCGGGAGGGGTGCTATACGTCCACAACGCACCGCCTTGCACGGCAAGGCCGCCGTACGATTCCGCCGTCTGGTTGTCGATACCGACGCGCAGGTCGTGATCGCCGATGCTGTACTGCACATCGAAGCGCCAGTTCTTGACCTTGTCCTGTGCGCCCGGCGCGATGAGGTTGCCCTGCACCGGCGCGCAGCTGACGCGCTTGAGCGATGCGGGAACGTTTCGGTTATCGACGATGTTCGGGCACACGACACCGGCGGCGCCGGACACGTTATCCACGTGATCGGTCTTGCTGTGGCCGTAGAGCGCGTCGATGGTCAGCGAGTCGGTGATGTACCCGGTGTACTTGCCGATGTACATGATGCCGCCCGGCGTCGAATTGGCCGTGCCGATGTTCTTCTGGTGTTCGGAGCCGATCAACGCCTTGCGCGAGAGGGTCTCGTAGTCATACGAATAGATGGTGGTGTCGTTGAGGTTGGTATCGCCGATGCCGGTCAACTCGAGGATGTGGCTATCGGTGATGTTCCAGTCGATCTTGCCCAACCAGTGGTTCGCCTTCAGCGGACCATCGAACGAGGTCTGGGTGAGGACGTTGGTGACGCCATCGGAACCGTCCGTGCGCACGACGTCGGCCGCGGCATAGACGAACAGCTTGTCCTTGATCAGCGGGCCGCTGAAATACAGGCCGTACAGGGTATCGGTCGTCTTGTTGCCCTTGCGGTACTGGTAAAGCGCGCCGTCGGTGACGTTACCCGAGGTCTTCGGATAATAGATATTCCTCGGGTCCGCCTTCAGCGCGCGCGGGCTCCATTGCACCTGCGCGCCGAATTTCCACGTATTGCCACCGCGCTTGGTGGTCAGGTTGACGACACCGCCAGTGGAACGGCCGTATTCGGCGCCGTAGCCGCCCGTCAGGATCTGCTGCTGGTCGATGGCGTCGAACGGCAAGGTGGCGAAGCCCAGGCCGGTCAGCGGGTTCGTCACCGCGAAGCCGTTGATATAGTACTGGTTCTCGGCGGCGGAGGCGCCACCGAACGAGACGACACCACCGTAGCGGGAGTCGCCACTGACGACGCCGGGAGCCAGCAGGGCGGCGGCATTGACGTTCGAGGCGACCGGGATACGCTGCAGCTGCTCGGCGGTTAGCACGGTGCGCGAATCGACCGACGATACGTCGATCGCCGGGAGTGCGGTACCCGTTACCTGCACGCCTTCGAGACTGGTAGCCGAGGAGGCCGAGGCGGCGGCGGCAAAGGAGACGTCGGTACCGGAACCGATGTTCACCTGTACGTCGCGCGTCGCGACGGTCGTGCCGTTGCGCTCGAGCGACACCTTGTAGTGACCGACCGGCAGCGACGTGGCGCGGAAGCGGCCGTCCGCCGGAAGCGGCACGTCACGGGACAAGCCTGTGTCCACGTTGACGATGTGCACGGTCGCGCCCGCAGCGTCGTCGGCATGGCCGAAGATCACGCCGGATGCGTTCGACTGCGCATGGACAACGCCGCCGCAGGCGAGGCTGACACCGAGCGCCGTAGCGAGGGCAGTGCGGCGGAAAGGCCGGCTGCCGTACTTCAAAACATTCATTTGTGACTCCCCAAGTAGACCGCACTTCCCCAGTGCGTTCGGAATAACGTGCGCACTCACCCGCCCGGCACGAAAAACGGCCGGTGGAATACGAGCGAGGTTTTTTGATTTGAAATCCGCGCAGTACGCCGCACCGGCCCATGGCCGGCGAAAGCGAAATGCGGGACTCCCCCCTGATGCCCCTGGCGCGCGACTCTCCCCCTTAGAACGCGTCGCGCGAGATGACGTATAGCGCAGGATTTTGCGACCTACAACAGGAAAATAACGCTAAAAATACTGTGCTCGGCAATAACTTACGCATTGATATAACGACTTGACCAACGTCTTTGGTGTAAAGATCAAGGACTTATCGTCACGATCAGGATGACTAATGGCACATGACCATTCCGCCGGGTAGGAAACATTCCTAGCAAGATGTGGTGATTATTCGTGCGTCACACCCCGTCTTCCGGAGGTATTCGCTGCCGAGGCAGCGAGAAACTACGGAAACTTCCGGCATGAAAGGCTTTCGAAGGCTAGTCGCTGTACACCAACCATCAGGTTCGCGCGTTGGTTGCGCGTAATCGCCGGGGGGCGGCCTTCTGAATCACGAGGTTTCAATCGCATGAACGACAATACACGGGGATCCATCCTGGCCGACGCCGCCCATGTGGGGCTGGAAACCGGGCGCGTCGACACCGCGGTGCCGACGTCCTCGTTTGCCACCCGCGTCCGCGCGGTCATCAAGATGTGCGGCAGCGTCAGTGAGATCGCCCGCCGCTGCGGCTTCTCCGAGGGCGTCGTGCGCAGCTGGCGTGACGGCAACACCGACCCTTCCCGGGGCCGGTGCGTGACGATGGCCAAGACCTTGGGCCTGTCGCTGGTCTGGCTCGCCGCCGGCGAGGGCCCCATGATGCTCGACGGGTCGGGCGACGACGCCGTGGCACGCACCGAGTCCAAGGAGTCCGCGCGTGGCCGCGATGGCCGCGAGATATCGACCACCGCTCCGGGCGTGCTGGACCCGTCGCGCCTCGCCGCGGCGATGAAGCTGCTGCAGTCGGACATCGAGATGGCCGGCAGCCGCTTCTCTCCCGTGCGCCACGCCGACCTGGTGGCCGAGATGTATTCGATCCTCAGCCGCTCGGGCGAGCAGGATTACGCGGACCGGATGGTCGCGTTCAGGCGTACGGTGGTATCGCGCATCCACGACGACAAGGGCGTGGCGGCCGCCTGATGCCGCGCCTACGCGTTGGCGCGCGAGTTACCGCGCGCCACACGTCATGTCCGCGAGGTCAAAGCCGTGAAATATCGGCGATCGCTCCGAAACTGGCCTTCAATTGCGCCAGAAGCGCCAGGCGGTTGCTCCGCACCGCTGGATTCTCGGCGTTGACCAGCACGTCGTCGAAGAAGCGATCGACGGGCGCTTGCAGCGCCGACAGCCGCGCCAGCGTGCCGGTGTAGTCGCCATTGGCCAGCAACGTCTGGCTATCGGCGCGGGCGGCGTCCAGCGCCGCATGCAACTCACGCTCCGCATCCAGCTCGAAATGCGCCGGGTCGACCGTGCCCGGGATAGGCGACGCGTTCGCTTCCTCCGCCTGCTTGCGCAGGATGTTGGCGACGCGCTTGTTCGCCGCGGCCAGGCTGGCCGCCTCGGCGCGACGGGCGAATTCGCCCACGGCGCGCAGGCGGCGGTCGAAGTCGGGCAACGTGGCCGGTGTCACGGCCAGCACGGCTTCGAACTGGTCGGCCGAATAGCCCTGGTCGGCGTAATAGCCGCGCAGACGATCGAGCACGAAGGCGTGGACCTCGTCGCCGAGTTCGCGGCGGCGGGCGCCGATGTCGACGGCCGGGGCCTTGCCGTCCTTGCCGGGCTTCACGCCGGCGATCAGGGCGGCTTCCGGAACCAGTTCGAACGCCTCCGTCAGGGTGGCGCGCAGGTCGATGTCCAGGCCACCCTCGATGAGCGTGCGCGCCAGACCCAGCGCGGCGCGGCGCAGGGCGAACGGGTCCTTGTTGCCGCTGGGCTTCAGGCCGACGGCGAAGATGCCCGCGAGCGTGTCCAGGCGCTCCGCCACGGCCAGCACCTGGCCGACCTTGCCGGCGGCGATGGCGTCGCCACCGAAACGCGGCTGGTAGAAGCTGTCGAGCGCGTCGGCCACCTCGGTCGCGATACCCTGGCGCGTGGCGTAATAACGGCCCATCACGCCCTGCAACTCGGGGAATTCGCCGACCATCCGCGTGAGCAGGTCGCATTTCGCCAGCGCGGCGGCGTGGGTGGCCTGGCCGGCATCGACGCCGACCCGGTTGGCGATGATGCGCGCCAGTTCGGCGACCCGCACGGTCTTGTCCCACAGGCTGCCGAGCGACTGTTGATAGGTGACGTTCTTCAGGCCTTCCTGGTAATCGGCCAGGGGGGTCTTGAGGTCCTCGTCCCAGAAGAACTTCGCGTCGGCGAAGCGCGGGCGGATCACGCGCTCGTAGCCTTTGCGGATTTCCGCGGGATCGCGGCTTTCGATGTTGGCCACGCCGATGAAGTGTTCCGTGAGCCTGCCCTCGGCATCGAACACCGGGACGAACTTCTGGTTGGTCTCCATGGTGGTGACCAGCGCCTCGGGCGGCACGTCGAGGAACTCACGCTCGAACGTGCAAGCGATGGCGACCGGCCATTCGGTGAGGTTGGCGATCTCGTCGAGCAAGCCTTCGGAGAGGCGCGGGATGCCACCGGTGGCGACGCGGGCGACCTCGTCGCGTACACGCTGGCGACGCGCGGCGGGGTCGGCGATGACGTGCGCATGGCGCAATGCGTCGAGCCAGCTGTCGGCATCCGCCACGTGCACCGGCTTGGGATGGTGGAAGCGGTGGCCGCTGCTGAGGCGGCCGCTCTTCAACCCGAGGATTTCACCCTCGACGATATCCGCGCCATGCAGCATCAGCAGCGTGTGCACCGGGCGCACGAAGCTGTCTTCACGGTTGCCCCAGCGCATGGCCTTGGGGATCGGCAGCGCCTTGAGGGATTCGGCCACGATCTCGGGCAAGAGCGCCGCCGTGGACTGGCCGGGCTTCACCGCGCGGAAGACGAACCATGCGCCCTTGTCGGTCTCGAGCTTCTCCAGCGCGGAGACCTCGACGCCGCAGGACTGTGCGAAACCGACCAGCGCCTTGCTGGGTTCACCGTCGGCGCCAAGGCTGGCGGCCACGGCGGGACCGCGGCGTTCCACGTTCTGCTCGGGCTGGGCCACGGCGACGTCCGCGATGTGCACAGCGAGGCGGCGAGGCGATGCGTAGGTTTTCGCCGAAGCGTAGTCTGCGGCGACGCCGCGCTTTTCCAGGCCCTCGACGACACCGCGTGCGAAGGCGCCGGCAAGATCGTCGAGTGCCTTCGGCGGCAGTTCCTCGGTGCCCAGCTCGATGACGAGGGGCAGTCGCTTATCGGCCATGGACGGCCTCCTTGTCGTTCTTCAGACCCGGAAAACCCAGCTTCTCGCGCTGTGCCACATAGGCCTCGGCCACGCTGCGGGCCAGCGTGCGCACGCGCAGGATGTAGCGCTGGCGTTCGGTCACGCTGATGGCGCGCCGCGCGTCGAGCAGGTTGAAGGCGTGGCTGGCCTTGCAGACCTGCTCGTATGCGGGCAACGGCAGCCCGGCGGCGATCAGCTTGCCCGCTTCGCCCTCGCAGACGTCGAACCAGTGCAGCAGCTCGGCCACGTTGGCGTATTCGAAGTTATAGGTGCTCTGCTCCACCTCGTTCTGGTGGAACACGTCGCCGTAGGTCACCACGCCGTGGGGGGCATGCGTCCATACGATGTCGTAGATGCTGTCGACGTTCTGCAGGTACATCACCAGGCGTTCGAGGCCATAGGTGATCTCGCCCGTCACGGGGCGGCACTCCAGGCCGCCAGCCTGCTGGAAGTAGGTGAACTGAGTCACCTCCATGCCGTTCAGCCAGACTTCCCAGCCGAGGCCCCAGGCACCCAGGGTGGGCGATTCCCAGTTGTCCTCGACGAAGCGCAGGTCGTGTACCAGCGGATCGATGCCCAGCGCCTTCAGCGAGCCGATGTAGCGTTCGAGGATGTCGTCCGGATTCGGCTTGAGCACCACCTGGTACTGGTAGTAGTGCTGCAGGCGGTTCGGGTTATCGCCGTAGCGGCCGTCCGTCGGGCGGCGGCAAGGCTGCACGTAGGCGGCGGCCCAGGGCTCGGGTCCGAGCGCGCGGAGGAAGGTCGCGGGGTGGAACGTACCCGCGCCGACCTCGGTGTCGAGCGGCTGGACCAGCACGCAGCCCTGGTCCGCCCAATAGCGGTTCAGGGTCTGGATCACGTCTTGGAAGGTGGGCGCGGACATGGTTCCCGAGTCCTTGAGAAAGCGGGCTAGTATAGCGGCGTAGGATTCACACAGGGTCGGACGCAATGGCAGTCAATCCGCAACCCGGCGCGCTGCTCGGCCGCCGAGGCCGGCTGGAACTGGACGAGGTGCTCGCCTCGCTCGTCGTCGACGGGTACCTCACCGGCGAGGACGCCAAGCGTGTCCGCATGAGTTCGCGCAGCGGCAAGTCAGCCATCGAACTGCACCCCCTGGTCCTGGTCGCCAACAGCAAGCTGGAGAACCGCCGGGAGGCTGGCCGTCCGCTCAGCCTGGAGACCCTGATGGAATGGCTGGCCGGCAAGGCCGACCTGCCCTATCTCAAGATCGACCCGATGAAGGTCAACGTGGCCCAGGTCACCCAGGTGGTGAGCAGCGCCTACGCGCAGCGCCACCGCATCCTGCCTGTGGCGGCGTCCTCCCTGGAGGTCACCTTCGCCACGGCCGAGCCCTTCGACATGGCCTGGGCCAACGATCTGGCCCAGATGCTCCGCCGCGACGTCCGCCGGGTGGTGTCGAACCCGATCGACATCAACCGCTACCTGCTCGAGTTCTACGGCGTGCAGCGGTCGATCCAGCTCGCCCAGGACAAGGGTGGCGGCGAGCCCAACAAGATCATCAACTTCGAACAGCTGGTGGAGCTCGGCAAGGCCGGCGAAGTGGGCGCGGACGATCGCCATGTCGTGCACATCGTCGACTGGCTGCTGCAATACGCGTTCGAACAACGCGCATCGGACATCCACCTCGAGCCGCGTCGCGATGCCGGGCAGATGCGCTTCCGTATCGACGGCGTGATGCAGAAGGTGTTCGAGCTGCCACCGCCGGTGATGACCGCCGTGACGGCCCGTGTGAAGATCCTCTCCCGCATGGACGTGGCGGAAAAGCGCCGCCCGCAGGATGGCCGCATCAAGACGCGGTCGGCGGGTGGCCGCGAAGTGGAACTGCGTATATCCACCATGCCGACCGCCTTCGGTGAGAAGGTGGTGATGCGTATCTTCGACCCCGACCTGGTGATGAAGGATTTCGCGCAGCTGGGCTTTTCTGTCGAGGAAGACCGCATCTGGCGAGGCATGGTCGAGCGTCCGCACGGCATCGTGCTGGTGACCGGCCCCACCGGCTCGGGCAAGACCACGACGCTCTACTCGACGCTGAAGCACCTCGCGCGGCCGGAACTCAACGTCTGCACGGTCGAAGATCCGATCGAGATGGTCTCGCCCGAGCTCAACCAGATGCAGGTGCAACCCGCGATCGAACTGGATTTCGCCGCTGGCGTGCGCACGCTGCTGCGCCAGGATCCGGACATCATCATGATCGGTGAGATCCGCGACCTGGAAACCGCGCAGATGGCCGTGCAAGCCTCGCTCACCGGCCACCTGGTGCTATCGACACTGCATACCAACGATTCGCCGAGCGCGGTGACCCGCCTGCTCGACCTGGGCGTGCCGCACTACCTCATCCAGTCCACGCTGACGGGCGTCGTCGCACAACGATTGGTGCGCACGCTTTGCCCGCACTGCAAGTCGGCAGGTACACAAGACCCTGTTTCGTGGGCTGTGCTTACCCATGGATGGGACGTGCCCGTGCCGGAACGCGTATTCGAGCCGGTCGGGTGCCTGGAATGCCGCAAGACGGGCTTCCTCGGCCGCACCGGCGTCTACGAGATGATGCCCGTCTCCGCAAGGCTTCGTTCGATCATTTCGTCCGAGCTCGACCTCGGCAAGTTCGGCGACGCGGCCTTGCGCGAGGGCATGAAACCGCTGCGCATTTCGGCGGCCATGCAGGTGGCCGCCGGGCTCACTACCGTACGGGAAGTACTCAACGTGCTTCCACCCACCGATATCGACGACAGCACCCAGCCATGAAGCCCGTTCTCATCGTTCGTACCGGGCGCGCGCCCGAGACCATCAGCGCTCGCCATGGCGATTTTCCGCGCTGGTTCCGCCTGGGCTTGCGTCTTCGTGACGCGCATGTTCGCGTGATCGACGTCGAGCAGGGCGATCGCCTGCCCGATCCTGATGACTGCGCCGGCGCCGTGATCACCGGTTCCGCGTCGATGGTGACGGAGAAACTGCCCTGGAGCGAACGCACGGCGGCGTGGATTCGCAATGCGATGGACGTGGACCTGCCCATGCTGGGCGTGTGCTACGGACATCAACTGATGTCGCATGCGCTAGGGGGCCGGGTGGATTACCTGCCCGGCGGCCGTGAAATGGGCACGCTGCGCATCGTGACCCAGGGCGATGCGGAGAAAGACGCCCTCGGCGCGGGCCTGCCACAGGAATTCCACGCCCATGCCACGCACGAGCAGAGCGTCATGGAGTTACCCCGTGGCGCAGTGTCGTTGGCGCGGTCCGATCGTGATCCGCACCACCTCGTCCGCTACGGCAAGCACGCGATCAGCACGCAGTTCCATCCGGAGTTCTCAGCCGAGGTGATGCGCGCCTATATCCGACGCAAGCACGACGTGCTGCGTGAGGAAGGCCATGCTCCCGACGCCTTGCTTGCCGCGGTCGTACCTACGCCCGATGCGACGATGCTGCTGCGCCACTTCGTACGCGAGCACCTGCTCGCGTCAAGCGAGATGTCAGCCGCGTAGACGGCGGGCGATGGCGCCGCGTGAGAACAGCGCGAACACGATGCCGAACAGGAAGCCGCCGATGTGGGTCCACCAGACGACGGCACC
The DNA here is from genome assembly GCF_049913125.1 of Luteibacter sp. E-22. Lineage (GTDB taxonomy): Bacteria > Pseudomonadota > Gammaproteobacteria > Xanthomonadales > Rhodanobacteraceae > Luteibacter. The sequence goes on from NZ_CP183975.1 coordinate 4,010,733, forward strand.
GTAACTGGCGCCCGCATAGCTGAAAAGCAACTGCACGAGGGCCCAGATGCCGATCAGCACGAAGGCAGGCACACGGACGAACTCGAGGTACAGGCCGAGTGGCAGCACCAGGCCTAGCTTCGCACGCGGGAACAACGTGACATAGGCACCCACCACCGCGGATACCGCACCGCTGCAGCCGATGATCGCCACGCGCACGCCGGTTAGCGAGATCGCGCCGATGAGGTTGGCGACGACACCACCGAGCAGGAACAGCAGCAGGAATCGCGGCGATCCGAGGCTCCGTTCGGCGGGCAGGCTGAAGATCACGAGGAAGAGCAGGTTGCTCAACAGATGCAGCCAGCCGCCATGGATGAACATGGCCGTGAACAGGCGCAGCAGCGCGGGGTCGCTCACCTGCTCCCACAAGGGCAAGCCGGTACCGAACAGGTGCGCCGGCACCGTGCCCCAATGCAGCATGATCGAGATACGCTCGGTGCGGCCACTCAGGGCCAGCGCGACGAAACTCACCACGCATACGATGACGACGAGCATCGTCGCCCAGCACAAGCGGGACCGCCGCCGGGTATCGACCTGGACGAACATGCTCAGGGCACGCCGCGGGCGAGGTGCGGACCGTCGGCTTCCAGCGAAGACAGTGCGAACATGGTTTCCGGCCCCACCACGCCGTCGGCCGCGATGCCGAAGCGCTGTTGCAAGGCGAGCACGCGGGCTTCCACCGTGCGGTCGAAGGTGGTCGCCGCCGTCGCGCTGCCGCTGGCGGTAGGATCGGGCGGCAGACGGCTGAGCAACCAGGCCATCCCGTCACCGCTGGCGCCACGGGCGAGCTTGGAAGGCATTGCCGGGTCGATGCGGAACACGGCGTAGAAACGCCCGTCCCAGATTTTCTCGAAGGCTTCGCGCGTCAGCTCGACGTACTTGCCGCCGAGGTACAGGCGCACGGCTTCGTCCCCCGCACCGACCAGCAGAACCTGCTGTTTCGCGTCAGCCTCATCGAGCTCGAGGACGATGGGACGGTCGAAACGCCGCAGCTGGTCGAGAGAGCCACGGCCGCTGACGCAGGCGAAGCCAGGGAAAATGACGGCATCGCAGTTGATCGCGTTGGCGACGGAGGTTTCCTTCGACGTCACCTGCCAGCGGGCAAGAAGCTCGCCCCAGACGCGCACCTTGCCCAAATCCGGGGTCGGCAGCGCATCGCGGAACTTGGCCAGCGCCTGCTCGGGCGTGACAGTCACCAGGTTCTTGGGCCGCGAGGGGCTGTGGCCGGTGAGGAACCAGGTGGCTACCCCGCCCACGAACAGGATGGCCAGCATCGCCCCGATCGCGAGGATCGGCTTACGGTAGCGTCGCAGCCAGTAGCGTGCGTGGTGCGGCAAGGCTTCGCGCACCACGAAGCCCAGGGCCCGCTCGCCGATAGACTGTTCGCCACGCTCCGCCGCCCTTTCCAGCGCGCGGTGGGCGAGCGTGTTCAAACGCCGCGGATTGCCTTTGCCGTCATCACGCAGGCTGCGCAGGCCGAGGCGACTGAAGGGCATGTGCGAGGTTCCGGCCACGTGCAACCGGTGCCGGACGTACCGCTCGCTTTCTTCGGCATTGAGCGGGACGAGGGGAAGACGGCTACGGATATGCGCTGCCAGTTCCGGCGCGCCTGCACCGGAGAGGCGCTCACGAAGCGAGGGTTCACCGGCCAGCACGATATGGAAGGGCGCGGCAGCCTTCTCGCACGCCGCGAAGAGCCGCGCGACGATGGCCATGTCGCCGTCGCTGAGTTCTTCGGCATCGTCGAGGATCAGCAGGAATCGATGGTTGACGTGGTGCGCGAGCCGCCCGAGCCCTGCGGCCAGGCCATCGACGAGGTGCTCTTGGGTATTGGCCTCGGCGCTCAACGGCAACGGCAAGCCGAAGCCGGCATAGAGGGAGCGGAGCCAGGCAACGGTTTCCAGTGCATAGTCGCCGGCGCCGTGGCGCACCGCGCGCACGCCGTGGTTCGGCGCATCCGCCTCGATGAGCATGCACAGCAGCGTCTTGCCGATACCCGGCTCGCCTGTCACCAGACTGATGCTGGAGGTGCTGGAGCCAAGCTCGTATTCGACATGCGCGAGGATCTCCCGCTCGCGCGTGAACAGGCACGCGAACCGAAGGTCCGGTGCATCGCCGAACGGAGGCTCGCGCAACCCGAAAGTCTGTAGATACATGGGCCTAATGTAGCCGATCGGCCGTGATCGGGGATCATGACCGATAGCCCCTCCTTGGTGGCTTTGGTGGGAGCCGGCCGAGTCGGCGATAGGTGCGTGCGGTGAGCAGGCCCGCTGCCGCGGGATCGCCGACTCGGTCGGCTCCCACCGGGCCAAGAAAAAACCCGGCCTCTGATGAGGCCGGGTTTTTAGGATAAAGCCCCTGGCGGTGACCTGTTGCAGTACGTGCCCGTTGGGCACGACAGCAACGCCACAAAGACGAAGGCCTCCCCAATCGGGGAGGCCTTCTAGATAAAGCCCCTGGCGGTGACCTGTTGCGGGTCGCGCTGCGCGCCAAGAAAAAACCCGGCCTCTGATGAGACCGGGTTTTTAGGATAAAGCCCCTGGCGGTGACCTGTTGCGGGTCGCGCTGCGCGCCAAGAAAAAACCCGGCCTCTGATGAGACCGGGTTTTTAGGATAAAGCCCCTGGCGGTGACCTACTCTTGCATGGCTTGAGCCACACTACCATCGGCGCATGCGCGTTTCACTTCTGAGTTCGGGATGGGATCAGGTGGGACCACGCCGCTATAGCCGCCAGGGAAGGGGTGGGAGCAGCGCGTTAAGCGCCGGCTCCACAGAGGGTGTAAACGAGTGACAAGCGTCCGGGTTTTAGTCGAACCGCGAGTAAGAGATTAAGACGGTGAAGCGTCTTGGGGTTATATGGTCAAGCCTCACGGCTCATTAGTACGCGTAAGCTCAATGCATTGCTGCACTTCCACACCGCGCCTATCAACCACCTAGTCTTGATGGTGCCTTAAGGAGAGTCAAGCTCTCGGGAGATCTCATCTTGGGGCGTGCTTCCCGCTTAGATGCTTTCAGCGGTTATCACTTCCGTTCGTAGCTACCGGGCAATGCCATGGGCATGACAACCCGAACACCAGCGGAACGTCCACTCCGGTCCTCTCGTACTAGGAGCAGCCCCCCTCAAATCTCCAACGCCCACGACAGATAGGGACCGAACTGTCTCACGACGTTCTGAACCCAGCTCGCGTACCACTTTAAATGGCGAACAGCCATACCCTTGGGACCGGCTACAGCCCCAGGATGTGATGAGCCGACATCGAGGTGCCAAACACCGCCGTCGATATGAACTCTTGGGCGGTATCAGCCTGTTATCCCCGGAGTACCTTTTATCCGTTGAGCGATGGCCCTTCCATACAGAACCACCGGATCACTAAGACCTACTTTCGTACCTGCTTGATCCGTCGATCTCGCAGTCAAGCACGCTTATGCCTTTGCACACAGTGCGCGATGTCCGACCGCGCTGAGCGTACCTTCGTGCTCCTCCGTTACTCTTTGGGAGGAGACCGCCCCAGTCAAACTACCCACCATACACGGTCCCCGATCCGGATTACGGACCTAGGTTAGAACGTCAAGCACTTCAGGGTGGTATTTCAAGGATGGCTCCACCAGAACTAGCGTCCTGGTTTCATAGCCTCCCACCTATCCTACACAGAAGAACTCAACGTTCAGTGTAAAGCTATAGTAAAGGTTCACGGGGTCTTTCCGTCTTGCCGCGGGAACGCTGCATCTTCACAGCGATTTCAATTTCACTGAGTCTCGGGTGGAGACAGCGCCGCTGTCGTTACGCCATTCGTGCAGGTCGGAACTTACCCGACAAGGAATTTCGCTACCTTAGGACCGTTATAGTTACGGCCGCCGTTTACTGGGGCTTCGATCAAGAGCTTCGCCTTGCGGCTGACCCCATCAATTAACCTTCCAGCACCGGGCAGGCGTCACACCCTATACGTCCACTTTCGTGTTTGCAGAGTGCTGTGTTTTTGATAAACAGTCGCAGCGGCCAGGTTACTGCGACCCCTCGATGCTCAGTCACGCACGTGACCACACCAAGAGGCGCACCTTCTCCCGAAGTTACGGTGCCATTTTGCCTAGTTCCTTCACCCGAGTTCTCTCAAGCGCCTTGGGATTCTCACCCTGCCTACCAGTGTCGGTTTACGGTACGGTTTTTCTACAGCTGAAGCTTAGTGGCTTTTCCTGGAAGCGTGGTGTCAGTCACTTCGTCCTCATAGGAC